>DATNIT010000312.1:0-29075 GCA_035604335.1 Allostellaceae bacterium | reverse complement strand
ATAGCGGCATGACATCTTTGTCCGGCTTGCCGTCATTGAGGTAGTCGAAGCGGCACGTCCTGAACAGCAACCGACCCGCAGCGTCGGGATAATCCCAAATCTGCGATGGGGTGCCGAGCCGATGGGATGGAATGCCCATCGCAGTGCCATCGGGCACCGGCAACAACGGCTTCCAGTCCGTCGCCTTGGCCGCGTTCTTCGCACCCTTGCGCTCAGCCTCGGTCAATGGGGAGGTGTTGAGGTCGAGCGTCATTGCCCGCCCTCCTCGAGGCCGAGCATGGCCGAAAGCCGGCGCGCGGCCTCGACTTGGCCCACATCGCTGAGATAGGCGAGGAGGCTCGTCGCGTCGCCGCCGTGCGCGTCTTCGACCGCGAAATCGGCCCAACGACAGTTGCTGACGTTGATGCGGAAGGAACCAAGCGAGCGGTCATTGCGTCTCGGATTGAGCGCTACGTATTCACGGCCCTGGAGCCGTCCCTGCGGCAGCCAGCGCGCTAGTAGCGCGGGCAGCACCGCGAGCGCAGCCGCATTGATCCGGCCGAAGTCGATCCGCTGGGTGGCGCCACTCATTGCACGCCTCCGTCGGAAACGTTGAATTTGCCAGGCCGCTTTCGGGGCCGCTGTGCCACGAACCATTTGGGCAGTGCGCCGGATAGCTCCTCGTGCGCGACCGCCAAAATCGGCGCCACTACCGAGTCGGCACGCTTCTGCCGCCGCGAGGCCAGCGAGCTTGTCGTGGCAGGGACCGGTGCGGATGCGGGCGAGGCGCCGAGATCGAGGAGGGCGACGACAGAGCGCACGTCCACGAGCGTGCGGCGACCAACCTTCGTGATTTTGATTCGCCCGGCTTTTACCGAGGCGTAGAACGAGGTCTTCCCGAGGCCGGTGTAGGCGAGCGTGTCGTTGATTGTGGCGGTCAGGCGATCGCGGAACGGCGGTGTTTGCTGGGCCGACGCAGCGACCGCGCCGGGGTGGGTGAATTCAGTAGGGCTGCGCTTCATGGCCTGTGCCTTGCGGCTCACGGCCAGCGCGATGGGCGGCGGAGAAACGGAGGCCGACGCAACACCGCGCGGCGAGAACCGCGTTGTCACCGTTGGCCCGAGAGCGCCTCGGCGCGGCGAGAGTGGGGGGGTCGTCCCGCAGCGTGCCCGACGACCATCAACAAAATAAAACGGCTACCAGCGAACGTCAACAACATCTGGTATGCCTAGCGATCCGGGGATTAGGCCTGTGTCTCCCCCTTTTGGGCACCGCGGCTCGCCGGGGTCCTGATCGTGTCGCACGCTATTTGCCAATGGTCTATGAGAGAGCGGCGTTTGGCGAAGAGGTCGCCCCTGAAATAGGCGGCCTCGACCTTGTTGCTGATCATGTGCGCGAGCGCCAACTCGATGAACTCGCGCGGATGGCCCGTAACCGGCGAGAAAGGCATCCGAGAAGCGCGGACGGGGCCGCTACGCGATCGACCTGGCCGGTTGCCAGGCTTTGGGCGAGCTTGCGAGGGAGCAGCCACCCTGCTACGCCAGCGCCCGCGACGTGCGCGATTGGAGCATAAGGGCAGGCTGCGGAGCGCGATGGCGATCGTAAGACTGTCGAGGGTTTGTGCGGCTGAATTGCGGGTCTATATGTGGGTAGATACCCTTTTGACGCCTAACCAATAGAAATTACTTGACTTTAGGCGGACACCCTCTCCGCCAACCCATAATTATCTGATATATAAGTCATATTTGTTTATTCGCTCGGGCCAAATTGACGCCACATGTCCGCGGCTTGCGCGCTCGGTGCCGTTCGTCGCCGGCGCGTGAGACCCGTCGCTGCCGAGAACTTCATCCGGCAATACCGATGATCCAAGCCGCCGAGGGCAGAGACGGCGACGATCTGGCCGAACCGCTGGATTGGCCGATAGTTCGGTGCGTCTTTGCCCGGGGATAGGTGCGTCCGCGCCTCGTTGTAGTAGCGCGCATACGATTTTAGGATGCTGCGCAGATGAGCCTCGCCGGCCACGATTATATGGTCGAGACATTCGCGCCGTATGGAACCAATGAGCCATTCGACATATGGATTTTGCCACGGTGATCGCGGTGCCGTCGGATGGTCCCGAATGCCCATGGCGCGAAGTCGTCGGACGAAGATTTCGCCATAGATGCGATCCCGATCGCGGAGCAGATAGCGGGGCGCCTCTTCCCACGGGAAAGCGTCGGCGATCTGGCGCGCCATCCACTCGGCGGTCGGGTTGCTCGTAACGCCGAAGCTCACGAGGCTCCGCCGTTTGTGATGCAGGATCACCATCCCGTACAGCAGTTTGAAGGTCGCCGCCGGGACGACGAACAGGTCGATCGAGGCGGTCACGCAGAGGTGGTTCCCGAGAAACGTCTTCCAGCTCTGCGACGGCGGCCGGCGGTGCTTCGCCATGTATTAGGCGACCGTCGACCGTGCCACGGCAAAGCCGAGCTTCAGCAGCTCGCCGTGGATCCGTGGCGCGCCCCAGAGCGGGTTTGCGACGCTTATCTCCCGGATCAGGGCTCGAAGCTCCGGATCGATTTTCGGGTGCCCACCGTGCGGGCTTTCGATTGTACTGGCGCTGGCGATCACGTGCCCGCGGCGGGCCACCGGATGATCGTGCCGGGCTGGATGATGGCGATGGCGTTCAGGGCCGAGGGGAAAAGGCGATAGAGCCATACAAAGAACAAGCGATCGCCGCTCGTATGTCTTATCCGACCTCGCGCCTGCCGCCGCAGAACGACCACTTGATGGCGAAGAACGGCGTTCTCTGCCTCGCGCCGAGCCATCGATCGGAGTGGCGAGAGAAGGATGGCGAGGAGCAGCCGGACCAGCGCGATCATCAGCCGACGTCGTTACTCGATTCCTCAGCGCAAACAAGCAGGATGAGATTGTCTGCGGGCACAAGGGGTCTTCTCCGATTGGACGATAGAGGTAAGGTTGCTCCGTATCCGTCGGTCCCTGAGGAGGCACGGTCATAACATGAGGTGGACGCTCGTGTTCACGTTCCTGGCCGTGACCCTGGTCGCGCAGGCATCGGGCGATGAGGCTGGCCCGCTCGGGCGCGATGGGTGGGGCAACGTCACGGCGCTCTCGCCCAGCCGGGCAGCGCACTCCAACGGAACGCTGCCAGGGCGGGGGCTAACAACCCTTGCGGACGCCGATTCGGCGCGCGCGAGTTCGGCCCGGCGAGACTCGGCGCCGGTAACCGGCATCGCGGTCGCTTTTCACGACGGTCAAACCTTCATCACCTGGAGGGACGTCGCAGCGGGATTCGACGGCGTGGGCTACCGCTACTCTGTCTATCGCTCGACCAAACCGATCACCGAGGCGACGCTGTCCTCCGCCCAGCTCATCGCCATGGACATTCTCAACAACTCCGCAGGACTGTTCGGGACGAACTTTTGGCCGGAGGATCGCCTCAAACCGAACAAGCCCATGACAGTGACGCGGCAGGGAGGCAAGCCGCTGCCGCGCTGGAGCGGGCTCGCCGTCCATACCGCGCTGAAGGATGAATCGGCGTTCTACGCGGTTGCCGCCACGGATCGTGAGCTGCATCGTCTCAGCGCGATCGTGCCCGGCACGAATGCGACCGTGGTCGCGGTCGAAGAGCACACCGCGCCGATCCAGCCGATGCTCCTTGCCGACGCGCGGTCGCGGCCCGGCGCCAGCGTGTCCGCCCCCGTCGACGCGCAAAAGGGGCTGCCGCTGACGCTGCGCCTCCATGTCACCGAACCCGCCGGCGGCGGCGCCAGCGCGGCGGGCGATTACTACCTCTATTACGGCGACGATACGATGGGCTATCGCGACGGCATGCCCGGTGTTTTCTCGGTGGAGAAGGGCGGAGAGTTCGCGACCGCTCTCGGCGGAGCCTTGGGCACCGACCGGCTCGAGCTGTTCACCCGCGACGCGATCATAAGCCCCTTTGGCGACGGCGTGTTCGAGACGGATTGGTTCGGATATGAAGCAGTCCCGCAATGGGCGCCGAATACGCCGCCGCGCGTCTATCCCTTCACCGAGAACCGCTTGCAATGGCTGATCGATTGGACGGTTCACCGCTATGCGGTCGATGCCCGGCGCATCTACGTGCTTGGCGAGTCGATGGGCGGATGGGGCGCGACCATTTTCGGCCTGCGCCATCCGGAGATTTTCGCGGCGATCTATGCCGGGATGCCGCGGCCCCGCGTGCGCAACGTGCCGACCCTCGTCCCCAGGGATGAGAAGGATCCGGCGCTGATGCCGGACGGCACGGACTACTTTCAGCGGATGGACACCGTGCGCTTCGTCGCGCAATTCCGCGGCGAGCTGCCGTTCATCGCGTGGACGATCGGCCGGCATGACCCCTATGCGAGCTGGGCGGATCAAGTCGATCTGGCGCGCGCCCTGGAGGCGACCCATCGCGGCTTCGTCTTCGCCTGGAACGACGGCGCCCACGCCGACGGAACCGGACCGATGCCGACCCTCCTTCATTATTACGGTCCTGATAAGTTCGCCCGCGACAAGAGCTATCCTGCCCTGTCGAACAGCTCGATCGATGCGCGTCCCGGAAACGGTGATCCCGCAGACGGCGACAAGATCGGCGGGATCAATCTCGGTTTCGCCTGGAGCGATCCCAACGACACCGTGGACACGTGGAGCACCAGGATCTCCAATGATCTTGCCCAGCGGGACATGACCGTGGACGTCACCCCGCGGCGAGCTCAGCATTTCGTCATTGCCGCGGGCGAGGTTGTCAAATGGCGGACCTCCACCGGATCTTCGGGGACGGCGACGGCGAACCGCGACGGCTTCGTGACGATTCCGAGAGTCGTCATTCGGCCTCATGCCAAGACGATGTTGACGCTCGCCCGCTCCTAGAGCTTCATGGCGACGACGGTGCCGCGGTGAAAGGGCGTACTCGACGAGAAGGACGACTATCGCGATGCTCGACCAAATGGACCGGCAAGCGATCCCCGTGGCGGAGGCCCAGCGAAGCGGCGCCGCACTGCGAATAGCACTCCCGTGGCAATGATCGGTCGCTCACTGTCCTGCCTCACGGGGCGACTTCCAAATGGCGAAAACCGGTGGGTATCGGGCCTCGTTCTCCTGCTCTGCCTTCTCTATTTCGTCGACCCGAACCCGCGATTGGACTTCTCCGTCTTCGACACGCGAGACGCGGAGAGCTACCTCGCGCTGAGCCAGTCGCTGGTCGCCGGCCGCGGCTACACGAGAAGCCTCGACCCGGAATATTACATACCGCACACGACCTGGCCGCCTGGGCTGCCCATCCTATTGATGCCGGTTGCGCTCTTATCCGGAGTACCGGTTGACCTGCTTCACGTGAAACTTGGGATGATCGCTTATGGGGTCGTCGGCATCATTCTCGCCTATCTCTATGCGCGACGGCTCGCTCGCTCGCCACTGACGCGGCTTTGCGTCCCGATGTTTCTCGGGCTCAACCCGTATTATTGGCAATTCTCGCGGATGACGGATACCGAGATGCCTACGATCGTGTGGGCACTCGTTGCTCTTCTCCTGGCGGACCGCCTGTGGTCGAAGGAATCGGTTCGATATTCGGCCGCCATCATATCGGGGGCGATCTGCGGCTTCGGCATGCTGATCAGAGGCAGCCTTTTCGGCGCGCTGTTCCTGCCGCTCGTCTATGTGCTCGCCCGCCGGCGCGAACCGGCGGAGTTCAGTCGCGTTGCGACGCGCTACCTGTGCTATGCCGCAGCGTTCTTGCTGCCCTTCGCCCTCTGGCTTGTTCGCAATAGCCAAATCGATAAACACGGACTGGGCCTCGATGGCATCAACCAAATCGCGATGCTGCTGCGCAGCATGCCGGTCGACCCGACGTCACCGTTTCGGAGCATATCGCAAATTCTTTCCGGCATGTTCGCGAGCGTGACCGGCTCCATCCTGTATCAGGCTCCCAAATCCCTCTTTCCTGGCCTGTGGATGGACGGTTTTTGGGATCGGGTCGGGACGCTTTCGGCGCCGCTCGCGCTAGCCATCACCGCGATGATCGTCGCCTTGTCCTGTGCGACGACGCGTAATCTGCCAATCATCGTGATGTACGCGTCGATGGCTCTGCTGAATCTTTTCTACGCCGCTGGGGGGATGGCAAGGCTGTGGGTACCGGTCACCAGTCTGATCGCGGTCTCCTTACCGATCGCAGCGGAGACAATCCCAATTTTCCATCGCCGCGCGGTCGCAGTTTTTGTCGCCGGTGCAACCCTCGCCGCAATGTCGATCAACCTCGTGTTCTACGCGATCGATCACGACGCGCATCCTTATCACGATCGGGACTACGCGGCGCTCGCCGAAATATTTACGGATGTACGCGACCATTATGCGCTCGGCGGAAATGTATTGACCCCAAATCCCCAGGCCTTCGGCCTCTACACCGGGCTGCGTGCGCCAATCCCGATGGCCGGTCGGGGCGTCGATCCGGTGTACCGCTATGTCATCGTTCCGACCGCCGAATGGAAGGCGCAACGGCTACACGGAGTGCTCGTCACGCGCAACGAGGTCTGGAGCGTGATCGAGCTAACCCCACCCTTGAGAGTGTCGGAAATTCAGGAGCAGTATGACTGCACATATTCCACCATTCCAGCCTTTGCCGTGCTGTCAAATTGCCTGATCCCATAGAGTCGCGGTCGCTTTCGGGCCCAGCGGCAGTTCCGCTCTTCGAACATCCTTTGAGGCACTATACGATGAGAGCGCTTGCGCCGAAGACAGAATGACCGTCAAATCCGCGATCGCCCCGGGGAATACCGGCTTAAGCATTGGAGTCTCGACCACACTATGATCAGCGCCGAACAGAATGATCGGCTGACGCGCATCGGCCCCGGCACGCCGGCCGGCGCGTTGATGCGGCGCTATTGGCAACCGGCGGCACTGATCGAGGAACTTGCCGGCGAACGACCGGTCGTGCCGGTGCGTCTGCTGGGCCAGGATCTCGTGCTGTTCCGCAGAGCGGATGGCGCCTACGGGCTGCTCGATCGAGATTGTCCGCACCGCGGCGCGGATCTCGCCTTCGCGCGGCTCGAGCCAGAGGGATTGCGCTGCGCCTTTCACGGCTGGCTTTTCGACACGCAAGGGCGTTGTCGCGACACCCCGGCCGAGCCCGAAGGCAGCGCGCTGGCCGCGAGCGTGTGCCTGAGGAGCTATCCCGTGCAGGTACGCAATGGCATCGTTTTCGCCTATTTGGGGGGAGGCGAGCCGCCGTCTTTCCCGAATTTCGACTGCTTCGTCGCACCCGACAGCCACTCATTCGCGTTCAAGGGATTTTGGGAGGCCAACTGGCTCCAGGCGCTGGAGGTCGGCATCGATCCGGCGCATGCATCATACTTGCACCGCTTCTTCGCCGACGACGATCCGGCCGTCCGCTATGGCCAGCAGTTCCGCGCGCATTCGTCGAACTCCGCGCTGCCGATGACGCGCATCCTGCGCGAATTTGCGCGGCCGCGAATCGACGTCGAGCACAGCGATTTCGGCTTCCGTCTCGTCGCGCGGCGCGCGCTCGGCGATGGCACGACTCACGTGCGCGTCACCAATCTCGTGTTCCCGCACCTCGTCGTCCTGCCGCTAAGTCCGGAGATGATCATCAGTCAATGGCACGTTCCGGTCGACGACCGGGGATGTTATTGGTATGCGATCTTCACCAGCTTCGGTGCGCCGGTGGACAAGGACGCCATGCGTGCGCAGCGGCTCGCCCTTTACACGCTGCCCGACTACAAGTCGCGCCGCAACCACGCCAACAATTACGGCCACGATCCGCGCGAGCAGCGCACCGAGACCTATACAGGCATGGGTCACGACATCAACGTGCATGACCAGTGGGCGGTCGAATCGCCGGGCCCCATTCGCGACCGCACCCGCGAGACGCTGGGCTATTCGGATCGCGGCGTCGTGGCCTATCGCCGCTTGCTGACCGAGGCCCTCGCCACCGAGGAAGCGGGCGGACGACAGCTCATGGTGCTAGACCCGGAGGCAGCGTGCCGACTCGGCGGCCCGGGCACGCTCGACGCGATCCTGCCGGACGAGCGATGGGAAGCACTGTGGCGCGAGATCGATGCGAGTCGTCGCCGCGCCGCGCCGTGGGCACCGCCTGGCGCAGCCGACTGACGCGCGCCGAGACCAGCGATGGCATCCCCCGAAGGATCGATCGGCCGCGCCAACTTCATCGACGCATTCGCGCTTTGGTCCCGGGAGGATCGCGACGCGGCGGCGGGCGTGCTGCGCCAGATCGAACAGCACAAGCTCGACCTCGTGCGCGTCAGTTTCGCCGACCAGCACGGGCTCTTGCGCGGCAAGACCTTGGCGGCGAGCGAGATGGAATCGGTCTTCCGCAACGGCTGCGCGATCACCGTGACCTTGCTGGCGAAGGACACCGCGCATCGCAGCGTCTACCCGGTGTTCACCGCAGACGGCGGGTTCGGCGTGGCCGGCATGGGCGGCGCCGGCGACATGATCATGGTGCCGGACCCGGCGACGTTCCACGTGCTGCCGAGGACGCCGAACACGGGCTGGATCCTGTGCGATATCCATCTCAAGAACGGCGTTCCGGTGCCGTTCTCGACCCGCCACCTCTACCGCCAGGCGCTCGCGCGCCTTGCCGCCACGGGCCACGACTTCGTGGCCGGGCTGGAGATCGAGTTCTATGTCCTGAAGCTCGAGAATGCGAGGCTCAGGCCCGAAGACGCGACCCAGCCGGCGACTCCGCCGGATGTGAGCCTGCTCGCGCGCGGTTATCACTACCTCACCGAGCAGCGCATCGATCAGCTCGATCCGGTGGTCCAGCTCCTGATGACCAACCTGCGTGCGCTCGACCTACCGGTGCGTTCCTTCGAGAGCGAATTCGGACCGAGCCAGTTCGAGGTCACGTTCGATCCGGTCGCCGGCCTCGCCGCGGCCGACAACGTCATGCTGTTCCGCAGCGCGGTGAAGCAGGTGTGTCACCGGCACGGCTACCACGCGACCTTCATGTGCCGGCCGGCAATACCCAACCTGTTCGCGAGCGGGTGGCATCTCCATCAGTCGCTGCGCGCGCGCGAGGGCGGCCGCAACGCCTTCGCGCCGGTCGCAGAAGGCGAGACGCTTTCGCCGCTGGGACTCAATTACATCGGCGGCTTGTTGCGTCATGCACGCGCGTCGTGCCTCTTCAGCACGCCGACGATCAACGGCTACAAGCGCTATCGCCCCTACTCGCTGGCGCCGGACCGCGCGATCTGGGGGAGCGACCACAAGGGCGCGATGATTCGAGTCGTGAGCGGTGGCACGGGCGACCCCGGTGCGCGGCTCGAGAACCGTGTCGGCGAGCCCGCCGCCAATCCCTATCTCTACATGGCGTCGCAGGTACTGTCCGGCCTCAATGGCATCGAAGAACGGCTCCAGCCCGCAACCCCTTCCGATACGCCATACGAATCCGCGGCCGAGCAACTGCCGACGAGTCTGATGGAGGCGACGGATGCGCTGCGCCACAGCGCCTTCTACCGTCGCGCCTTGAGCGATGCCTTCGTCGACTATATCCTCACCATCAAAGACGCCGAGATTGCGCGCTTCCTCGCCGAGGTGACGGATTGGGAGCAGCGCGAGTACTTCGATGTCTATTGAACGTCCGCTATTTGGCGGTCCATCGATCCCGTCAGCAACCCGTGAGGCCGACGGTCGGATATATCGACGTTGCGAGGCTCGCCTATGAGACTCATGGCGATAAAGTCCGGAGGCCGCCTATGCGCGAGACATTGAACCAAGCCAGGCTCGCCATGCTCTTCCGCCGCGAGTACGTTCTCTGCAACGTTCAGCGGGGCGAGACCATTGTGCTCCTGAGCGATCTCGGCGCGCGGCGCGATTACGTAAGCGCCGCGTTCGCGGCGGCCGAGGATCTCGGCGCCGACATCTACGAGATGTGCGTCAACGCCATGCCATCCTGGACCAAGGTCGGCGTCGAGACGGTCGGACGCTGCAAGGGAACGCTCGACGCGATCAAAGCGGCCGATTTGCTGGTCTGCCTGCATATCCCGCTGTTCACGCGCTGGCTCAAGGAGGCGCGCGACGCCGGCACGCGCGTGCTCATGGTGATCGATTCGCCAGACGAACTCGAAGAGCTGATGGCGCCGCCCGGCCTCAAGGAAGCCGTGGTCGAGGCCGGGAGGCGGCTCGAGACCGCGAAGACGATGCGCGTGACGCGTTCAGGCGGCACCGATCTCGCCGTGAAGCTCGGCGAATATCCGACCATGATTCAGTACGGATTTGCCGAGACCCCGGGACGGTTCGACCATTGGGGCGCCGGCCACGTCCACACGTTTCCGAACGAAGGCACGGCCAATGGCACAGTCGTGCTGCGTCCCGGCGACATCGTCATCCTGCCCTATTGCCGCTATGTGCAGGACGAGGTCCGCCTCGACATCCGCGATGGTTTCATCCGCAGCATCGTTGGCGCGCTTGACGCGGCGCTGATGAACGACTGGCTCGAGGGCAATCGTGCCTTCCCAGGCGATGACGACGGGCACGCGATCTCGCATCTCGGGTGGGGCCTCAATCCGCAGGGAAGATGGGACGCGATCGCTCTCAACGGCGACGATCCGACGCGGCATCACGCGGGAGCACGCTGCTTCGCCGGCAATTTCCTCTTTTCCACCGGACCGAATTCGCAGGGCGGCGGCAAGCGGACAACGAAGGGCCACTACGACGTGCCGATGCGCGACTGCACCGTCACGCTCGACAACGATCTTATCATCGACGGCGGCCGTCTTGTCGACGAGAGGATGATCGTCGAGCACGTCACGCGCTGATGCCCGAGCGGATTTGGCGCGCGATTCCGAGGCTGCGTCAGGTTATCCCGCGATAAGGATGATGACTGCCGCGATTGCTGGCGCCGGCACTCTGGGGATAGACTGGCGGTGGCGCGAGGCGCAGGAGAGCACCATGGCTGAAATTCTCGGGATCGGAACGACGCACCATCCTTCGCTGACCGGCACCGACGAGGGGTTCGCTGCGACCTGGCAGCGCATCATCAACGCGCCGCGCGTCGACGCGAAATGGAGGGACCGTAAGAACTGGCCGCCGGGCATGCTCGACGAGGTCGGCAACGACATGGGACTTTCGGCAGGACGGCGCTATCGCGAGCGCATGTGGAAGAATTTCCGCAAGCAGCGGCAGATCATCGACGACTTCAAGCCGGACTTCATCGTCATCATCGCCGACGACCAGTACGAGAACTTCAAGGAGACCATCATCCCGCCCTTCTGCGTCTACGGGCTTGACGACGATTTCGAGCAGGAGGTGTGGAACCACGGCTTCATGGGCAAGCAGCCGAACTACTGGGGCGAGCCGCACGACTGGAAGATGAGGATCCACGGCCATCGCGAGGGCGCGAAATATCTTACGACGGGCCTCATCAACCGCGGCGTGGCGATGCCTTATGCATACAAGCTCCTGCATTCACCGATCCTTGCGCATGGCTTCAACTACACCGTTCTCTACCTCGATTGCGACCGCAAGGGCTTCCCGTATCCGATCATTCCGCTGCACGTCAATTGCTATGGCAGCGCCGTGATCAGCGCGGCCGGCGCCTTCGCGCATCTCTTCAAGGAGCCGGAGCAGGTGGGCCTGCCCGATCCGCCCGGCCCCAATCCTGCACTCTGCTACGAGGTCGGCGCGCGGATGGCGGAAACCCTGGCGGCGAGCCCCTACCGCGCCGTGATCATGGCGTCGTCGAGCTGGTCGCATTGCTTCCTGTCGACCAACACGGGATACGTCCTGCCCGACTTTGAATCGGACCGCAAGATGCTGGCCGCGCTCGAGGCGGCCGACTACGAGACGTGGCGCCGGCGCACCATCCAGGAGGTCGAGGCCGCCGGTCATCATGAGATGCTGAACTGGCACGTACTGGCCGGCGCGATGGCGGTCCTGAAGCGCAAGCCCGTCATCCACGACTATGTCGAGACCTTCATCTTTCAGTCCGACAAGTGCTTCGCTTCGTTCCCGCCGAACTAGGAACGACTGAGCTCAGCGCGAGGGAGGAGTTTCATGCCGACGGTGCTGCGCGAGGCGGCGGGCGGGCGGACGATGGCGCTCGACAAGGATGTCGAGATTCGCCTCAGCGACGGTGCCGTGCTGCGCGCCGACGTCTACCGCCCGGTGCCGGCGGGAAAATATCCCGCGCTGATGACCTACGGCCCCTACGGTAAGGATTCCCACATCAGCCAGTTCATGGGCGAGGGCTGGGAACGACTCAAGGCGCGCCATCCCGAGATGGTGGCCAACTCGACCGGCAAGCACATGGTGTTCGAGCGCCCCGACCCGGAATCGTGGGTTCCGCACGGCTACGCGCTGATCCATGTCGATTGCCGCGGCGCCGGCCGTTCGCCCGGCAAGCTCGACGTCAACTCACCGCAGGAGTTCATGGACTTCAAGGAGGCGATCGAGTGGGCCGGGGCGCAGCCCTGGTGCAACGGCAAGGTCGGGCTGCTCGGCATCTCCTACTATGCGGCCGGACAGTGGATGGTCGCGTCCTACCGCCCGAAATACCTGGCCGCCATCCTGCCCTGGGCCGGCACCTGCGACTTCTATCGCGACCGCACGCGGCACGGCGGCATCTTCTGCAGCGGCTTCGTCGGGCGCTGGTGGCAGAACAGCGTGCTCAACAACCAGCACGGCAAGGCCGATTCGACGCTCACCGACTTCGTCAACGGCGAACGCTCGACCGGACCCGCGAGCCTCGCGCCCGAGAAGTTGAAGGAGAACCGTTTCGATTACATCGAGAACGTGCGCGCCCATCCGCTGCTCGACGCGTGGTACCAGGCGCGCTCGGCCGACCTGTCCAAGATTGAGGTGCCCGCGCTGGTGGTCGCGAACTGGAGCGCGCTCGGCCTTCACCTGCGCGGCACGATCGAGGGCTTCGTCGGCATTTCGTCCAGGGAGAAATGGCTCAAGGTGCAGACCGGGCCGTATTTCGCGACTTTCTTTGCACCCGATTCGGTGGCGCTGCAACGGCGCTTCTTCGACCGCTACCTCAAGGGCGTCGACAACGGCTGGGAAAAGGAAGCGCGGGTCGAGGTGCTGGTACGCGCGCCCGACGACACGGTGCGCCGCTCCGTCCGTTCGGCCGCCTGGCCGATCGAGGGCACGCGCTTCGTCAAGCTGCACCTCGACGCCGCCGGCAAGATGCTCGCCTGGCAGGCGCCCGCCGCGGCCTCGTCGGCGAGTTACCCGGCGCTGAGCGCGGGCGCGACTTTCACCTCAGCGCCGCTCGACCGCGACATGGAGATCGCGGGGCCGCTCCTGGCCAAGCTGCAGCTTTCCTGCTCCAAGCCCGACATGGATATGTTCTGCACCCTGCTCGCCTTCGACCCGTCGGGGCGCGAGATCAACTTCGCCACCAACTTCGATCCCATCCCGCTGTCGCAGGGCTGGCTCCGCGTCGCGCTGCGCAAGCTCGATCCCGCGCGCACGACGGACTGGCAGCCGGTGCACAGCTTCGACGCGCCGCAGCCGTTGCGGCCAGGCGAAGTCGTCGAGGCGCAGGTCGAGGTGTGGCCGACCGCCGCCTTCCTGCCCAAGGGCTCGCGCCTGGCGTTGATCTTGTCGGGCCAGGACTACAAGGGGACGGGAAAGCCCGGCTCGTCGTCCTCGGGCTTCTTCCTCCACAACGATCCGGTCGACCGCCCGCCCGAGCGCTACGACGGCGAGCACACGATCCACACCGGCGGCGGCAAGGCGTCGTTCCTGCAAGTGCCGGTGCTGACGGCCTGACTCAACCCACCCGGAAGTCGCGCAGGATCTCCGGCTTGAAGGCGAGGCCGTGGCCGGGACGCTCCGGCGCGACGATGGTGCCGTTCGCCACCGGCACCGGCTCGACCCACAAATCCTCGCTCAAGCCCATGTCCTCGATCCACAGCCCGTTGGAGATCGAGGCGAGGAGGTGGACGTTGAGCTCGGGAAAGAGATGCGGCGCGATCGTCATGCCCCAGGTGTCGGCGATGGCGGCGATCTTACGCAGGTCGGTGAAGCCGCCGCGCATCGGATCGGGCTGCAGAATCGGCAGCAGCGGGTTCTCGAAGAACGGCTTGAGGTCGAACCGGGTGAAATGCGTCTCGCCGCCGACGATCCTGAGATCGAGCGCCGCCGCGATCCGCAAATAACCGCTGAAATCGTCCGGCCCCACCGGCTCCTCGAGCCAGTAGACGTCGTAGTCCTCGAACTTGCGGCCCATCTGGATCGCGATGTCGGCGGTCCAGCCCATGTTGACGTCGATCATGATGTCGATCTCGGGACCGATCGCCTCGCGCATCCGCCGCACGTTGTCGAGATCGGTGCGCAGGTCGGCCGTGTGCGCGACCTGCATCTTGATCGCCTTGTAGCCCCGCGACTTGTAGTGGAGCGCCTTGGCGATCATGCCGTCGCCGCCGCTGCCGCGAAAGCAGCCGCTGCCATAGACCGGCAGTTCAGTGCGGAAATGTCCCCACAGGCGATGGAGCGGCAATCCTGCGCGCTTGCCGATCGCGTCCCACAGCGCAATGTCGAGCGCCGACATCGCCATCGCCGCGATGCCGCCGCGGCCGTAGGTCGCGCTCGACCGCCACAAATCGAGCCAGATCGCCTCGACAGCGGTGGCGTCCTTGCCAATGACGCGAGGCACGACGGTCTCCTCGACGCAGGCGGCGAGCGTCCGCAGGATCGGCCGGAACACGAGGAGATATCCCAAGCCGACGATCCCTCCGGCGGTTTCGACCTCCAGCACCAGGATGTTGCGCGCGTCGCCGAAGGCGTGGCCCTTGAGCCATGGAGTCTCGGGCCAGGGGATACGCAATATGGTCGTGCGAACGGTTTTGATGGTCGTGTCGGTCATGGGAGGGCCTTGACGCAGCTGAGCGGAGGGCCGTGAGCCGTGCCGGACGACTACTCCGCCGCCCAGCGCGGCGCCGCGTTGGCGTGTCTCCGCATCTGTTCCTCATAGGCCTCGCGGAACGGCTTGCCGTTAGGGGCCACGAAATTGCCCGCGCGGTGGCCGCGATAAACGCCAGGGTCGTCAACGCCCGGCAGCTTGGTCGATTTGTCCTTTGCGAACGCTTCGACCAGTCGGACGAGCTTATGCCGCGCGCGTGCGATCATCGCGTCGCTCGGGGTAAGATTTTCGCGCGTGCGGTCGCTGATCAACCCCAGCATGCCGCCGACGGCGTTGTCCTGCACGGTGAGGCCGAAGATGCCGCTGAACACGCCGCCGTGGCGCTGCGCCTCGCGGTCGATGAGATAGTCATTGCCAGCGTTATTGACGAGGCGCCAGCGCCCGAACCAGTCGGTGGTGTTGGGCAAGTACTCGATGCCGGCGTCGGCAGACGTGCCGAGGCCGGGGACCGACTCGCCCGAACGCAGGCCGGGCCGCATCCTACCCATGGTCGCGCGGTTGATCGTGATGACCAGGGTGTGGGTGTCGTCCATCGGGATATAGCCCTTCATCATGATCTGGTTCGCGAGCATGGCGGCAGGCGGGATTACCCAGAACGGGACGATGAATTGGGCGAGCCGCCAGTGGGTGTTGGCGGCGTCGGCCGGACGATACGCGCCGTACATCAGCCCCAAGGGCGTGTCCTCGATGTGGAACTGCGGCGTGCGGTCCGAGGCGAGGTAGGTCAGCGTGTCGCCCGGAACCATCGCCGCCGGGTCGATCCCACCGAGATGGAGAAAGCCAAAATGCGAGGTGTCGAGGTCGTTCTCCAGGCCCTGGAGCCAGTTGTATTCCTGCTGGATGATGCGGACGGAGATATCGTCGTCCTTCAGATCGTTGAGCTCGAAATCGGGGAAGGGCGGCGCCTCGTCACGGTCGCCCATGTAGAGCCAGATCACGCCGTAGCGTTCCGTCGTCTTATAGGCCTTGGCCTTGATCTTGTGCTTGAAGTCCTGGTGCGGCGGCACGTTCGCCATCTCAAGACAATTGCCGTCCACGTCGAACTTCCAGCCGTGATAGATGCAGCGAATGCCGTTGTGCTCGTTGCGCCCGAAGAACAGCGACGCGCAGCGATGCGGGCAGCGGTGATCGAGGACGCCGAGCCGGCCGGACGTGTCGCGGAAAGCGATCAGGGGCTCGCCGAGCGCCATCAGCCTCAACGGATTGCCGTCGGCCACGACTTCGTCCGAGCGGGCCACCGGGACCCAATACTCGCGCATCAGCGCGCCCATCGGCGTGCCCGGGCCGACCCGGGTCAGAAGCTCGTTCTCGTGCGCTGTCGTCATGGCGCCCTCGCGTCAAGTGGACTCGACGTGGACGACTATAGCGCCGCGAAAGCGTAATTCTAATCCCTCGCCGTTCGCGCTGCGTGTTGGCGGCGCGGGCTGGACAAGTGCTACGCGAAAGAGCACGATTTCATGCTGCGGGTACAAGAAGGATGCTCATGGCATTCCCGCTACAGGGAGGAGATCGTGAACAAGTCAATGTATCGAGGACGCATCCCATCGCCTGACTTGGTCGCCGGCAACGGGCTGATCAATCGTCGCGCCCTGCTTGGGCAGGGCATCGCGGTCGCAGGCGCCTTGGCCGCCGTCGGATCCAAGACCGCGGCAGCCGCCGAACCGCTCCAGGACGAAGCGTGGAGCAAGGCGTTCGGCGCTGTTACCCCGGCCTTGCAGACACCGTCACCCTTCGAAAAAGCCGTGACGCGGACGCTGAGCAATCCCGACGGCGAATTTCGCACCTCGCACGCGCGCACGCCGCACCAACTTCTTGGCGGCACCGTGACGCCGAACAGCCTCCACTTCTCGATCAATCATTGCGGCATTCCGAACATCGACCCGGCCAAGCACAAGCTCGTCATCCACGGCATGGTGCGTCAGCCGCTGGAATTCACTCTGGAAACGCTGTCGCGCTATCCCCTCGTCACGCGCATGCACTTCGTGGAATGCGCCGGCAATTCGGCGCCGATGTTCTCCAGCGAGCCGGTGCAGGCAACGGCTCAGCAGCTGCACGGGCTCGCGTCCAACGCCGAATGGAGCGGCGTGCCGCTGTCGATCCTGCTCGACGAAGCCGGCATCGACCCGAAAGCGAAATGGCTGATTGCCGAGGGCGCGGATGCGCAGCAGCTGGATCGCAGCATTCCGGTCAAGAAAGCCTATGACGACGCGATCATCGCGATCTATCAGAACGGCGAGCGCCTGATGCCCGGCAACGGCTATCCGATGCGCCTTCTGGTGCCGGGATATCAGGGCAACATGAACGTCAAGTTCCTGCATCGCCTCAAGGCGGTCGATCAGCCGGCCATGACCTATTTCGAGACCAAGAACTATTCCCAGGTCCTGCCGGGCGGCAAGACGTGGCGCTTCCATTTCCTCATGGAGGTCAAGAGCCTCGTCACCTTTCCCTCGTTCGGCCGCAGCTTGGACGGGCCAGGCTACTACACGATTTCCGGCATCGCCTGGTCCGGCGATGGCCGCATCGCCAAAGTCATGGTCTCGGCTGACGGCGGCAAGAGCTGGGGTGAGGCCGCGCTGCAGGGGCCGGTTCACGACAAGGCATTCACCCGCTTCCAAATGCCCTGGCGTTGGGATGGCCAGCCGGCAATCCTGCAAAGCCGCGCGTGGGACGAGGCCGGAAATGTGCAGCCGCTGCGCGCGGAGTTCGTGGCCGCGCGAGGTCAGACCAGGAAGCCGGTCACGACGCCTCTGGCCTTCCCCAACCAGCATTACAACAGTCTCACGAGCTGGGGCATCGGCAGCAAAGGGGAGATCAGCCATGTCTATGCATAAGCCATCGATGGCCCTCGCCCTGGCATTGTCGTTCGGCGCCGGCGCGGCGCTCGCGCAAAGCCCGAACCTTGGCAAGCCGATCTCGGAATCGGACATCAAGGCGTGGGACATCGCGATCTTGCCGGACGGCAGCAACCTGCCGCCCGGCAGCGGCACGCCCGCGGACGGCGCCAAGATCTATGCGGAGAAATGCGTGGCCTGCCATGCCGAGGGCGGCAAAGGCGGCGGTGCACCCGGTGCCGGACCGCTGGTCGGCGGCGCGCCGCTCACCGACGGCATCGACGTGTTGAAGACCATCGCCAACTATTATGCCTATTCGACGACCGTCTTCGACTATATCCGGCGCGCGATGCCGGCCTATGCGCCGCGTTCGCTGACGGACAACGAGGTCTATGCCCTCACCGCCTATATTCTCGCCCTCAACAAGCTCGTCGGCGACAACGACGTGATGGACGCCAAGACGCTGCCGCAAGTGAAGATGCCAAATCGGGATAACTTCATCATTCCCTATCCGGATCGGATCTAGCGAGGGTTCGGCGGCCGCTTCGCTACGGCGTCCGGGAGCCGGCATAGGCGGCAATGGCCAGCATGTCGTCGACGCTTAGCTTGTCCACGACGGCTTTCATCAACACGTCCCACGTGCCTGTGCGGTCGCCGTTCTGAACGCTCCAGAGTTGCCGGACAATGTAATCGGGGTGCCGTCCCGCGATCGCAGGCACCTCGCCGAGCCCCTGCAGCGTCGCGCCATGACAAATCCCGCAGGCGATCGTCTTTCCGGCGCCGCCCGTTGTCGCCAACGCCTCGCCCTTGGCGATGCTGCCTCTGGGCACGTAGGCAATGAAGCCGGACCGCGGATCGCGGTTCAGCACGACTTCCTCGTCCTCGGGGATCTCGATGATGCGATTGCCGATCGGCTCGGTGCCGCCGTCGCGAAGCGCGAGGCGCTTGTTGCCCGGGCTGATATAGGTCTTCGGCACCATGTCGGTCTCGACCACCCGGATCCATTGCCGTGGCTTGATCGCGGCGAAATACTCCGCTGCCGAGCGAATTTCTTCGTCGGAGATCACTTTTGCCATGTTTACCATCGTGCCGGCGCCCTTGCGATCGCCACTCTTGTAGTCGGCCATTTGACGGATCACATAGGCCGTCGGCAGTCCCGCGACGTAGGCGGACTCGTCGTGCCCGGTTCCGGTCGGCAGATGGCACAACGCGCAGGCGAAGACTTTGGTCTCCTTGTTGCCGTACTGCACGATCTTCGGCATCGGCGGATGCATGTCCGGGAACCAGTCTGGCGCGTTGTACACATCGTTGATCTGAGCCCGCGTGAGCGACAGGCTGCTGCCGGGTGCGCTCTTCGGCTTGCCGTCGTCCGTGGAAGGCGGCTGGACCTTGTCGGTCACGGGAAACGCCCAGTCCGGGCGGTCGGCACCGCACGCCAGGGCAGGCGCCAACACCAAAGCCAGCGCGCACCAGATATGCCTCATGGTCCCCCCAAAAATAGCGGCGTGGGTTGTGATCCGGCGTCAGCGCTTCAAAAGCCGAGGCAGTTTGGCGGGGTGGTGCCGATCGTCACCGCGCTCGGGCCGCCAGACGATGTGAGCACGACCGTATTGCCGGCGACGTGCGCGCTGGGTGTAGTGGTCGCCGGACAGCTGACGCCACCCGTGACGATATTCTGGCCCCCGTTGGAAATGTTGAAGAACCCGTTCGAGGCTTGAGTCAGCTTCACCGCGCCGGTGACTGTTATGCCGCCGTCCATGCGCAAGGACGAGTTCTGCGCCACGGTGATGATGCCAGTCCAGCTCGACGGCGTCGTGCCGCCGGTGCCGAGCTCCATGTTGCTCTCGATCTGGACCGAGCCGTTGCCGGTGATCGTGTCTTGGAATTCTTGGATCATGAAGCTGGACTCGTTGCGCTGGCGGAAGGTCGAGGCGTTGGAGACGCTGATCGCAATGCCGTTCGTGGCGCTGTTGTTGATCATGTTGGCGCCAAGCGACAGAAAGGTGCTGCCGTCGGCGATCATCACCGTCGCGTCGTTCATGTCGTTCTGCGACACGGTCACGCCATACATCGTGATGGTCGAGCCCGGCGTGGCGTAGATGACATTGGAGTGGCCGGTGCCGTAGATGTTGGTGTCGGGGCCGACATCGAGCGCGCCGCGCCGCACCACGACCGTCGGTAGCGAGCTGGTCGACGGCGACGACAGCGTGTCGGTCCCCGGCTCGGAGATGATCCGGGCGGTCGCCTGCGAAATCGACAGCGCGGGACCGTTGTTGCTTTCGATCGTCGTAGCGACGCCGAGGGTGACGGTCGCCCCGTCCTCGACATGGACGCCGCATTGATCGCCCGGCAGGGTATCGCTGCCGTTGTGGCCGTTGTTGAAGATCGTGGGACCCCTTGTCTGGACATCCGCGCCGTTGCTGATGAAAATCCCGCACTCGAAATTGCCGGTGATCGAACCGCCGTCGACGATGACGCTACCAATCGTGTCGATGCTGATGCCCGAATTGACGAAATTCTCGATGGTGACGCCGTTGAGGAACACGGAGCTGGCGCTCTCGATGGCGTCGCCGTTGCGTCCACCCGCGACATGGATCCCGTCATTGTCTCCGGGCCCGTCAAGCGTGATATTGTTGACATAGACGACCGACGAATGAATGACGAGGCTGCCGTCGATCTGGCCGCCGCCGCCGGCTTGCTCGATGGTGACGCCCGGATAAGGGATGCCGGTGATGATGACGTCGCCGACGCAGGTCCCCAAGACCATCACGGTCGTGCCCGCGGCGACGGCGCTCGAGAAAAACGTGCCGAGCGCGGTCGAGGTGCTGGTGCAATCGACCGTGGTCGAGGCCAGGCTTGCGCCGGCGCTCGCGATCAGCGCGAGGGCGGAGGCAAGGAATTTTCGAACGAGCGACCCGAATGCGATGCGCATCTGCTTCCCCTCGGAACCCGACGGAATGGAGGAACGCGCAGCTCAGCCCCTGTGCGGAGGCTGCCCCCCTTCACCGCGATGACAATACCACGTGCCGTGGATTGTGAATTTCTGTTTGTTTCGGGCTTTGGCCCAAGCGCAGCGTCACGATATGTCGCGCGCCACGCCCTAAAAAGGTTTCAGGTCGAGACATGACGACGCGTAGTAACGTTTGACACAATCGTGGCGAGTTTGATGAGTGGAAACATGGAGGCGCACATGGCCCAAGAGCAATCGTTGCGCGAGGACGAGGCGCGGCAGATCGCCGCGGAAACGGCCATGATCGACCATCTGGTGCACATCTTTCCGTTCGATCAGGCTGCCATGACGGCATCGCCCTATATCCTGCGTTCGGAAGATGTCTTCAACCGGATCAGGGGCGCCCGTCGCAGTGCGACGTGACGGCAGCTCGGGATGCGCTCAAAAGGGTTACGTCGTGCCGCAGCTTGACTCCTGCGCATGCGGAGCGCAGCATAATCAAGTCGTCAACTTAGCTGGAGGGTGCGCAACGAGCATGACCCCACCGGATTGTCGAAAGTTGCCGACCGGCTTGGCATCGGCAACGGACGCTCAAGTCCAAGTTTAGCTCGGCATATCAGCCGAGCGCGAAGCAGGACTTCGCATCCGCCCCCCGCTCGATGCATTAGGCACGCGGGGGGGCTTTGCATGAGGACCGGCGCAATCCCTCTGGCGTCTCGATGGCGCCTCCAACATCGCTCAAGTCATATCGAAATGTCGCCTCAGCGGGGGCCCTGAACTTGCGGGCAAGGCGCGGGCAGTGCCGGCAAGAAAATTCGAGTCGCCACCGTCGAGCAGCCAGCGCAATTTAGAGCGCGCACGGGAGATTCGGCTCTTCATTGTGCCGACGCTGCAGCCGTTCATTCGTGCGGCCTCCTCGTAGGAAATTCCGTTGGCGCCCACCAGCGCCAAGGCATCGCGCTGCACCTTCGGCAAGGTCGCATAGGCACGTTCGAAATCGAGCAGTTCGAGATGGCCTTCCTGCTCGCCACGCGTCATCGCGGATTCGCTCGCGAAGGAGGCCGCGAATTGGCCCTGCCGCTTCTCGCTGCGCTTTTCGTTGATGTACGAATTCCGCAGAATCGTCGTCAGCCAGGCGTTCAAATTGGTGCCCGGCCGGAATTGATCGGCGTGGACGAGCGCGCGCAGGACGGTCTCCTGGACGAGGTCGTCGGCGAGGGTCCGGTCGCGCGCTACACGGTGGGCGACGGTACGCAGATGAGGCAGGGACAGAACGATGTCGTCGCTGAAGGTCGCGATCATTTGCTTTCCTCCATGCTTGAGCGTCGGAGTTCATCGCAAGGCGGGATGCGGACCGCGGTCGTTTTCTCGCGGTCCGCGTCTGCGGCTTCCGCGCGCTATGCGCTATTGCTCCTAGGCCGGACGGCCGAGATCGACCGCCGATGGGCTCGTGACGGCACCGATGGTGGCGCCGGCGAAAGCGAGAGCGATGATGGACCGGGTCATGTTGTCCTCCAGTCTTCTAACGATGGCTGACGGTCGCATCGCACCCATGTCGCGACCAATTGCCGGCTTACGTCCGAATCTGTCGGAGAAAAGGTCCGTCGTGGCAGAGCCATCGGGATTGGCGCTGAGACGCTATGATCAGTGGACGACGCTAGGATAGACTCGGACAGACTGAAGTCCAGGCGAAATTCTGCATGTCCAGATAATGCCACACCCGGTCAAATCCTCACGATTTCCGGGGCATTTCCTTAGTCCTATTGGATCAATACATGGGATTATGGCGATCTATTGGCGATCTTTGGGCAATATGGGGAGTTATTCCGGAAGCTCGTATGCATTATTCTCTTTCGGGGTTATCGTTGCCATCGTTGTCATGGTTCTGCTGAGGAGATTTCCGCCCGGCTCCGCCGTCGCACGGCTCGTTCCTCGTATTCAATCGACTTCGCATGGAGGGGCCATATTCCAGTCCACGATGCTCGTCGTCTTGCCCGGTCCTGGGTCCAAACGGCGGCGTTCCAGACCCCCTCCGTCGTCTGGCCCATGCGCAGCAGCGGCGCGCCACCGCCAAGATGCCCGACGCGCTGGCGCAATATCTCGACCTCGAACTGTCGATCGGGGACACCGAGATCGAAGGGGTCGACCGGCGGCTGGCTGGGCGCTCGGCCGTCGGCGACGCAAGGGTTGCGCGATGCTGACCGCGCACGACAGCGCGGACGCGGTTCGCCTCACGCGCAAGGCGCGCAGCATCGAGCTGCAAGCCTGCCGTTCGTCGCCGACCCTAGGCGCGCAGCTGCGCACGCTCGCGGTACAGTATTACGCGGCTGCCGAGGCGCCGAACATCGAAGCGTCGAGAGGCGCGGCGGGCCGGGCGCAACCCCGGCGCCACTGCAACCTCAAATCTTATAATGGCGGGGCGCCGTCAAGCGAATTCAATATTTATATATAACTATTGAAGGAACCGGCGGTCGCAACCGGCAAGCAATTGGTTCTTGCGCCGACGCGCGACGAGGCGGATGGTGCGCTTGGCCGTCGGTCACCGAGACGGCGGCCGAGCGCCGGCCACCGGCACGGCGCGCACGACCGGGGCCAGCGGAGGAGCCCTTGACCATGATCCCCTTGCGTGCCGTTTGCCTTGCCACGCTCGCCATCGTCTGCGGATTGCCCGTGTTCAGATCGAAGGCAATGGCAGCCACGACGCTGAGTGTGGGCAAGGCCGACGCGAACGCGTCGCCCATACTCCCGGTGAATATCGGCGAAAAGCTCGGCATCTTCGCCAAGCATGGGATCGACGTGAAAATCGCGGATTTCACGGGCGGCAGCAAGCTCATTCAGGCCATGACGGCGGGCAGCGTCGATATCGGGGTCGCTGCCGGACCGTTGATGGCGCTCGCCGCCAAGGGCGCGCCGGTGGTCGCTGTCTGCAACGATGCCCCTCCGATCCCCTTCATCGGCATCGCGGTGCCATGGAATTCGCCGATCCATTCGGCCGACGAGCTCAAAGGCAAGAAGATCGGCATCTCCAGCGCCGGCTCGCTCACCGATTGGCTGGCGCAGGAGCTTGCGCGCGAGCGCGGTTGGGGGCCGCAGGGCGTTACACCGGTCGCGATCGGGAATGGCGCCACCAGCGTCATCGCGGCGTTCCGCACACAAGCGATCGACGCTGACATCAGCGTGACGTCGAATATCTTCGCCTGGGAGGAGAAGAAGGAAGGGCGGCTGCTGATTCCCGTCTCGAAGTACGTGGGCAATATTGCCGCCGGGTCGCTCTTTGCGACGAATCAGTTGATCGCGAGCAACCCCGACGCGCTCCGAGGCTTCCTTGCGGCGTGGCTCGAGACGGTCGATTACATGCGCGACAACAAGTCAGAGACGGTCAAGATCGAGAGCGGCATCACCGGTTACTCGCCTGGCGTGATGTCGCAGGAATACGATCTCACTATCGGCATGTTCAGCAAGGACTGCAAATTCGACGCCGAATCATTGGCCAATCTCCAGCGCTCCTTCGTCGATCTCAAGCTGGTCGACACGCCGCTCGACATGTCGAAGCTTTACACCGAGGCGTTCCTGCCGAAGTGAGGGACCAAGACCCGGCCCGCTAGCTCCACAGCGCGCTTGTCGCAATCGCGGCGCCTTCGACCAGCGCTTGCAGCTTCGCCCAGACGAGCTGCGCGTGAATCCTGCCGCCGAGACCGCAGTCGGTCCCGGCAATGACGTTCTCCCGTCCGACCACATTGGCGAACGAGACGATCCGGTCGGCGACGAGTTCCGGATGCTCGATCACGTTTGTTGCGTGGCTGACAACGCCCGGGATGAGGATCTTGCCGTCCGGGAGTTTCACGTCGCGCCACACTTTCCATTCGTGCTCGTGACGGACGTTCGCGGCCTCGATGGAATAGGCGCCCGCGCGGACCTTCAGCATCACGTCGATGATGTCGCGGAGCGGAAGATCGGTGACATGCGGTCCGTGCCAGCTTCCCCAACATATATGATAGCGGATGCGATCGATGGGCAGGTCGCGAAGTGCGTGATTGAGCGCCTCGACACGTAGGCTCGCGGTCTTGCGGTAGTCCTCGATCTTCGGCTGCGGATTCGCCGCATCCCAACCGCCGGGCAGGCCGGGATCGTCCAGTTGCAGCACGAATCCCGCGTCGATGATGGCCTTGTATTCCTGCCGCAGCGCCTCTCCCAGCGCGAACTGGAACTCCTCGTCCGTCTTGTAGAAGCTGTCCTGCTGACGCGAGAAGCTGCCGGGCGCGATCGATGTGACGAACCCCTCCGCCACCTCGAGACCGGCCAGCGCCGCCTTGAGGTTGTCGAGATCGGTGCGGACCGCCTGCAGACCGCGATAGGTGATCGGGCCCGTGACGATGCGCGGCCGCGGTACCAGCGAGCTCGAGGAAATGAAGCCGGTACCGTCGAATTCGCGATAGAAATCGGCGAACATGGCGCGGTCGCGCCGGCTCGCCAGCAAGGAATGCCGGCCGGGCGCGCCGAGCCCCCACCCGTCCAACCGGGCCCAGATGTAGCTCGCCCACGGGCCGTAATCGATGGCGCCGATCGACGCCTTGCCGAATTCGCCGTCATTGACGATGTCGACTCCGAGCGCGGCCTGACGGCGGCAGATGCCGGAAACGGCGGCGGTCAGGCGCTGCGCATAGAGCCGCTCGTCGAAGCTTTCGCCCGTGACCTTGGCGCGATTGACCTCGAGGAGATCGTCCGGCCGAGGCAGGCTGCCGACATGCGTGGTTAGAATGCGATCCGTGCTTCGGCGCATGATCTCTTCCCTGGAGATGGCTCGTCCTCGATTTTCACGGCGCGCGTTCGCGCAAGCCCAGCCGTTCCAGCCGCGGCAGTATCTCGTCCCGCAGCGTCGGCATTTCCGTGATGTAGTTCACGAGCCCGACCGCCATGCCATCGAGCCCCGCTTGCGCCATGCGGTGGAGAACCGCGGCCGCGTCGTCATAGCTCCCGATCACGGGGAACGTTCCCGTGCCACTGATAAAGCGCGCCTTCATGGCGGGCAGCCGCTCGGGCGGGATCGACAGACCGCCGCCCCTGGTGCGAATGGCGACGGCGTGCTCGGCGGCCTCCCAATCGCCCATCTCGTGAACGATGTAGTGATAATACTCCTCGGCCTCCTTGCGCGTGGAACGGCAGATGAGATGGCCGCTGGCATAGACGCCGACCGACCGTCCCGCGGCCATTTCGCGCAAGCTCCGGACATCGCGCTCGAGAAGATCCGGATCGACGATGACCATGAACAGGCAGTCGGCATGTTTCGCCGCGAAAGTCCGGCCCGCCTCCGAAGAGCCGGCGCTCATCAGGAGCGGGTAGCGCCCTCCGCTCGGCTTGGGCTTCAAGAGCACGCCGGAGAGATCGAAATACCGGCCCTTGAAGTCGAACGGCGCGTCCTCGCTCCAGATGCGCTTGGCGATCGTGACCCATTCCTCGGTGTAGCGATAGCGGTCGTCGTGCTCGAGCAGGACGCGGCCGAACATCGCGTGCTCGTCGACGTTCCAGCCCGAGACGACGTTGAGCCCGAACCGGCCGCGGCCGATATGGTCGTTGGTCACGACTTGCTTGGCCGCGAACACGGGATTGACGAAGGCCACGTGCAGCGTGCCGAAGGCGTTGATCTCGCGCGTCGCCGCGAGAAGGCCGGCGGCCCAGGTCAAGGTCTCGAACGCGCTTCCTTCCGTATCCGTCTCGCCGGCATAGCCCCGCCAGCGCGCGATCGGCAGGAGGAATTCGAGCCCCGCCTCCTCGGCAAGCCGCGCTGCCCGCAGGTTGTTCTCCCACGACGCCTCCCAACGTTCGGGCGCCTTGGTCATCGTCATCCCGTTCGAGCAATTGAGCCCGAACAATCCCAGTTTGAATCGATTGCGGCCCAGCATCGCGAGGATGGCGCCCTAATCGCCGTCGAGCAGCTTGTAGGGCACTTGCGTCGGGCCCGACATCTCCCTGACCGTCCGCGCCTCGGGGTCGAACCCGAGTTGGAGGGTTCGTCCGACCAGCCGCTCGCTGCGGATGATGACGGCGACGGAGCGGCCCGCGCCGCCACGCTCGGCGTGGATCTCGCGCGGCGCGACGAAGTCGATCATTCCCGGCGTCAAGACCGTGTCGCTGACGAGCCTGAGCTCGGCGTATCCCGCGCGGGTCCCGTCATCCAGCCGTTGGTACCGTTCCAACCGCTCGGAGCCGTCGAGCAGTCCATAAAGCGTCCAGGAATGCGCGTGGTCGTGAACGGTTCCGCGCGACCCTGCCGGCCGCACCGTGGCATTGATGGCGAAGCCGAATTCCGGGTCCTCGTGGAACAGGAGGTTCTGGCCGACCGTGAAGGGCCATGCTTTCGAATGCGCGACGAGTTCGGCATCGGCAAGCACCGATTCGAGGGTGGTCCTGGCGCGGCGCATCCGCGTCTCGAGATCGGACGCCGCAACCCAATTCGCGCGCAACTCCCGGATCAAACGATCGAGAGCGGCAAGTCGATGACGCGGCACTTCGCCTCCATCCAGCGCCTTCGCGCCCGTTCGATTCGGTTCGTTGCATGCCGGCCGGACCCGATTACCATGGCATAGCGACGCAGCCCAGTCGATGCCGAAGCATCAAGGCGAGGAGCGGAAGCGATGGACGAAGCGATCGGAGAATTGCGCGCGATGCTCGCGCGAGCGCGTCCCACCGCGGGCACCTTCGAGCAGCGTCGCGCGCGCTGGACCACGACTTTCCAAGCCTATTGCCCGGTTCCCGCCGGCACGTCGGT
The DNA here is from genome assembly GCA_035604335.1 of Allostellaceae bacterium. Taxonomy (GTDB): domain Bacteria; phylum Pseudomonadota; class Alphaproteobacteria; order ATCC43930; family CGMCC-115725; genus DASZHJ01. Next base: position 1,638 of record DATNIT010000312.1, on the reverse strand, counting down.
CACGCCATGGCAAGACGCCGATGTGGGCGGCGAGTGGGTCATTGCCCACGGGGTCGGCGGGGGCCGTGACCATGTCCTGATCCATTTCCATGGCGGGGGATACACCGCGGGATCGGCGCCAGCTTATCGCGGCCTCGCGGCGCGGCTGAGCGCCGCCTGCGCGCGTCCCGTCCTTGCGGTGGATTATCGGCTCGCACCGGAGCATCCTTTTCCCGCGGCGCTCGACGATTGCGTTGCTGCTTATCGCTGGCTCGTGCGGAGCGTCGGGGTTGCTCCCGCCAATATCGTCCTGGCCGGCGATTCCGCTGGCGGGAATTTCATGGTGGCGACCATGCTCAGATTGCGCAGCGCCGGGGAGACGCTGCCAGCTGCGGCGGTTGGGCTTTCCGCCCAATTCGACATGAGTCTCTCGGGCGAGTCCGTCACAAGCCGCGCTCACCGCGATCCGATGATCTCGCCGGAGTCGATCCGGAACTGCGCCGCCGCCTATATCGGCGCGGCCGACCCGCGCGATCCGTTGGTGTCGCCGCTCTTCGCTGACCTTCGTGGCCTGCCGCCGCTTCTGCTCCAGGTCGGGTCGGAGGAGATGCTGCGCGACGACAATTTCCGGATGACGGCAAAGGCAAAAGAAGCCGGCGTCGAAGCCGCGTTCGAGGAGTGGCCCGACATGGTCCATGTCTGGCACATGTTCTCGGACCGGCTCGCGGACGCGCGAAAGGCGCTCGAGCGCATCGGCGCGTTCGTCCAGCACCATTCGCCAACGGCCGCAACGGGAGTAAGGCGATGATCAGCGCGGTGAAGCAAGCCGTTGCGGCTTGGCTCGCCCTCAGCGCCGGAATCGGCTCCGCCCAGGCTTCGGCGGAGACGGTGAAGATCCCGTTCACCCACTCGCTTGCCAATGTGCCGTTCCTGATCGCGCAGGAACGCGGCTATTTCGCCGCCGAGGGGCTTTCGTCCGAATTCATCTATTCGGATTCGGCAGGGCCGGTCACCATGGCCGCCATCTCGGGCGACGCCGACTTCGGTGCAATCGGCCTTTCCGGCGGTTTTCTCAACCTTGCCGGCCAGGGCGCGATGCGCATCGTCGCCGGGTATATCTACAACTTCCCGGGCTTTCACGGCTCCGCGCTGATCGTGTCGAACCGTGCCTGGGACGCCGGGTTCCGAACCTTCAAGGACATTCCGCACCACTCGGTCGCGGTCACTCAGATCGGCACCGCCATCCATCACAGTGTCAGCCTTCTCGCCGACAAATTCGGCTTCGACATGAAGGACGTGCGCATTCTGCCGCTGCAATCCGTCAGCAATGCCGCGGCGGCCGTGAGCGGCGGCAGCGCCGACGCGGGCGTCGTCGAGGCGAGGTATTTTCAATCGGCGCACGAGCACGGCGACCTTCATCTCGTCGGCTATGTCGGCGACCAGGTGAGATCGCAAAGCGGCGCCAGCTTCACTACGGCGAAGACGGCCGACGAGCGGCATGATCTCATGGAGCGCGTGTTGCGCGCCTTTCGCCGCAGCGCGAAGGACTAGGGTGGAAACCCAATAAAAGGCTTGAGGGCTGAAACGGATAGTGATTCTCTGATTCACTGCGGGTGGGGGAGCAGGGGATCATGAGAAGCAATTTGTTTTGGCTCAACG
>DATNIT010000311.1:0-5624 GCA_035604335.1 Allostellaceae bacterium | reverse complement strand
GTATGGGTCGCATTGTTGTATTTCGATGGCGCGCTCGTCGCTCCTCCGGCTTGTGCGCGATCGGATGCGAGCGATCCCAGTGACAAGATCGCGAGCGCAGCCGCGATCGTAACAAGGCTCTTGCACATCAGACCCTCCATTGGTTCGTGCAAAATCTCGGGGTTTCCTTCGGGGTCTGGGTCAGCCCCAAGCCAAGCATGATCCTCATTCTCAATTTGCGCAAGAAACAATCAACGATTGATTACAAAATCAGCACAACTGACTTAGACCAAAAAATAGTCATTCGCGTGAGACAGCTATTTCACGGCGGGGATTTTCACCCGCCCCGGCGCAGTCAGCCGCAGGTGCAAGCCCAGAAGGCAGAGCCTAAGGCGCAATCGGAATCCGCGCCGGATGGACCGGCTGGAACTGCGCGAGCAACCGCATTGCCTTGAGATCGACGAACTCCACACGGCGATCGTTCACCGCAATCAAGCCTTCGGCGCGAAGCTGACCCATCGTGCGGTTCAGATGCGGCACGCTCAGACCGAGCGCGTCGCTCATCATTTCCTGCGTGAACGGCAGGTCGAAGGCGAGTTGTTCGCTGCGCCCGACCATGACCAGCCGGCAATGGATTTCGAGCAGGAAATGCGCCAGCCGTTCCATCGGGGTGCGGCGACCGATATTAATGACGTGCTCGGCGTAGACGGCCGCTTCCTGCACGGCGAGCCAGCTCAGTGCCAGACCGAATTTCGCTTGCCGGTAACAGAGGCCTACGAACGCAGCGAGCGAACAGACTTGCAGTTCCATGTCGGTGACGGCGATGACCGAGCAAGCCGCACGGTCGAGAAAACTGCCCGGCAGCCCCACCACGTCCCCCGGCAGCACGAAGTTGACGATTTGACGCTTGCCGTTGCGCAGCAGCTTGTAGCGGGCGGCAAAGCCGCACTTGACGAAGCACAACTTGTTGAATTCGTAGCCGTCGAGGATGAGATCACGCCGCTTCTTGACCGTCAGCTCGGTCTCGATCACGGCGCGCAGATTTTGCAGATCCGGCAGCGTGAGGTCGACGAAATTTCTCAGCCGCGTGATGAAAGGATCGTCACGCCAAATATCCTTGTTCGCGTGGGCTGATCCGTGCGCGGCGATCGTCCTGAGGGACACGTCGTTCATTTTCGTAATCTGGATCAATAAGCACGATTAAAGCTACCCCTACGAAAGACGGTCACACTGTATGTCCGAAAATTAACGAACCAGGGAGGTTCATGTGACCATTGATAAAAAGCCTTCATCCAATGGCGTTTCACGCCGCCATCTCCTGCGGCAAGCGGTCGCAACCGGCGCCGGCCTCGGGGCCCTTTCCGCCGGCATTTCCCCGCCGTTCGGGTTTATGCCTGCCGCCTTCGCGGCGGACCAACCGCCGATCGGCACTTGGCCCGCCAGCTCGCAAGGCCCAACCGTTACCATCGGTGCCGCCGTGCCGCTGACCGGCTCTTACGCCCAGTCGGGCGCGGATGAGCTGAAGGGCTGGGAGCTTGCGGTCGAGCACCTTAACGACGGCAATGAGCTGATCAAGAAAATCGCGCCCAAGGTCACCAAGGGCCTGCTCGGCAAAACGGTGAAACTGGTCTCCGCCGACTCCGGCGCCAAACCGAACAATGCGGTACAGATACAGCAGACCTTCATCAACGATGACAAGATCGTACTGATGACCGGATCGACCTCCTCGGCGGTCGCGGTCGCGCTCAATCATTTCGCCCAGCGCGAGAAGGTGCTCTACGTCACCGGCATTTCCGGCTCGAACGACACGACCGGCAAGGATTGCGTGCGCTACGGCTTCCGCCAAGACTTCTATGGCCAGACCGCGGCCGCCGCAATCGGTCCCGTGCTGGTGAAGAATTTCGGCAAGAACCGCAAGGCGGCGTTCATGACGCCGGACTACACCTATGGTCATACGGTGACCAAGTCGGTGAACGACTATCTGACCCAGAACGCCGGCTGGACGCAGGTGACCGATCAGGTCTCGCCGCTCGGCACCCAGGATTACAGCCAGTACCTCACCAACATCGCCAATTCCGGCGCTGAATTCCTGATCAACGTGAACTGGGGCCGCGATGCGGTGCTGTCGACGCAGCAGGCACATCAGTTCGGCATTATTCCCAAAATGACGCTCGTCATTCCCTACCAGATCCCGTTCCTCGCCAAGGAAGTGGGGCCGGAGATCATGGGCGGGGTCCTCGCCGCCACCGACTTCTGGTGGACGCTCGAAGACAAGTATCCGCTCGCCAAGATGTTCGTCGAAGCGTTCTACAAAAAGTACAACTACCGGCCCGAATGGGGCGCCGAGAACTCCTACATGTCGATCGCGATGTGGGCGCGCATGGTCTCCGAGGCCGGCACCTTCTACCCGCCGGACGTGATCAAGGCCTATGAGAAGGGCGAAACCTTCGACTCCATGGTCGGCCCCGTCCACTTCCGCCCCGAGGATCATCAATTGGTCCGTCCCGTCGTCATCGTTCGTGGCAAGCATCCGAAAGAGATGAAAAACTCCGAGGACTACTGGGAGGTGCTCGAAGTCGTTCCCGGCGAGCCGTTGATGCAGAAGCCGGACGCCTTTGGCTGCAATCTCGGCGACTACGCCTGACGCACTTGACGCTCTCTCCGCGTCGATGACGCGGAGAGAGCACTTTTGTCGAGTTATGGCCGGGTCCAAGGCGCGAAGCACTTTCTTCGCTGCTTTCGGTCCGGCCGATTGCAAAATGCTAGGCGGCGCCGACGCTCGGCATTAATGTCGAGAAGACGACCGGGGCAGCGGCGAAACTGCATCCCAACGGATTGCGGACGACAGCGTGATCAACTGGGGCAATTTCATCTCGCAGGTGTTCAACGGGGTGGTGCTCGGCGCGCTTCTGGCGCTGATCTCGTCCGGCCTGACGATCATCTACGGCACGCTCGGCGTCCTCAATCTCGCGCACGGCGCGATGTTCATGCTCGGCGGCTATGCCGGCTGGGTCGCCTACAGCTACACGGGTTCCTTTGTCGTCGCCGTCATTGCGGGCACTCTGTTCGTCATGCTGGTCGGGGTGGTGATGGAACTGGTGATCATCCGCCACTTCTATTCCCGCCCGCACGAGGACCAACTCCTGGTCACCTTCGGTCTCGGCATCGTGTTCGTGGAGACCGTACGCTTTTTCTTCGGCAGCCTGTCGAAGGCGGTGCCGGCGCCGCCCTCCCTGGTTGGGATCACTTCGATCGGTTTCATGTTCTATCCGACCTACCGGCTGGCGCTGCTCGGCATTGTCGCGGTGGCGCTGATCGCGCTCTACATCGCGCTCTATCGCACCCGCATCGGCATGATCGTGCGCGCCGGCATCGAGGATTCGGTAATGGTCGATTCGCTCGGCATCGATGTTTACAAGGTGTTCATGGTGGCGTTCGGCATCGGCGCCATGGCCGCAGGCTTCGCCGGCATCGTCAATGCGCCGGTGGTTTCGATCGCGCCGGACGTGGGCGAAGCGATTTTGGTGCAGACCTTCGTGGTCGTCGTCATCGGCGGCGTCGGATCGTTTCCGGGGGCCGTGCTGGGCGGTTTCATCGCGGGTGAAATCATCAGCATTACCTCAATGTTCAATCCCAGCTATTCCTACGTCATGCTTTTCGTGGCGATGACACTGGTGCTGGTGCTTCGTCCCTACGGGCTGCTCGGCACGGCTGGCCGCGAATGACCGCGATCGCTTTGATGCGCAGGCGAAGGTCTTTTGCGATCGAGGCGCTGACGGCGATCGGCCTGTTCGCCGCGCCGTTCATCCTGCCCCATCTCGGCTTTGCCCCGACGACCATGAGCCGCATCATGGTGTGGGGCCTTTTCGGCATCGGCTTCGATATCCTGTTCGGCTTTACCGGCCTGTTGTCGTTCGGCCAGTCGGCGTTCTACGGCACCGGCGGCATGGTCGCCGCCTATCTGCTCACCATCGTCGGTTTTCACCGTGTGATGCTGGCGCTGATCGCCGGCACGATCGTGGCAGCAATCGCCGGCTATCTGGTCGGGCTGATCGCGTTGCGGCGCACCGGCATTTATTTCGCCATGATCACGGTCGCGATCGCCGAAGTCTTTTATTTCGTCGAGTTCAATCCACTCTCGGAATTTACCGGCGGTGAGAACGGCCTACCCGGCGTGCCGACGCCGACGCTTCCGCTCGGCTTCACCACCATTCACTTCAACACCGATTGGTCGCTCTATGCGTTCTTCGCGTTCTGGTATTTCGTCGGCATCGTGATCGCACTGCGCATCGTGCGCTCGCCGGTCGGCGCGGTGCTCAGCGCCATCCGCGACAACCCGTTGCGCGCCGCTGCGGTCGGCCACAACATCCACGGCTACAAGCTCACCGCCTTCGTCATCGCCGCGGCCTATGCCGGCTTTGCCGGCGGGTTGCTCGGCGTGATGCAGGGTTTCATGCCGCCGGAGGCATTTACCTTCGACACGTCGGGCCAGCTCGTCATGCAGACCGCGATCGGCGGCACTGGCACGCTGTTCGGGCCGCTGGTCGGCGCCACCGTGTGGCTGTACCTGAGCGACTTCCTCCAGACGACGCTGCATCTTGGCGCCACCTGGAAGCTGGTGCTGGGCGTGGTCTTTGTGCTGCTTGTCTGCTTCTTGCGCCGCGGCTTGATCGGCGGCACCAAGGATCTCGGCGAATACCTCCACCACCTTATGCAGCGGAATGAACCGAAGACGGCGTCTCTGAGCGCCGCGACGGTGAACGAGCTGAACGCCGCGCCTCGAACTCCCGCCAACGCGGCGGCGGCCGCGATCACGGCGCGGCGGCGGCAACCAAGCGACGGTTCGAAACCGGCCCTCCAGGCGACCCGCCTCAGCAAGCGCTATGGCGGTCTCGTCGCCAACAGCGACATCAATTTCGCGGTCAGCCGCGGCGAGCGGCGCGGCATCATCGGTCCCAACGGCGCCGGCAAGACGACGTTCTTCAAGATGCTGACCTGTGAGATTCATCCTACCTCCGGCACGATCGTGTTCGAGGGCCGCGACATCACCGGCATGGACGTGACCGACGTCTGCCAACTCGGCTTGACCAAGAGCTATCAGGTCAACCAGCTGTTCACACGGCTGACCGTGCGCGAGAACATTACCATTGCCGCGCTCGCAGAATTACGCGGCAAGTTTCGCCTCGACATGCTGCGATCGATGGCGGCGATCCACGGATTGGCCGAGCAGGTCGCACACACGCTGGCGCTGGTCGATCTCACTTCCCGCGCCGACGCGCCGGTTGCGGCGCTCGCCTACGGCGAGAAGCGGCGTCTGGAAGTCGGTCTCGCTCTCGCCACGTCGCCGACGCTGCTGCTGCTCGACGAACCGCTCGCCGGCATGAGCCCCCTTGAACGATTGGAAATGGTCAAGCTGCTCAAATCGATTAGCCAAGACCGCACCATGATCATCATCGACCACGACATGGATTCGCTGTTCGAGCTGGTGGAACGCGTCACCGTCCTGCAGGAAGGCCGCGTGCTGGTGGAAGGCACGCCCGAGGAGATCAAGGGTAACAAGGCGGTACAGGAAGCCTATCTTGGCGGAGTGGTGCAAGCATGAGCCTGCTCGACGTCGAAGAGGATGTGGGAGTCCCCGTAATAGG
>DATNIT010000310.1:0-2925 GCA_035604335.1 Allostellaceae bacterium | reverse complement strand
TTGGGCCGCTCCAGGACAAAGCGAAGGGTCTGGGTCTCGCCCGGCTTCAGGTCGAGCGGTGCGGCATAGGCGGACGCGGTCTCCTCGACGTCTTTCTTCGGCTCGACCAGGGTCCAGCCAGGCATCAGCGGCTGCTCCACGATCACGCGGCGAGGCTCGGTCTTCGGCGCCGCGACCGTGTAGGTCGCCGTGAACCGCTCGCTCCGCGTCAGATGCAGCACGCCCTGGCCGATGGTCGCCTTGGCGAGCCGGCTCACGATCTCGGAGTCGCGGAGCGTCTTGGTCTTCTCGTCGAGGGCATAGCTCAGGAGCCGGTTCTCGCCCGCCGGCAGGCCCGCGAGCCGCGCATCGCCCACGTAAGCCACGCCCTGCGGGGTTTGCTCGTAGAGCGTCACCACGCCCGGCGGCAGGCCGCTCGCGCCGTCATTCGTCAGCTTCACGGCGGCGAGCGGATGCGCGGTGCTGGTGGCGGGCTGCAGCACGGCGAGGCGCTCGGCGGGCACGTCGCGATCGACCAGCGGCACCAGCGCCGATTGCCCGCTCTCGAGCGTCACCGGCACGGGAATGCGGAACGAGACCTGCGTCATGCCCTCCTGCGCCTCGGCCGTGTCGACCGTGGCGGCCGGCACGGCCGCAACCTCGTCGACCTCCAGGTTGTTCGAGAGCGCTCTCATCTGTTGTGCCAGCGCGGCCGATGCGGGGGCTGGAGGCGGCGGCGCGGCGGCACCACCCATGAACTGCCCGGCGGCGCTCTTGCCGGCAGTCTGGCCAAGGATGATGCCGGTGTCCTGCCTCGGCAGGATGCGGCCCGCGACCTCCACCGGCACCTCCGGCCGGTTCACGTAATAGGCCTGGTAGATCGCCTGGCGGAAGCTCACGGGATTGCCGGAGAGCAGCGTGAGCTCGACGCCCTTCCAGTCCTCGCCGGTCATGTTTTCGAGCACGGCCCAGCCCTGGAGATGGGCCGTGGCGCCCTCGGCGGCGAGGCTCAGCCTGTAGGTTCCTTTCCAGAGCGGCGCCGCCGTCACGTAGCCGACGCGGAGCGTGCGCGTGCCCGTGCCGCGCGTGGTCAGCGTGATGGCGCGCCGGTCCTTGGCCCGATGCGAGGCGATCTCGGCGAGCGCCTGGTCCACTTTCGCCTGGAGCTCGGCGTCGACGAAGCTGACGCTCTCGGCATCCTCCAGGATGAATTGCTGCAGGCCCTCGGACGTCAGCACGCTCACGCGGTTGCGGCTGGTGGTGGTGCCGTCGGTCGCGCGCGTCGTCTCCTCCACCACCCGCAGGAGCTTGCCGGTGATCGGGTGGCTCGAGCCCACGCGGATCTCGGCGCCCTGCAGCGCATTGAGGAGCGCAGCCGGCGAGGCGAGCGCCTCGGGCCCGAAGGGCAGGTCGTTGAACACCTGTGTGAGCGGCTGCCGGCCCGGCAGGCTCGCGGCGCCGACCCCGCCCTTGCTGTCGAAGACCACGACGGACTTGAGGACGTCATCGACCTGGTCGAGGGGCACGTTGAGGGTGAGCTTGGCGTCGCCATCCACCTCCGCCTCGTATTCGAGATAGGCGACCCCGCCCGTCGACAGCATCACGCGCTTGAGGGCGAGGTCCCCCGCCCACGCGGGCACGCCCGCGAGGCTCAGAAGCAATAGGACGAGAATGGGAACCGCCGGCCGTCTCATGGGAGCCTCCCCGCTCATGGTGGCGTCGGTGGCCACCATCGGTCGGGATTGCGGCATTCAAGGGGATGCGATCCCGGCATTTTGGGGGCACCGCCTTGGGGACACGCTCGGGCACCCCAGAAAGTGGTATTCGCCCCCCTTGCCTGCCCGAACAGGCGGCTACGTGTTTCTCCTGATTTCGCACGCGAGGAAGGAAGCATTAACTATGGGCCACGCACATTCGGAGAGCGCCCATGCTCGCAACCGCCAAACGCTACAGAGAGATCGCCGTGTCGCTCCTGACCTACGCGGAGGAGACGGGGCCCGACGGACCGCGAGACGCCTGCATAAACCTGGCGGTGCTTTATCAGCAGGCGGCACGCGAGATCGAGCAGCGATACCAGGGGTGGCAGGCAAGCACATCGCGGAGCGGGGCGATCGATGAGACGGTCGGAGGGACGGGCGGGGTGGCTGCCTAGGCTGCCGGTGGCGGTTTCTGGCGCCCCCGCCCCCCGCGATCTGCAGGATCAGGCCGGAACGGCCTCTTCTTCCATCATGGCGGGCTGATCTGCCAGCGGCAGATCGATGACGAAGCACGCGCCGTGCTCGGGGCGGCTCTCGACGCGGATTGTTCCGCCATGGCCGGTCACGATCCCATGCACCACGGATAGCCCGAGGCCCGAGCCTTCGCCCACCGCCTTGGTGGTGAAGAAGGGATCGAAGATGCGCTTCTGCGTCGCCTCGTCCATGCCGCAGCCGGTATCGCGCACGCTCAGCCGGACGCAGCCGGGCCCGCCCGGGTTGGCGCCGGGGCGCATACCGACGGCCACGGTGATGGTGCCGAGCCGCATGCCGACCGCGTGTACCGCATTGGTCACGAGATTCACCGCGACCTGATGCAGCTGCGTGGCGTCGCCCATGATCGGCGGCACCGCATCGATCTCGCGCTCGATGGTGATGGTCGCGGGGATGGTCGGCCGCAGCATGGCGAGCGCCTCCTCCACCACCTCGTGGAGCCGGAACGGCCGGCGATCGACCGTGTCCTTGCGGCTGAAGGCGAGCACCTGCTTCACGAGGTCCCGGGCGCGCAACCCCGCCTGATAGATCAGCTCGAAGCTCTCGTACGCGGTGCTCCGCGGCTCCGCGCGCTTGAGGCCGAGCTTCGCCATGGCGATCACCGGCACCAGGGTGTTGTTGAGATCGTGGGCGATCCCGCCCGCGAGCGTGCCGAGCGCCTCGAGCTTCTGCGAGTGATGCAGCTGGTCCTCGAGGA
>DATNIT010000309.1:0-18775 GCA_035604335.1 Allostellaceae bacterium | reverse complement strand
TGCCTTCCGCCATTTTCGTCTCCATGCATGCAACATGTTTTGCAAGAATATGCTTGCTAGGACGAAAAAGCAAGCATATGCTCTCGGCAAGCTTAGGGGATAGCCATGAACCGCACGCCGCTCGGCCGCCGAACCCAGATCATCAACGCACTGGTCGAAGGCAATTCCATCCGTTCCACCGAGCGCATGACGGGCACGCACAGGGACACGATTTGCCGCTTGCTGGTCGAGGTCGGCACGGGCTGCCACACGATCATGAACGAGAAGATGCGCGAGCTTCCCTGTCGTCGTATGCAGGTAGACGAGATTTGGTGCTATGTGGGTAAGAAGCAGCGCCAAGTCACGCCCGAGGATGACCGCTCGCGCGTTGGCGATATGTGGACCTTCGTGGCCCTTGATCCCGAGAGCAAGCTGGTCCCGGCCTATCGCGTCGGTAAGCGCACGAAGCCACATGCCGTCGCCTTCATGACCGATCTATCCGAGCGGCTGGCGAACCGGGTGCAGATCAGTTCCGACGCGCTCAAGAGCTATGTGGACGCGGTTGAGCGGGCATTCGGCGCGGATGTCGATTACGGGCAGGCGGTTAAATTTTACGAGGCTGAGCCTATCGGACCGGGCCGGTACAGTCCGCCGCGTGTTGTGAGCCAAGAGAAGTCGGTGATCGTCGGCGATCCCGACCAGCGCCATATTTCCACCAGCTTGGTCGAGAGGCAAAACCTGACGATGCGCATGTCGATGCGCCGCTTTACCCGGCTCACCAACGCGTTTTCCAAGAAGGTGGAGAACCTACAGGCAGCCGTGGCGTTGCACTTCGCGCATTACAACCTCGTGCGCGTCCACAAGAGCCTGCGGGTCACGCCGGCAATGGCGGCAGGGGTCGAGAACCGGCTATGGTCGATTGAGGAATTGGTGGACCGAACCTCTAGGTGACAGCAATGGAAGCGGACTTTTGGTGCATCGCTGAGCACTGGCTGCAGTTCGCGTCCGGGGTCCTTGCTGGCTGTGCGGCCATCACATGGTTCATGGCATCGCGTATAAAGCCCTCGGCGGCCCTCACCAGACTTGCGGAGGGGATTGCTCACGTCACCGAGCGGGAGTTTTTACACGAACAGTCTGCGATCGCCCAAATTACCATCCGCCAAAGTCGCACGAACGCGATTGCCGCATTATTCGCGGCTGGAGCTGCGATTATCCAGCTACCGCTCGCCTTTATGCCGACGTGCTGGAGCGGCGCCCCTTGGTTTTCAAATTAGGACACTACCGCGCGGGCGGTTCGCCGGCCGCTCGGGCTAGCGCGTGCTAAGGTGGCTCGTCAGGAGTGCGCAGTCCCGATCATCGAAGCGTATTGGGCCCCGGCGGCTCACCACCTCGCTCTCACTCCATTGCTGTCATGGCCGGGACAGGTCAGACTTGGTCCGGCGAGCAGCGCGATGCTGCAAGGGGATGCCATGGTCGAGCCGCGTCTCAAGGTCGGGCTCATGCTGCCTCAGATCGATGGCATGCGTCAGCGGGGCATCACGCGCTGGATCGATCTCAAGGTGATGGCGCAGCTTGCCGAGGATGTCGGCTTCGACTCCTTGTGGCTGGTCGATCACTTCCTCTATCAGCTTCTGGGAGAGGATCGCGGTCGAGGCGCGTGGGAATGCTGGACGCTCCTGTCAGCCCTCGCGGCCACGACGCGCAAGGTGGAACTCGGCACCTTGGTGCTGGGCATCGGATTCCGGAATCCCGCCTTGCTTGCCAAGATGGTCGACACCGCGGACGAGGTCAGCAACGGGCGGCTGATCCTCGGATTGAGCGCCGGTTACCACGAGCTCGAGTACCGCGCCTTCGGGTATCCCTACGATCACAGGGTCAGCCGCTTTGCGGAGGCGATCCAGATCGTGCATGGGCTGCTGAGGCACGGGCATGTGGACTTCGCGGGCGAGTATTATCAGGCGCGGGATTGCGAGCTGCGGCCGCGGGGTCCCCGGCTGAACGGACCGCCGATCATGATCGGCAGCATTCGCCCGCGCATGCTTGAGCTCACCGCGCGCTACGCCGATTCCTGGAACGCCTACTACGACGACACGCGGAACAGCGTCGAGACTCTTCGCCGCCTGCGCGAGGTCGTCGACGGGGCCTGCCGCGGCGCCGGCCGCGAGCCCGCGACGCTGGAGCGGACGGTGACCGTCCTGGCGGCCGATGCGGACGGCGATTCCTGGTGGAACCGGTTGCCGACGCCCCACGGCGAGCTTGCGCTCAAGCCGTTGAGCGGATCGCCCGCACAAATGGCGGCGGAGCTGCGCGCCTACGCCCGCGAGGGGATCACGCACATTCAGATGTGCGTCGACCCGACAACTCCTCAGACGATCGAGGCGTTCGCGCGCGTGCTGGAGAGTCTTCGCCAAGCCGAGCGGGCATGATCTGACGGAGCCGCGTGGAGGAGGCCAGATCACGATCCAATAGGCCGCGTCCGCTCCGTTGTCGCGATCCAGATCCCCGCGAAGACCGCGATGAGGCCCGCGATCAGGTTGAGGGTGATCGGCTCCGCGACCAGCTGCGTGGCGAGCAAACCAGCGGCGAGAGGATTGACGGTCATGGTGTTCGCGACGCGTGTCGGCGTCGCCCTCTGCAACGCCAGCACCCACAGTATGAACGCAAGCGCGCCGCCGCCGACCCCGAGGTAGATCCCCGCGATCCACTGCGATGCCCCGAAGCCGCGCAGCACCGCGAGGCGGCCCGTCGCCGCGCCTACCGCGATCAGCGCCGCGGCGCCCACTCCCATGCCGACCGCCAGGAATCCGAGCGCACTCGACCGCTGCATGAATGGGCGTGACCAGACATTGTAGAAAGCCATGCAAAGCACCGCGCCGGTCATGATGGCCGCGCCCCGCCACGCTCCCGCCGGCGCCGCCGACAAGCCCGAGGCGAGCGCCGCGACAACGCCGAGGACGGCGAAGCCGACGCCGACGGACTTGCGCGCAGTGAGCTTCTCGATGCCGAGCAAGGATCCCACGATCATCGTCTGCAGCGGCAGTGTGGAGAGCGCGAGGCTGGCGCGCGCCGCCGTCGTGTAGGAGACCGCGATGTTGTAGAGCACGAAGAACAGGCCGAAGAAGCCGAAGCCCAGCGCGGCGACGCCGAGCCAGTCGCTCCGCCGCGGCCATTTGACCCGCAGCAGCAGCGCGACCGGAAGCACAATCAGGAATCCGATACCCCACCGTAGCACGGCGAGCGTGATCGGATCGGCGTTGCCGACCAGATAGCGCGTCACCGCCGCTGCGGTGCCCCCGAGCGAGCTCGAGACGATCGCAATCAGGACTCCCCACCCTTCGCGCACCCACGTCTCCTGTCTTGCCCGCTCAGGCTATGCCATCCTGCCGCCCGGCACCGGCGGGACAACTACCTCAGAGGTATTCATGGGCAGCGAGCAGACTTTCGCATCCAGGCTGCGCTGGTGGCGCGAGCGTCGGGGTTCGTCGCAGCTCGATCTCGCGGGCCGTGCGGAGATCTCGCAGCGTCATTTGAGCTTCCTCGAGCTCGGACGTGCATCGCCCAGCCGCGAGATGGTGCTGCGCCTCGCCGCCGCCCTAGACGTGCCGCTGCGCCAGCAGAACGCGCTCCTGGTCGCCGCCGGCTTCGCGCCGGTCTGGCGCGAGACGGATCTTGCCGCGCCCGAGCTCGCCCAGGTCCGCGGCGCCCTCGACTACATCCTGGCGCAGCAGGAACCGTTTCCCGCGGTCGCCGTCGATCGCCGCTGGAACCTGCTCAGGAGCAACAACGGCGCGGGCCGCCTGGTCGAGTTCTTGGTCGGGCCCCTGCCGCCGGGCGCGCGGGTCAATCTCGCGGACGCCCTGGTGGCGCCGGACGTCTTGCGGCCCTATCTCGCGAATTGGGCGGAAGTGGTGCGCTATTTCATCCGGAGCGTCGAGGCGGACGCCGCCGCCGACGGCACCGCCGAGACGACCGCTCTACTCGAGCGGCTGCTGGCCTATGACGGCGTGCGCGCGGCCATGCGCGCCTCACTGGCGGCCGAGGCCGATGGCCCGGTTCTCCCTATGCACTTCCGCAAAGGCGATGTCTCGCTGCGGCTGTTCACCACCATCGCCACCCTCGGGACGCCTCGGGACATAACCCTGGAGGAAATGCGGGTTGAATGCTTCTTCCCCGTGGATGCCGAGACCGCCACCGTGCTGCGCGGCTGGGCTCACGTTGGCGGAGCCCATCCTGCGGCACCGTCCCGAGCAAACGCCTAGCCGCGCGCGACACCCGCTCGCGTCGAACGCTTCACTGTGCGGTGTAGCCGCCGTCGATCACTAGGCTGGACCCCGTCATGAAGCCGCTGTCGTCGGAGGCGAGGAACACGATGCCCTTTGCAATGTCATCCGCCGCGCCCAGCCGGCCGATCGGGTGACTGTCGAGGAAGCGCTTGCGCGTCGCCTCGAGGTCGTTGGTGCCGAGATTGCGCGCCCGGGCGGTCATGGCCTGCGTCCCCATATCGGTCTCGATCAGGCCGGGATGCACGGCGTTCACGCGGATGCGATAGCCTTTGCGGCTGAACTCGAGGGCGCTCGCCTTGGTGAACACAACCACGCCGCCCTTGGTCATGGAATAAAGCGGATCCATCTGCGAGCCGACTAGCCCGGCGATCGACGACAGGTTGATGAGCGAGCTGCCCTGGGCGCTCTTCTCGCCGCGCGCGCGGAGCGCCGGCAGCGCGGCCTTGGTTCCGAGAAACACACCGGTGAGGTTGACGCCGCAGAGCCGGTGCCAGTCCGCGAGCGTGGCGTCCTCGAGGCCCTTGCCCAGGATGATCGCGGCGTTGTTCACGAGGATGTCGAGGCCGCCGAACCGATCGACCGTGGCGCCGATGGCGTGCGCCCAGTCCTCCTCGCGGGCGACGTCGAGGTGGACGTAGAGCGCCTGGCCGCCCGCCGCTTCGAGGCCGCGCACGGTCTCGCGCCCGCGCTCGTCGGTCACGTCCCCGATCGCCACCTTGGCGCCCGCCTGCACCATCAGGCGGGCCGTTTCGGCTCCGATGCCCCGCGCGGCGCCGGAAATGAATGCGATTTTGCCGTCCAATCGGTTCATGGCGGTCTCCTTCCTGTGGTTCTCCCTGCCGGAAGGGTAGCAGAATCGGCGGCGCGGCTCAGCCTCTCCGCGGCCCGATCAGGATGCAGCGGCTGCCGTCATCGCGACCCGCTCGGCGGGAAACGCCAGGCGGACGAGCGTGCCGCGGCCGAGCTGGCTTGCGATCGAGAGCTTGCCGCCGTGCAACTCGGTCATCTTGGCGGCGAGCGGCAGCCCGAGACCGCTGCCCTGATAACTCCGGGTCAAGCTGTTCTCGACCTGGACGAAGGGCTCCAGCACCCGCTCCAGCTCGCTCGAGGGGATGCCGATGCCGGTATCTTGCACGAGGATCGATAGACCTCCGGGAATATCGAGGGACGCCGACACCTCGACGCGGCCGCCCGCCGGGGTGAATTTGACCGAGTTGGAGACCAGGTTGAGCAGGATCTGCTTCAGCTTGCGCTCGTCGGCCCAGAGCGGCGGCAGGCTCGGGGGTATCCGAGCGACCACGGTCAGCTGCGCCCGCTCGGCGCGCGGGCTGATGAGCCGGCAGGCGGCGGCGACAGCATCCCGGACGTCGACCCAATCCTCGTCGAGCTCGAGCTTGCCGGCTTCCGCCTTCGAGAGATCGAGAATGTCGTTGATGATCTCGAGCAAATGAACGCCGCTGTCATGTATGTCCTTGGCATAATCCCGATACTGCGCACTGCCGATCGGACCCAGCGTCTCGCTCATCATGATCTGGGAGAACCCGATCACCGCATTGAGGGGCGTGCGGAGCTCGTGGCTCATGGTGGCAAGGAATTCGGATTTCGCCTGGCTCGCCGCCTCGGCAAGATTGCGCGCCGCTTCGGCTTCCTCCTTGGCCCGGCGCAGCGCTTGATGAGCGGCCCGGCGCTCCTCTTGCAGCTGCCGGCGCTCGAAACAACGCTCCAGCACGGCATAGATCTCGCTCGGCTCGCACGCCTTGTCGCAGTAGTCGTAAGCACCGTGCCGTAGCGCCTTGATCGCCGTCTGCGTATCGATGTGGGCGGTCATCAGGACGCAGATCAGATCTGGCCGCTCGGCTTTCAGCCGCGACATCAGGTCCACGCCCGAGGTCACTCCCAGGCGGATGTCCAGCATTACCACCGCGACATCGCTGGACGCGACGGCGGCAATCGCGGCCTCGGGCCGATCGGCGATTTGCGTGTCGTAGCCTTGCGCCACGAGCAGGTCGACCAAAGACTCCGCGAAGTCGCGATCGTCGTCGACGATCAATATCCCGGGTGCGCTGCCGAGGATGAGGTCATCGTGCATGAACTTGTCCCGCCTGCCTCGGCGGAGCCGCCTCCTCCATGACGCGCAGGAGATGGGCGGGGTCGAAGGGCTTGACCAGCAGCCCCTCTCCGAATCCGTTGACCTGGCGCAGCGCGTCAGCGTGCTCGTCGGCGCAGCCCGTGACGAAGATGGTCGGCACCGGGGCGCCGTTCTCCTTCAGTCTTAAATAGACCTCCAACCCCGTCATCAGCGGCATGCGCAGGTCGAGCACGAGGCAGGTGATCCCCGGCGCCGACGCCTTTTCCAAGGCCTCCTGGCCGTTCCGGGCAATTTCCACCACGTAGCCGTGCTGCCGCAGGACCGGCTCGATCGAGCCGGCGAACTCCGGATCGTCGTCCGCCACCAGCACCATGCCCCGCGGCTTCACGCGCTCGAGAGTCTCGAGCAATTCGGCCACCGCGAAGGGCTTGCGCAGTACGCCGAGGGCCCCATTGCCCACCGCCTCCACCACCAACTCCTCGACGCTGAAGCCGGTCATCATTAGCACCCGCGCGCTCGGCCGGATCCGCCGGAACTCGGCGAAGGTCTCGACGCCGTTCATGCCGGGCAACTTCACGTCCATCAGGACGACATGAAAATCGCTCGCGCGGAACCGAACGACGCCCTCCTCGCCGCTCCCCGCAAGCTCGACGGAATAACCCCGCATCTCCAAGATGTCGGCGACGCTCTCCGCGTGGTCCTGGTCGTCGTCGACGATGAGTGCCCGGAGGATCACGCCGCGATCTCCTGGCTGCGCGGCAATGGCAAGCGGACGACGGCGCGGGTTCCCACCCCAAGCTCGCTCGAAAGCTCGATCTTGCCGCCGTGCTGCTCGACGATCTGCTTCACCGTTGGCAGACCGAGGCCGGTGCCGAAGCTCTTCGTGCTGAAGAGGGGCTCGAAGATTCTGGGCAGGACGTCGGGCGCGATACCGGGTCCGGTATCGGTTACCACAAGCTCGATGCTGTCCCCGTTCTGTCGGGTCGCCACCGTGATCTCGAGCGCGCGCGCATCGCGCTCGCTGTCCGGCATGGATTGGGCGGCATTGTCGACGAGGTTCACGACCACGCGCCGCAGCCGGTCGGGATCGAATGCGGCGACGACACCAGGCGCCCCGAGGTCGCGCGTGAGCTTGACGTGGCTGGGCAGCTTCTGCTCATCGAGAACGTCGCTAAGCCATTGGTCCAGCACCTGCGGCGCGCATTGCAACTGGCGACTGCGCGCGTAATCCAGGAGATCGGTGACGATGCTGTCGCAGCGCCCGATACTGCGCTCGATGCGCGTCAGCGGCCGGTCCAGTGCGAGGCCTTTGCTCGCGATCAACTCCCGGAGCGCATAAACCGAGTTGCGGATCGCGCTCAGGGGATTGCGCAGCTCGTGAGCGACCGTTGCGGTGAGCCGGCCCAGCACCGAGAGCCGTTCGCTGCGCAGCAATTCTTCCTGAGCGTGCTTCAGCTCCGCGGTGCGTTCCTCGACGCGCCGGGCGAGCTCCAGCTCGCTCATCACTTCGGCGGTGATATCTCGTGCCGTGCCGCGATAACCGCGGAACCGCCCGGTTTCGTCGAAGATAGGTTTGCCGCTGACGCTGATGTGCCGGAACTCGCCCGTCGAGGCCTTGCGCTGGAACCGGAAGTCCTGGAACGGATGGCGCGCGGCGAGGTCCGCGTCGTGTGCCCGCCACTGCCCCTCGCTCACGCCATGGAAGATTACCTCGTGACGGGTCTTGCCGATGTGGCTGAGCGGCGTCAGCCCCGATTCCGTCACGGGATCGGAGAGATAAGCAAATCTCAGGCTCTCATCTTGCTCCCAGAACCAGTCGGACGCGGTCTCCGCGAAATCCCGGAACCTCATCTCGCTGTCCTTCAGGCGCGCCTGCGAGGCCTCGCGCTCGGCGATTTGCTGGTAATGAAGCACCGAGATGAGCAGGCCGACACCCGAGACCGCGAGGAAGACGACGACCGCAAAGCCGACCGACCAGAGCAGGGAAGTCCGTAAGAATGCACCGGCTGGCACGTCGATGGAGAATGCGCCCATGACCTCGTTGAGTTGCCATGGCGGTTGACCGTTCGCCAGCTGCTGGTTGTGGCAGTCCACGCAGCTCTGCTGGCTCGCGATTGACGGGTAAACCGTCCGGAACACGAGCTGGCCGCCAACGCGCACGAAGCTCGATTGCGGCTTCATGCCGGGCTCGCGCGCGAAGGCCTCGATGGTGTCGGCCATCTGAGCGTCCGTCGGGGCGGTCTTGATCTCTCGCCCGGCACGTCCCACCCAGACCAATCGCAGCACGTCATCGCCTTGCCGGACCTTATTGAAGAGCTCGATCGAGTGCGCGCGGAAGGTCGCGGGCACCGGCGCATCCGCCGCGGCGAATTTCGCTCGCTCGTTCGAGTAAGTCGTAACGAAGGCGTCGATCAGCTGGAGAGCGGTAACCTTCTCGTCGCTCTTGGTCGTGGTGAAGGCACCGAGACTAAACTGGTAGACGCCGTAGCCCACTCCCATAGCAAGCACTGCGGCAAAGCACAGCAATCTCCAGAAGTTCGCCCCGGCTCTCGACCTGAGGAACCCGCGCCACTCGCGATGCTCGACCATAACGGCTCCCGAACTCCGCCGGAATGCCGTGGATACTGCCGATAAATCGCTAACCGAATGTAAACGCTGAGAAGGCGGCCGCGGCCCCTTCCCTGTGTAATCCTATGAAATAGCTTGAGCTATTTGCTCAGTCGCCGGGGACGCTTTGGAATCGCACGATTGACACAGATCAATGACGCCCTCGCGGGATGCTCAGGGTGCGAAAGTGAAATATCCGGCGGAGAGGACGCTGAGAACGCAGGCCAGGACCAGGACGGCATCGACCCACCAGCGCCGCGGTGCCGCGGGCCGCGCTACCACCGCTGCCGTCGCCGGCCGTGCTTGCGCCAAATCGGCCGCCAGCGAATTCGCCGTGAAGGCAGTCTCATCGGTCGATGCGTCGAGCGCCGCCACCTCGCCGATCTGGCGGGTCCAACTTCGAGTCTTTGACGTCGCCGCCGTCGCGAATTGGGTGTTCCGAAGCATGCCTTCGATCATGTCCTCGAGGTTCGCCGCGAGCGCCTGTTTGGCGGCAATCCGCTCCTCGCCAGCGCCATCGGAACCCGGCGTCTCCGGCAGGTTTGGCATCGGACCCGGCGGTGGTTCCGGAGAAATCTCCGGCGCACCTGCGCGCGCCTCACCGGGCTGCGCTGCTCGCCCTTGGGGAAGCAAGCTCTCCCTGGCGAGCAGGGTGGGTTTGGCGACGGCGAGATCGAGTGGCGGCTTTGCTTTTCGTTCGGGGCCCAGCATCGTTGGCACACGCGGTTCGAGGTTGCCCGGACGGCGGTCGAGCGCCGGCTGCGAGGGCGGCAATCCGCCATTGGTAATAGCTATGACATGGAGGGCATTGCTATCTGGTGAATCGCATCGGCCGCCGGGGGATTATCGACGCTCCCGTGAATTTATGATGGAATTCAGAGGCATTTCAGACGAATTGCGCGCATCCGCGGCGACCCCGGTGAGATCTCCAATGGCCTCCGGCAATGCTGGCTCTGCCCCTTTACGACGATAACCCGACCCAGCGGCTGCCGGTGGTCACCGCGGGGCTCATCGCGGCGTGCTCCATCGTCTTCCTCTGGCAGCTCGGGCTCGACGATAACGCCTCCGAGGACGCCAGCTTCAGCTACGGGATGGTGCCGGCCGTGCTGTTCGGCTACGCCGAGCTGCCGGACCGATTGCGGGCCGTTCCGGCCGCGGCAACGCTGATCACCAGCATGTTCTTGCACGGTGGCGTCCTGCATCTCTTGGGCAACATGCTGTACCTCTGGATTTTCGGCAAAGGCGTCGAGACGGCGCTTGGGCCGTCGCGATTCCTGGTTTTTTACTTGCTCTGCGGCGCGGCCGCGGCGCTGACGCAGGCCCTGACCGCTCCTACGGCCGAAGTGCCGATGATCGGCGCCAGCGGAGCGATCGCGGGCACGCTCGGGGCCTATCTCATATTGCATCCGCGCGCCAATGTAGTGGTCCTGCTCTGGATCATCATCTTCGTCCGTCTCATCACGGTCCCGGCGCTCGTCCTCTTGGGCATCTGGTTCGCCCTTCAGCTGTTGAGCGCCCTCTCGATGGATCCCGGCGAGCCCGGTGTCGCTTTCTGGGCGCATGTCGGCGGTTTTCTCGTCGGCATGGTTCTCGTGCTCCTGCTTCGGCAACGAGGCGTCGCCGTGATGCAGCCGCGAAGGACGCAGGCTTTTGCTGTGGCGCCGCCGCGGGCCGGCCGACGTTTCGGCGGCGGATCGGTCCCGCCATCAGGACGGTGGGAGTGACCGGCAGCACCCCGAGCTTTCTCCACGGGGCCACGCTCCCGAGATGCTCACCCTCTTGTGGTGGACCTGACACATTCGTCATTGGTTAGCAGCAGAGTTGAGGGTGACGCTCGGGGTCCAAGACATTGGGACGAGCGTCTCGGAGCCCGGTATGCTTGATTTCCATGTGTGGCGGGTATTGGTCGTGATTGTGAGCTTGCTTGGTGCGATGACGGCTTGCACCAATACCACCCCACGCCAAGAGCCCGGTGGAGCGCCCTATGACAATCATCAACCGCGCACGGAGCGCGGCGGTGGAGGCGGCGGTGGTTACTGAAAACCGGCCGCAACCGCGCATCCTGCTCTCTGTATTACTGCTTGCCGGGGCCCTGGCCGCCGCGGGAGCCGGTCGTCTTTCTGCGCCTGCGAGCGCGCGAGCCGTCGGCGGCGGATCGGTGAGCGTTGGCTCCTCAGGCGCCGGGCGGATGGTCTCGGGGCCCATGATGGGCCCCCGGCGGTCCAGCGCGCGCCGAGCGCAGCCGATGGCCTCGGTGCGCCGGTTCGGTTTCCGCCGAGAAGATTTCTCTGCATTTGAAAGCTTCGAGCGTGCTCGGGAGTTTCGACGCTTCCATCACCGCGATGGGGATGAGTTCACCGGCGGCTTCTTGCCGTTCGGGTTCTTTGCTGGCGGCGACTGGCCGGCCACCTCATCAGACCTATCGGCGATGGCTGCTTTCGAAGGGAATGACGACGGCGATTGGCGTGGTCCGCCCTTCTGGGTCCGCTCGGAGCGGTATGAGCGCCCGACCGTCGAGAAGACGCCGTCGGGTGTCACGATCATCCGCGGCCCCGGATCGCACCATTTCTCGCCCTAGCCAGAGATCCGCCCCCCAGAGGGGTTGAGCCGCCTCGACGAAGGCTGACCCCGAGTCCGTTAAGCGAAAGAGCTGCTCTCCAATGTCGTCGCATCGGGGCCGATCGGTCGTAGATTCCTGAAATACCAGCCCTACCAAATACTTGCGCCGATCGGCCCATACGGTCACTGCGGCGTTAAGGATTTAGTTACCTTAACCTTCGTAGGGTTCCGACTACCCCCACGGAGGGGAGTCGCGCGCGTCACCTTCAGGACAGTGTCGATGGCCTTCATCGCTCAGGAAACCTCCTACACGCCGGGCAGTCGCTCGGAGCTGACAGATCTCCTCTATGCCGGGGAATGGCCCACCGTGGCGAGCGCGGTGGGGGCGCTCTTGACGGCCATCGTCCTTTGGTTCGATCTCCCGATTCCGCTGGTCCTGGGTTGGGTGGCCTTGGCAGCGGTCGCACACGGTGCGCGGTTCGCCCTGCAGCGAGCTTACCTCAACTCGCCGCCTCCGGTCGCGTCGACGCTGTGGCTCGGGCGTTTCACGCTCAATGCGCTCGCTATTGCCCTCGTTTGGGGCGCGTTGGCCATCGCCATCGCGGCGGGCGCCAGCGACGCCAGCCAGGTATTCATCTACGCCGTGGCGGTGGCGATCGTCGCGGGTGCCGCCGTGGTGCACTGTGCCTACGTGCCCAGTGTCGATGCGGTCGTCTGGCCGGTATCGGCACCCTTGGCGCTCGCGTCATGGTGGGTGGGCGACGTGCCCCATCTGGCGCTCGCAGCCCTGCTCCTGCTCTTCGCCTCAACCATAAGCATCGTCGGGCGCCTCCTGCATCGCATCATGGCGCAAGCCATCGCTTCCCGCCATGAGCGCGAGCATCTGGCGGCGCAGCTCGCGGCCAGCAACCAAGACCTGGCGGCGGCCAGCGCGGAACTCGCCATGGCCAACCGGCGGCTCGAGACCGCCGACAGCAGCTTGGCGCGGGCGCATGCGGACGCCGAGGCTGCCAGCCGGGCCAAGTCGGAGTTCCTCGCGAACATGAGCCACGAGCTGCGCACGCCCTTGAACGCCATCATCGGGTTTGCGGAGGTGATCGAGCGGGAGACCTTCGGCCCGACCGGGCAGCGCTATCGCGAATATGCCGGCGATATCCACGGCAGCGGCCGGCATTTGCTTCAGGTGATCAACGACATCCTGGATCTCGCGAAGGTCGAAGCCGGACAGATGCTGCTGCACGAAGCGCGGCTCGACCCCGCGCTCGTCATGCAGGGTTGCGTTCGGCTGATCAAACCGCGTGCGTCCAAATCGAACGTGCGCATCAACACGGCCTTCGATCCGAACCTTCCGGTGCTCCTGGCCGACGAGGCAAGGCTGCGCCAGATCGGGCTCAATCTGCTGTCGAACGCCGTCAAGTTTACCAAGGCCGGCGGCCGCGTCTCGATCTCGACCGGGCTCGACCGCAACGGCGGAATCGTCATCGCCGTCACCGACACCGGCATCGGCATGACCGCCGACGAGATCGCCATCGCGCTCGAGCCGTTTCAGCAGGTGACGTCCTCGCTCTCGCGCACGAACGAAGGCACGGGATTGGGCCTGCCCTTGACCAAGACGCTGGTTGAGCTTCATAGCGGTCGTCTGGATATCGCCAGCGTGCCCGGGCGCGGCACTACCGTGACCGTGACCTTTCCCCCGTCGCGTTCCCTGGTGCAGCCGGCTGAGGTTGCGGTTTAGACGGTCCTGGAGGCTGGGTGCGGCGCCCAACCGCTGCGCGGGTTGGCAAAGCGTCGGCCGCGAGGTATCGTGCGGCCGTATCGGAATTAGGGGCGGTGGCGACTATGAAATCCGGGCTTCTCGGCGTGGCGCTGGTAGCGGCGGCGGTTCTCGTGGGCGCTCCCAGCGCCTTTGCGTTTCAATTCGTGAATCCCGACACCAACCCCGACGGTACCTCGACCAAGTTCAGCACGAACCTCGACCAGCAGCCTGGTCCGAGTCCGATCCCGGCCAGCCGCTTCCAGTCCGGTGACACCGGCAGCGGTGGCACCCTCAAGTTCGGCAACACGACCCTCCAGTTCGGGATGTACGGCGGCGGCAACAACTACGGCCCCTCACCGGCCCTTCAAGAGCGCTTCCTGCAGAGCCCCGCTTCGCGCACCGTCCCCTCGCAGGGGTGGTAGCTCCTTCCGCTCTGCCTCGATCCAACTCGATCCGCGTCAATCCGGTCGCTGGCGCGCTCGGCGCGGAGATTGACGGCGTCGACCTCGACCGGCCTTTGGCTGAAGAGACGGTCGCGGAGCTTCGGCGCGCGCTGCTCGATCATCTCGTTCTGTTCTTCCGGGATCAGCATCTGACGCCGGAGGCGCTCCTCCGCGCCGCCCGCCAATTCGGAACTCCCGTCGAATATCCCTTCGTAAAGGGCATCGAGGGCTATCCCGAGGTCATCGAGGTTGCGAAGCTCGAGCATGAGCGCGTGAACTTCGGGGGCATCTGGCATTCGGACACGACCTATCTCGAGACGCCGCCGATGGGCACGCTCTTGCTCGCTCGGGAGGTGCCGCCGGCAGGCGGCGATACGCTGTTCGCCAACATGTATCTCGCGTGCGAGACCCTCTCGGACGGCCTGCGCGGGATGCTCGAGGGCTTGACCGCGATCAACAGCTCCTCCAAGGCCGACGTCTCGCGCACCCGCGAGGATCGAGTTCGATCGGCGCCGAAGGATGGCGGTGATCGCGCCTTCGAGGCGCGCCATCCCGTGCTGCGCACGCATCCCGAAACCGGACGCCGGGCGCTCTATGTGAATGTCGCGCACACCGTGCGCTTCGACGGCATGACCGAGGCCGAAAGTGCGCTCCTGCTGGGCTATTTGTTTCGCCACCTGACCAAGCCGGAGTTCACATGCCGATTTCGGTGGGAACCCGGATCGCTGGCGTTCTGGGACAATCGCGCGGCGCAGCACAACCCGATCAACGATTATCATGGCTACCGACGCGTCATGCATCGCGTTACCTTGGCGGGCGACCGCCCACGCTGAGGGGTGAAAAATGCGTCGTCTTCTCGTTGTTGCTCTCCTGACCTCGGTGGCAGCCTGTGCCGACCGTCCGCCGCCGGTGCGCACGGCCGTCACCGAGGGTACCGTTCGCGATCAGGACGTCTTGGAGTGCCGTGAGCAGGCCGATCGGGACCAGCCGGTCATGCAAGCCGCCCGTGGCGCCTTGATCGGCGCGCCCGTGGGCGCCGGCATCGGCGCCATCATCGGCGGGCTGCTGTTCGCGAACCCCTACCCCGCGATCTGGACGGGAGCATTGGCCGGAGGCGTCGGCGGCGCGGTTCTCGGCGGCGCCGAGGGCGCGAACCTCGAGCGCGCGGTCGATAATTGCCTCAACTCGCGGGCCCGCTCCTCGATGACGCCGGGCTGACTCGCGGGCCTACTGAGCGGCAATTCCGGACGGTGCGGGACGCGGGCGGGCGATCTTCGCGCCGGGCCAGGCATCCGCCCGTGCGCGCGCATATTGCACGGGATTTGAAGCGGTGGCGCCCAGCGCCTCGGCCGCATGCCAGACCCATCGGGGATTGTCGAGGAACGCGCGCGCCATCGCGACCATGTCGGCCTCGCCCGAGTTCACGATGCGCTCGGCCTGGTACGGATCGGCGATCAGGCCGACGGCGCGGGTGGCGATCCCCGCCTCGCGGCGGATGCGCTGGGCCAAGGCAACTTGATAGCCGGGCCCGAGCGGGATCGAGGCCTTCAGCGAGATGCCGCCGCTGGAGGCGCAGATGTAGTCGACGCCTCGCTTCTTGGCGGCCCTGGCGAAGACAACGGCATCCTCGACGGTGAATCCGTCCTCGAGCCAGTCCGTAGCGGAAACGCGCACGCCCAGCGGCTTCTCCTCGGGCCAGACCGCGCGCATCGCGTCGATGACCTCGAGCGGAAAGCGCATGCGATTTTCCAGGCTACCGCCGTAGCGATCCGCACGCCGGTTGGAGACCGGCGACAAGAATGCGTGCAGGAGATATCCGTGCGCGCAGTGAGCCTCGACGAGATCGAGACCCAACCGTTGCGCCCGGCGCGTCGCGTCGACGAAGGCGCTCTGGATCCGCGCCAAATCGGCGCCGGTCGCTTCCCGGGGCGTTTGCCAATTCGTATCCATCGGGATTGCCGATGGGGCCACGGTCGGCCAACTATCTTGGTCGGGCTTCAACGAGCCGCCGCCCTCCCACGGCCGCTGCGCCGACGCCTTGCGGCCGGCATGCCCGAGCTGGATACCGATCGGCGTATTCCCGAGGCGCCGGCAGGCCGCAAGCACATGCGCGAGCGCGAGCTCGTTGCTGTCCGAATAAAGTCCGAGGCAGCCGTGGGTGATGCGACCCGGCCGCTCCACGGCCGTTGCCTCGATCATCAAGAGGCCGGCGCCGGAAATCGCCAAGCTGCCGAGATGCATCATGTGCCAATCGGTGGCACTGCCGTCGTCGGCGCTGTACTGGCACATCGGCGCGATCACGACGCGGTTCGGCAGCGACAAGCTGCGCAAGGCGATCGGCGTGAAGAGCTCGCTCGACATTTTCATTCACTCAAAGGTTTGGAAGACTCATGGCGGGAACGCGCGCCACTCTATAGGCGCGCGGTCGGCGGTGGCAATCGCGCAAGGGCCCTGAGAGCCATGCGCAGGTTGCAACGATAAGAGTGAGGTAGGCCGGGGCCCCGCCTGCGGCTTTGGAGGGAAGACACGCAGGCGGGGGGAAGACCCAGGAGGTCTCCGCCCGCCAAGGGGGATCAGCGGGTGGGGCGGCAGAGCCGCCTGGCGCATTAGCGCCCATCCCAGAGCGTGGTACAAATTAAATGATTGTAATCCATAAACGCTTGGAAACCCCTGTGCGGCAGGGCTTTGTGCGCGGTTCCGGAAGGCGGCTATACTGCGTCGACAAGACGATCGGAGGAGAGCCATGACGACATCGGCGATGAGCGAGCGCGCGGCCGCGGTCCAATCCGCGGTCGAGCAGATCAAGCGGCTCGAGGCGGACGGCGGCGTTACGCGCGAGACGTTGGAGCGCATGAAGACCGTCGTCATCGGCCTTGCCTCGAGGACCGAGCTCTTTCCGCCCGAACATTTCCCTGTGCCCGCGGGCTCTCACGGCGCGATCTATCGCCTCTCCGAGGAGCGCGACCGCCGCTTCGCCCTTTATGCCTCCGCGGGGATCGCCGGCAAGGCGCAGCCGCCGCACAACCACACGACCTGGGCAATCATTTCCGGCATCTACGGCGACGAGCACAACGTGTTCTACGATCGCATCGACAACCGCGCCACGCCTGGTTTGGGACGCCTCGAGCGAAAGAGCGAGCTCACCATTCGCCGCGGCAACGCCTGCGCTCTGATGCCCGACGACTTTCACACCATCGAGGTCGTGAGCAGCGGGCCGGCGCTCCATCTCCATGCCTACGGCATGAGCCTGGAGAACATGCCGGAGCGCATCACCTTCGCGATGTCCGAGGGCGGAGCCTATCGGGTCTTCCCCGCCAATCCCAACATCGCCGCTCCCGTCGTGTCGCCGCGGGAAGTCAAGTCGATGCTGCGGGACGACGGCGAGCTGGCGCTGCTCGACGTGCGCGAGGAAGGCGTGTTCGCCCGCGACCACCTTCTCTTCGCGACGCCCTTGCCGCTCAGCCGGCTGGAGCTCGATCTCGCGGCGCTGGTGCCGCGGCGCGCCACGCGCATCGTGTTGATCGACGACGCCGACGGACTCGCGGACCGCGCGGCGGCGCTGATGGTGCGGGTCGGCTACCGCAACCTCGCTGTGCTCGCGGGCGGCGTCCGGGCCTGGCGGGACGCGGGCTACGAGCTGTTCTCGGGCGTGCATGTCCCCAGCAAGGCGTTCGGCGAAGTCGTCGAGCACAGGGCGGCCACGCCCAATCTTTCGGCGCAGGAGCTGAAGGCGAAGCTCGATGCCGGCGAGAAGCTGGTGATCTTGGACAGCCGTCCCATGGACGAGTACCGCGCCATGAGCATCCCTGGGGGCGTCGATTGTCCCGGCGCGGAGCTGGTGCGCTTCGTGCACGATGTCGCGCCTTCGCCCGACACCTTGATCGTGGTGAACTGCGCGGGCCGCACGCGCAGCATCATCGGTGCGCAGTCGCTGATCAACGCGGGCGTACCGCACAAGGTCATGGCGTTGCGCAACGGAACCATGGGCTGGCACCTCGCCGGCCTCGAGCTCGAGCACGGCTCGTCCCGGCGCCCGGCGCCGCCCACCCCTCAGGGTTTGGCGAAGGCGCGCGCGGCGGCGGAGCGGGTGGCGGCTCGCGCGGGCGTGACGGTTATCGATGCCGCGGCACTCGCTCGGTTTCGCGCGGAAGCGGACCAGCGGAGCCTCTACGTGTTCGACGTCCGCAGCCCCGAGGAATACGCCGCCGGGCACCTTGCGGGGTCGCGCTCGGCGCCGGGAGGACAGCTGGTCCAGGCCACCGACGCCTATGTCGGGACGCTCCATGCGCGCCTGGTGCTGATCGACGACGATGGCGTCCGCTCGCTGATGACGGCTTCGTGGCTTCTGCAGCTCGGCTGGAACGAGGTCTATGCGCTGCCGAGAGCGCTCGCCGGCGCCGCCTTGGAGACCGGTCGGGAGTCGCGCCAAGTCCTCTCGGCGCATGATGGTCGTCCGAGAACGATCTCACCGCGGGACCTGAAATCTCTGCTCAATGGCGGCGATGCGATCTTGATCGATCTCGGCACCAGCTTGCAGTATCGCGATGGTCATATTCCCGGCGCGCTGTGGGTGATCCGGTCCCGGTTGGCGACGGTCTTCCCGACCCTGCCGGCCCTCGGCCACATCGTCGTGACGTCGTCCGATGGGCGCCTCGCGGAGCTCGCCGCGCTCGATCTCGCAGCGTTGACCAAGGCGCCCGTGCGCGCCCTCGAGGGCGGCACGGCGGCGTGGCGCGCCGCCGGGTTCCCGCTGTCCTCCGGCGCCGAGCACATGGTGAGCCCGCCCGAGGATGTCTGGTATCGGCCCTACGATCGCGCCCAGGATCGTGAAGCCGCGATGCGGGAGTACTTGAGTTGGGAGGTCGATCTGGTCCGCCAGGTCGAGCGGGACGGCGACGCGCGGTTCAAGGTCCTTGTCTAGCAGGCTGCTGAAAAACTCTGCACTGATTGCGATTTTCTTTGGGGATGCGAGCGGTGGCGAGTTTGATGTGTGGCTCCAGGCACCGGGAGCGAGTGGGCTCAAGCTGGCGCGGCGAGCAGCTTTGGCAATCGGACGAGG
>DATNIT010000308.1:0-21991 GCA_035604335.1 Allostellaceae bacterium | reverse complement strand
GTCATCGCCACGATGGCTTGCGTCACGGGGTGCGCGTCGATGATGTCCGGGACATCGCAGACTCTGACCCTCGATACGATCCCCTCTGGGGCCGATTGTAGCCTGACGCGCAAGGGCCTAGTCATCGGCCGCGTCAATCCGACCCCGGGCGCCGTCTATGTGCAGCGAACTCATGACGACATCACCGTCAGCTGCACAAAGGAGGGCTATCAGACCGGCTCATTCCTGAACAAGTCGGGCCTGGAAGCCGCCACCTTCGGCAACATCATCCTCGGCGGGCTGGTGGGCGTGTTTGTCGATGCCGCTTCCGGCGCCGATAACAAATACGACGAGAAGGTCCGGATTGTGCTGGCGCCCACGGAGGAGACGCAGCGCGCGAAGGCACCTCCCGACGGAGCCTTACCGCCGATCGTGGAATTTCGGTGCCCGGCTGTGGGCACGGTCATCCGAAACTCGACTGGCGGGCAGCTGACATTCACCGAGGCGAATGGCTTGAGTTGCGCGTATACGGACGAGACCGGGCAGAAACGCGAGCGCTACGCTCTGTTCGCCGATGGATACGGACCTCTTGCGCGCAAGGAGATGGACGCATTATGGCCCCTGAAGGTGGGCAACAGCGTGTCCTTCCAAGTGCGCGAGACGCTTCCCGTTCAATACGCAGGTAGTTCTCCGAATCGCCAAGAGGATTTCGTGGTCAACAGGCAGGAACGCATTGCGGTTCCCGCCGGGACCTTTGACACGCTCGTCGTGGAGTGGACGGAACAGGAGACTGGACCAAATCCGACGGGGGCTCTGACCACACTCTGGTACGCGCCGGGCGTCGGATATGTGGTGAAGTCGTCCGTGCACATGCTCAATACAAACGAAGTCAAACCGTACGCCGCGGCGCGCTATGCCGGCCTGACGTTCGACGCGACGGATATCACCATGCCAAACGGGCAGCCCCTTCCCGTTGCAGCGACGCCGACTTCGTTGGGGAACCCACCCCCCGCAGCTTCCACGGCGGGCAACATAACTCAACCCGGAACGGGGGCCACCGCAGAGGATCGGCTCAGGGCACTCCAGCAACTCCATGACCAGAACCTGATCACGCAGGAAGAGTACGACACCCGTCGGAAGGCGATCCTCGACGGGCTCTGATCGCCGCGCCTATGTGAGCACCCGCTCCACAAGCCGCGCCCAGTAGCTGGCGCCGGTCGTCAGCACCTCGTCGTTGAAGTCGTAGTGCGGATTGTGCAGGCCCGCGCTCTGCTCGCCGTTGCCGACCAGCACGTAGCAGCCCGGCCGCGCCTGCAGCATGAACGCGAAATCCTCGGCGCCCATGCTGGGCATGAAATCGCGGATCACGTTGCCAGGGCCTGCCACCTCGGCCGCGGCCGCCGCCGCGATCTCAGTTTCCTTCTCCGTATTGACCGTGGGCGGATAGCGCCGCTCGTAGCGCACGCGCACCTTGGCGCCCTGCGAGCTCGCCACACCCTCGGCGATGCGGCGAATGCCATCCTCGATGATGTCCTGGACTTCGGGCTTGAAGGAGCGCGTGGTGCCGCGCAGGACCACCTCGTCGGGGATCACGTTCCAGGTGTCGCCGCCATGCACCTGCGTCACGCTGACCACGGCGCCGTCGAGCGGGTGCGTGCTGCGGCTGCGGATGGTCTGGAGCGCCAGCGTGATCTGCGCCGCCGTCACCACGGGATCGATGCCCGTGTGCGGCATGGCGCCGTGCGACCCCTTGCCCTCGACCACGATCTCGAAAATGTCGAAGGAGGCGAGCAGCGGTCCCGCACGCACCGCGAATTGCCCCACGGGCAGGCCCGGCCAATTGTGCATGCCGTAGACCGCCTCGACCGGAAATTTCTCGAATAGGCCCTGCTCCACCATGACGCGGCCGCCCGCCTCGTTCTCCTCCGCGGGCTGGAAGATGAAATGTACCGTGCCCGCGAAGTTGCGGGTCTCCGCGAGATAGCGCGCCGCGCCCAGCAGCATCGTCGTGTGCCCGTCGTGGCCGCAGGCGTGCATCTTGCCGGCGTGCATCGAGCAGTGGTGGAAGCCGTTCTTCTCGGTGACATCGAGCGCGTCCATGTCCGCGCGGACTGCGATGGCGTGAGCACCAGGCCGCGAGCCCTTGAGCGTGCCTACGACGCCGGTGCCCGCGAGGCCGCGATGAATCTCGATGCCGAACTCCTGCAGACGCTTCGCCACGATATCCGAGGTGCGCTTCTCCTCGAAGGCGGTCTCGGGATGCGCGTGAATGTCGCGCCGCCAGGCCGTCAGGTCGTCGTGAAAATCGGCGATGCGGTTCAGGATGGGCATGGAGCCTCGCGGTAATGACGTTCGAGCGACCGTGCGTCCTTCGACGCGCTCACTACGCTCGCTTGCTCAGGATGAGGGACTTTGTTGTTTCAAACCCCAACGTCCTCATCCAGGGCAAGGGCCGTAGGCCCGCGTCGAAGGACGCACTTCTTTCCCATCATAACCAAACCCTCGACATCACGCGCCATGCGCAATTTGCATCAGAGGCCGTCGGTGCCGGCACCGCAGACGAGCGCGCAGACGGTCTCGGCTTGCTTCGGCTTGTAGCGGCCGGAGAGCAGCAGGGCGAGGCTGGCGGCGCCGCTGAGCTCCGCGGCGATGCCGTGCTCGAACCAGAGCCAGCGCGCGGCATCGCGCATCTCCTCGTCGCTCACCAGCAGGATCTCGTCGACGTACTTCCCGATGATCTCCAGGTTGATGGCGGCGCTCTTGCGCGGCGCGAGCGTACCGGCGGCGGTGTCGATGCGCGCCAGCTCCACGAGTTTCTTGGCCTTGAGGCTCTCGTAGAGCGTGGGAGCGCCGGTGGGCTCGATGCCGATCACCTTAATCGCCGGCTTGACCGCCTTGACCGCGAGCGCGATGCCCGCGATGAGCCCGCCGCCGCCGATCGCCACCAGGATGGTATCGAGGTCCGGCGCCTGCTCGAGGATCTCGAGGCCGAGCGTCCCCTGCCCCGCGATCACCCGTGCATCCGCGAAGGGATGAATGTACGTGAGGCCGCGCCGCTCGGCCTCGTCGAGCGCGGCCCGGTTGGCCTCGTCCCAGACCGCGCCCTCGACCACCACCGTCGCGCCCCAGGCCTCCAGCTTCGCGATCTTGGCCTTGGACACGCTGGTGGGCAGGAAAATGGTGGCGGGCGCGCCCGCGACATAGCCGGCATAGGCGACCGCGAGGCCATGATTGCCGCCGGAGGCCGTGATGATGCCGCGGTGGATCTCGCTGGGGTCGAGCGAGCGCAGCGTGTTCATCGCGCCGCGCGGCTTGAAGGAGCCGGTGACCTGCAGGCATTCCAGCTTCATGAGCACGCGGCCCCCGAGCCGAACCTTGTCGTGCTCGGCCAGAACCATGGGCGTATGGCGCACTTCGCTGGCGATCGTGGTCGCGGCCGCGCGGATCGCGGCGATGTCGAGAGCCGACGTCATGATCTATCCCAAGGTTGTTGCGATCGGAGATGCCGCGGGGAGACGGTTTTCCTCGACGGCGTGACAAGCAACGAGGGCAGCCGCGTCGGACCGGAGCACCGGCCGCTCGCTGCGGCAACGCGCGTTGGCGAAAGGACACCGCGGGTGGAAGGCGCAGCCAGTGGGCGGGTCGATCGGGTTCGGCACCTCGCCCGCCACGGGCTCGCGCTTCAGACCCGACAGCGTCAGGTCGGGCAGGGTGTCGAGCAGCATGCGGGTATAGGGATGCCGCGGCCGCGCGAACAGCCCCGCGGTCTCGGCGACCTCCACCAGACGGCCCAGATACATCACGCCCACGCGATCGGAGATGAAATAGACCACCGCGAGGTTGTGGGAGATGAAGAGATAGGTGAGGCCGAGCCGGCGCTGCAGCTCCTTCATGAGGTTCAGGATCTGCGCCTGTACGGAGACATCGAGCGCCGAGGTGGGCTCGTCCGCCACCAGGAACTCCGGCTCCGTCGCGAGCGCGCGGGCGATCGAGATGCGCTGGCGCTGCCCGCCCGAGAACTCGTGGGGGTAGCGGTCGCCGTCGGCCGGCGCGAGCTTCACCTGCTCCAAGAGCTCGACGACGCGCGCGCGGATGGCGGCCTCGCCCTCGCGCAATCCGTGGGTGCGGATCGGCTCCGCCACGATGTCCCGCACGCGCCAGCGCGGATTGAGACTGGCGTAGGGATCCTGGAAAATCATCTGGATGCGCCGGCGCAGCGGCAGGATCTCCGCGCGGCTCCGCAGCTCCGCGAGATCGACGCCGTCGAATTCGATCCGGCCGCGGGTGGGCGCATAGAGCCCCACCACCAGGCGCGCCACCGTCGACTTTCCGCAGCCGGACTCGCCCACCAGCGCGAAGGTCTCGCCGCGCCGGATCGCGAAGTCGAGCCCGTCCACCGCCTTGAGCGCGAGCCTCGGCCGCCGCTCGATCACGCGGTTCAGGAGCGGCGGCGACACGTCGAAATACCGGGCAAGCCCGGTGACGCTCAGGAACGGCGCGGCCGCGACATCAGCCATGAGACAGGAGACTGCGCATCTGCGTTAGGCTTACCACGGGTGCGACGGCGATACAGCCAAAGCGGGCCGCTGTAAACTCGGCACGCTCGACTCTATTTAGGCACTTTGCTAAGTCCCGAAATTAAGTCAAGCCCCCCGTGGCGAACCAGAAGGAGACCCCGCATGACACGCCATCGTCCCGACCGCCTGAAGGACATCGCCGGTATCGGCGTCGATCGCATGGGCTCGATCGCGGACGCCTCCGGGCGCGATTTCCTGCGCCTGGAGAATCTCGACGTCGACATCCCGCCGGATCCCGCCGCGATCGAGCGGACGCGCGCGGCGGCGGCCGAGGATGCCGCGAACTCCTATCTGCCCTTCGTCGGGCAGACAAGGCTGCGGGAGGCGGCGGCGCGCCATGTCTCCGCGCTCTCGGGCGTCCCCTATTCCGGCGAGCGCAATTGCGTCATCGCGGCCGGCGGGCTCTCCGGCATCCTCAACGTCCTGCTCGCCACCGTCGACGTCGGCGACGAGGTGGTCGTCACCGATCCGACCTACGCCGGCCTGATCAATCGCGTGCGCCTCGCGGGCGGCGTGCCGCGCTTCGCGAGGTTCGCTTTTACGCCGGGCGCGCCCTGGCGGCTCGACCGCGCCTCGCTCGCCGCTGCCGTCGGCCCCAAGGCTTGCGCGATGCTGCTGATGTCGCCCTCGATGCCCACCGGCGGATATCTCGACCGAGCCGATTGGGAGCTGGTGGCGACACTGTGCGTCAAGCACGACCTCACGCTGATCCTCGATGCCGCCATGGAGCGCCTGCTGTTCGACGGCCGCGAGGTCGTGCATCCCGCGGGCCTGCCGGGCATGGCCGAGCGCACCGTCACAGTGGGGTCCTCGGCCAAGGAGCTGCGCATGATCGGCTGGCGGGTTGGCTGGATCGTGGCGCCGGAGAGCTATATGCCCGACTTGGTGGCGGTCACGCTCGCGAATGTCGTGGTGCCCGTGGGCATCGCGCAAGATGCCGTCGCCGTCGCGCTCGAAGCCTCGCGCGAGACGCTTCCGAGTTACGTGGCGGAATTGCAGCGGCGGCGCGACGTGCTGGTCGCGGAGCTCGCGGGCCTGCCGGTGGGCGTGCCCGCAGGCGGCTGGTCCCTGTTGCTGCGCGTCTCCGATTACGGGATCGACGGCGCGACCATGTCCGAGCGCTTGCTCGAGCAGGGCGTCGCCGCGACCGCCATGGCCGGATGGGGCGAGACCCACGGGGCCCAATATATCCGGTTCGTCTTCGCCAACGAGCCGGCAGCGCGCCTTACGGGCATCGGCCAGAAGATCCGGAGAGCGCTCCGGCTCTGAAGGCGCGAGCGGCTACGTCGCTGCCCTCGCCTCTCGTTTGAGCCATGCGCAGAAGGTCCGCGCCGCGCGGCTCGGCGTGCCACGCGAGGGCGTCACGAGCCAATAGGCGGTACCGGTCGGCACCGACTGCTCGAACGGCCGGACGAGGCGACCCGCCTTGATATCGCCGGCCGCGAGGCGGGCGCGGGCGAGTGCCACGCCCTGGCCGTCCGTGGCGGCCTGAAGCAGGAGCGCGGTGCTGGTGAAATGGGGACCGCGCTCATACGCCCGACCGGAGAGACCGACAGCCGCCAGCCAGTGCGACCACGCGGCCTGCCGGTCGTCGTCATGGAGCAGGGTCGCGCTTGCGAGGTCGGAGAGCCGCTTGACGCGCCGCGTCAGCGCCGGCGCGCAGACCGGGAACAGCTCGTCATCCATCAGCGGTTCCGCCCTGACGCCCCGCCACGACGGTCCCGCGCCCATGCGGATCGCGAGGTCTGCGCCGGCGCCGGGTCGCGGCTCGACCAGGCCTTGGCTCTCGAGCACCCAGATCTCGATGTCGCGATGGCCCGCGCGGAAGCGCGGCAGGCGCGGCAACAGCCACTTGGCAGCGAAGGATGCCGTGGTGCTGATCCGGACCACCGGCTCGTCGGCGGCGCCGGTGAGCTCGCGCGTCGCGGCGTCGAGCAGATCGAAAGCCTCCTCGGCGCTGCCGGCATAACGCCTGCCCTCTTTGGTCAGCACCAGCCGCCCGGCCTCGCGCGCGAAGAGCGGGCGCGAGAGCCGATCCTCGAGGGTCTTGATCTGGCGGCTCACGGCGCCGTGGGTGACGCCGAGCTCGCTCGCCGCGGCGACGGTGCTGCCGAGCCGAGCCGTCGCCTCGAAGGCGCGCACCGCGGCGAGAGGCGGCAGCTTGCGGCGGGGCAGCCTGTGACTTTTGCTCACAGGCACGGAGCATTACTCGATTGCTTCTCGGGGTCCAGCACCCTCACCTCTCGTGCCATGTCCTTCCACGCCTGGACGCTGTTCCTGGCGGTCGCCTTGACCGCCGTCCTGTCGCCCGGCCCCACCATGCTCGCGATCCTAGGGCATGCGCTAGCGCGTGGCAGCGCCGACACAATGCCGGTGGTGCTCGGCAACGCCGCCGGCGCGGTGTTGATGATGGCGGCGTCGGTGTTCGGGCTCGCTGCCGTCATTGCATCGATCCCGCACGGGCTCACCACCCTCAAATGGGCAGGAGCGCTCTACCTGCTCTGGCTTGGGCTCAAATCTTGGCGGGCGAACGGTTCCGATGCACATGACGCGCCCGATGGCACGGCGAGACGCGGCGGCGGATTCCTCAGGGGCTTGCTGATCGCGCTGGGCAATCCCAAGGCGATCCTGCTGTTCGGTGCGGTGCTGCCGCAGTTCGTGGATGGCGGACGCGCGCTCACGCCGCAGTTCACCGTTCTCGCGGTGACGTTCGTGAGTCTCGAGCTCATGGCCACCACCGCCGTGGCTTTCGGTGCCGATACTCTCGAGCCTATGCTACGGGGCGCGGGCCGGACGCGGGTCGCCGACCAGATCGGCGGCTCAGTGCTGATCCTGGCCGCGCTCGCCGTCGCCGCCACATCACTCAGCGAGGTCGCATTATGAGCAAGACCACTCAAGCCCCGCGCCGCCCCAAGCTCGTCGGCATGAACCACGTCGCCCTCGAGGTCGGCGACGTCGAGGCGGCGCTGGCGTTCTACGGCAAGATCTTCGAGTTCACGCTGAGAGGGCGCGGCAAGGGCCAGGCCTTCATCGACATGGGCGATCAGTTCATTGCGCTCATGGAGACCGCCGCGCCCCACGACGACAAGCAACGGCACTTCGGCGTGGTGGTGGATGACCGCGCCCAGGTGCGCGCGCTCGCCGAGGCCGCGGGGGCCCGCATGGCGCCGGGCCCGTTCCTGGATTTCCTCGACCCCTGGGGCAACCGCGTCGAGGTCGTCGAATACGGCAAGATCCAATTCACGAAGGCGCCGCATGTGCTCCGCGGCATGGGGCTCGCGCTCGAGAAGAGCGAGAGCGCACGGCGCGAGCTCGCTGAGAAGGGCATGGCGCCCGGCTGAGCTGAGGTTACGGCGACGTGGTCGCTTTCGCCTCGGCGAGGGCCGCGCGATAAAGGCCGGTATCGATCAGCGGGCCGGCCGGCAACTCATCGGGATCGGCGGGATCGAAGGGCTGCCAGCGCACCGGCACGGGATTGTCGACCAGCGCCGCGACCTTGCCGTCGGGCGACAGCACGATGCTCAGGCTCGGATTGGTCCAATACCAGGAGAGGCGCCATAGGAGACGCGCCCGGTCCGGCGGCAGGCCAGCGACCGCCTCCGGCCAGGAGACGAGACCGCGATGCGTGCTCAGCACCGCCCTGAAATCCTCGATGTAGCGCGACCAGTACCACGTGCCGAGCGCCTGCCAGCCGAGCTGACCGAGGGCGAGGACGAGGACGATCGAGACGACGGCCGGCCGTGTCCAGAGCGTCGCCCAAGCCGGGTTCCGCAGGGACAGCAGAAACAGCGCGGAAAGCGGCAGCGACAGGACGGCGCCGTATCCCCGCGCCTGGAACTGCAGCGCCGGTGCGAAGAAGCCCTCGCTGATCGCGGTCCCCGCGACCAGCATCGCGCAGAGTAGGGCGAAGCTGGCCACGAGGACGGACGCCCGCCGCTCGAGCCGGCCCGCGAGCCCCACCGCGCCGGCAGCCATGATGCCCATCAATGCCGGAATATTGACGCCGCCGTGACCGAAACCGTCGCTGGGGTCGATCAGAAAGCCGAGGCCCAGCATGACGCCGATGAAGCTGTCCCGGCTGCTGGAATCGGGGACGGTGACAATATAACCGATCTGCATGGCCGCGATGAGCACGAACCAAACAGCGAGCGCCCTAAAAATCACGCGCGTCCCCGTCGCGCGCTCCGAGCGAGCTCGCCACGCGGATGCCAGCGCGAGCACCGGTCCGAGGAACAGGAAGGCCTCGTGGAGAGAGAGAGCGGGCAGCGCTGCCAGCGCGAGCGCCCACGGCGGGACACGGCGAAACACGATCAGGAACAACAGGAACCAGAAATAAGCCGATGCCATCGGCGCCTCGGCGATGCCGGCAAAGCCCGCGGCCTGGGAGCCCGCGAGATAATGGAACAGCGGAAACAGGAAATACGCCTTCTTGCCGCGCGGCGACAGCCAGTAGCATGCCGCCACGAGCGCGAGCGGAACCAGGTGCATGGCAAGGCCGAAGAGCCAGCCCAGCAATCCCGCATGGGTGACGCCGAGGCGCATTGCCAGCACCACCGGCAGCTGTTGCAGGATGTGGGCGATCCGCCGAGGCGGATTGGCGAGAAAGAACCCGCCGCTCTCCATCATCCGCAAGAGAAAGGCCGAGCCGTCGGCATAGAGACCGCGCAGCTCGACCGCGGCATAGACGCCGAGCGCCGCGAAGGCTGCGAGGATCGGCCCAGCGATGACGCGGACCGGTCTCTCCAAGCGCTCGACCGGCGCCGCGAGATCGGCCTCGGCGGCGCCGGGCGCGATCATCCGGCGGCAGGCGCTCCACGCTCGGCGTAAAGCCAGCAAGCGGCGCGGCTGGCGCCCGCAGACATCAGCTCCGGCCGCTCGCCGCGGCAGCGGTCGAAGGCCTGGGCGCAGCGGGGATGGAAGGCGCAGCCCGGGGGCACCGAGCCCACGCGCGGCATGGCGCCCTCGATCTGCGCCAAGCGGTCGCGCTGGCCGCCGATCGCGGGGATGGCGCCCATCAGCCCGGCGGTATAGGGATGCTTCGGGCTCTGCACGACGGCGCGGAGCGTACCCATCTCGACGATCCGGCCGGCGTACATGACGGCGACGCGATGCGCGGTCTCGGCGATGACGCCCATGTCGTGGGTGACCAGCATCACCGCGGTGCCGTGCTCGCGGCAAAGCCGCTTCAGGAGCGCGATGATCTGCGCCTGGATCGAGACGTCGAGCGCCGTAGTGGGCTCGTCGGCGATGACGAGGCGCGGATTGGCCGCGAGCGCCAGCGCGATCACCACGCGTTGGCGCGTGCCGCCGGAAAATTGATGGGGATAATGATCGATGCGCTGCTCGGCGCCGGGAATGCCGACCTCGCGCAAGAGCGCGAGCGCCCGCCCCCGCGCCGCGCCGGCATCGAGGTCGAGGTGGACGCGGATGGTCTCGGTGAGCTGCCGGCCGATCGTGTAGAGCGGATTGAGCGAGGTCAGCGGATCCTGGAAGATCGCGCCGATCTGCTTGCCGCGGATGCGGCGCATCTCCTCGGGCGGCAGGTTGTCGATGCGGCGGCCGTCGAAGCGGATCTCGCCGCCCGCGATGCGGCCGGGCGGCTCCAGCAGGCCGATGATCGCCGAGCCCGTTAGCGACTTGCCCGCGCCGGATTCGCCGACCACGCCGAGGACCTCGCCCTCGTCGATGCTGAGGGAAAGCCCGTCCACCGCCGTGAGCACGCCGCGGCGGGTCGGAAATTCGACTTTGAGATCCTCGACCTCGAGGAGCGCCTTCGGCATCAGCGGAGCTTCGGATTGAGCGCGTCGCGCAGCCAATCGCCGAGCAGGTTCACCGCCAGCGCCAAGCCAGCGAGCGCCAGCGACGGGAACAGGATCATCCACCACTCGCCCGAGAACAGGTAGGCCTGCCCGACCCGGATCAACGTGCCGAGCGACGGCTGCGTCAGCGGCAATCCCACGCCGAGGAAGGACAGCGTCGCCTCGTTGATGATGGCGACCGCGAGATTGATGGTGGCGATCACCAGAACCGGCCCCGCGACGTTCGGGAGCACGTGCCGAAGCGCGATCGCCACGGGATGGACGCCGATGACGCGCGCGGCCTGCACGTACTCGCGGTTGCGCTCGACCAGCGTGGAGCCACGGACGGTGCGGGCGAATTGCACGGCGGGCAGGACGGTGACCGCAAGCACCACGACATAGAAGGCGATCTCGTCCTGCCGGTCGTGCGGCAGCAGGCTGCGGGCGATCCCGTCGATCAGCAGCGCGATCAGGATCGCCGGGAACGACAACAGGACGTCGCAGATGCGCATGATCATCGTGTCGACCCAGCCGCCCGCAAAGCCCGCGAGCAGGCCGAGGCTCACGCCGGCCGCGAGCGCGAGCAGCACGGCGGCGAACCCGACCATGATCGAGACCCGCATGCCATAGAGCACCGCCGACAGCACGTCGCGGCCTTGATCGTCGGTGCCGAGCGGATAGTCCCAGCTTCCGCCAGAGGTCCAGGCCGGCGGATTCTGGGAGTCGAGGATGTTGAGGCTGGCGAGATCGAAAGGATTATGCGGAGCGATCCAGCCGCAAAGCAGCGCGCTCGCGATCAGGACGACGGTGACGACCGCGGACGCCACCGTCACCGGCGACCGGCGGAAGCTGTAGAAGAGGTCGCTGTCGAGCGCGCGCCGGAGCGCGCCCTTCCGGGCGATTGCCGGAAGCGCCGCCGCGAGCCGCTCGCTCTCAGTGACCATGGCCGGCGGCGGCGCGATCGAGGCGCAGCCTCGGATCGACGGCATAATAGAGGAGATCGACGAT
Source organism: Allostellaceae bacterium (assembly GCA_035604335.1). Classification (GTDB taxonomy): domain Bacteria; phylum Pseudomonadota; class Alphaproteobacteria; order ATCC43930; family CGMCC-115725; genus DASZHJ01. The sequence continues at coordinate 10,629 of DATNIT010000308.1, read as the reverse complement.
CAGATTGATCGCCACGAAGAATGCCGAGACCAGCATCAGATAGCACGACATCACCGGCACGTCCGCGAAGCCGATCGCCTGCACGATCAGGAAACCCATGCCCGGCCACTGGAACACCGTCTCGGTGATGACGGAAAAAGCGATGACCTGGCCGAGCTGCAGGCCGATGATGGTGATCACGGGCACCAGCGTGTTCTTGAGCGCGTGGCCGAAATTGACGCTGCGGTTCGGGAGGCCGCGGGCGCGCGCGAACTTGATGTAGTCGGTGCGGAGCACCTCCAGCATCTCCGAGCGCACCAAGCGCATGATCAGAGTCATCTGGAAGAGCGCGAGCGTGATCGCCGGCAGGATCAGCGCCTTGATGCCGGATATCGTGAGGAGCCCGGTGCTCCACCAGCCCAGGTGCACGACGTCGCCGCGCCCGAAAGACGGCAACCAGCCCAGCACCACCGCGAAGATCCAGATCAGCAGGATGCCCGTGAGAAAGGTCGGCAGCGACACGCCGATCAACGACACCGCCATGACGATGCGCGAAATCCAGGTGTCGCGGTGGAGCCCGGTATAGACGCCCATGGGCATGCCGATGCAGAGCGCGAGCAGCGACGCGACGAGCGCGAGCTCCAGCGTGGCGGGAAGCCGCTCGGCCAAGAGCTGCTGCACCGGCCGCGCGTACTGATAGGAGATGCCGAAATTGCCTTGAGCCGCGCGGCCGAGGAAGCGGCCGAACTGCACGACGAAGGGATCGTCGAGGCCGAGCTGGTGGCGAAGCTGCTCCCGCTCGACCGCCGAGGTGTCCTGGCCCACCATGCTGGCGAGGGGATCGCCGATGTAGCTGAAGAGGGCGAAAGCGATAAAGCCCACCGCCAGCATGACGGCGACGGACTGGCCAACACGACGAATGATGAAGGCGATCATGCCAGAGGCGCTGCCCGAGTTGACTCGCGCGCCGATCGCGCGGCGTGGCCGCGATGGCGGGAAGATAGGCGCCGTCGGGCGCCTGTCAATCTTTGCGGGAGGCCGGCGGCTTGCGGGTGCGCGAGGCGAGGTGCCTGGCGCGGCGCGTGAGCGTTTCCGCCTTGAGGCGCAGCATCACCTCCTGGCGATAGTCGCTGTCGATGACCAGGCGCTCGAGGTCGAGTGGTTCCTCCGGCGCCTCATTGGGCGAGCGAGACATCGGCGGCCCTCGTTCACCGTGATCGGCTGCGCAACAATGCGGCAGCGGAGAGTGATTCGCCACGCGCAATGCCGGGCATCCCCCGCAACCTCTGGACAAGGCTGTTGATATCCTCGGGATGACGCCGGCGCATAACCCAGCAATAGTCTGACGGATATAGATTTTCTCGCGAGGGTGCGACCGAGCGCCGCAGGTAGGAAAATGTTACAATGGGTGCACCGGCCCAGAGGAACCGGTCGCCGGCGACCCCTAGTCATCGTTGAAGATGCCGAAGCAATCTCTATGATGCCGAGACGTCCGCCCCGCGGAAACTTTGAGGCCCTCGCGATGCGCCCGAAGACGCCGATGACGAAGCGGAAGATCCCGGCAAGCTTGGTGAAGCGGCTGAGCCGCGAGCTCGCCGCGTTCGGACCCGATCTTCCGATCCAATCCAACCTCCTCGCCGTGACGCCACCAGAGGGGACTGCCCTCCTCGGCGACAAGCCGCGGAGCCGGGCGAGGCAGCCGGCGGCCCGGATGCTCATGTCCGTCGACCTCGCGCCGCAGGCGGAGTCGGGGTGGTGGGACCGCAAGCGCGAGGCACTGCTGAAGCGCGCCGCCGAGCTTCGGAACAAGTACAGAAACAACCCTTACATCGAGGTGAAGGGATTCTCGATCGGCCTCCCGCTCACCCTGACCATCGATTTCGAGTTCAAGTAGCGCCTGGCCGGCGCGGCGATTTGTATTGCGGCGCAAGGCGCCACGGGTTTGACTCGGCTGAGGGTTCCGGACGATAGTACCCGCCAGTCACCTTCCCGCGTTCCCATCCAGAAAGGCCCAGCCATGGACCGAGGCAATTCGGCCGCGAGCCGCGATATTGCATTCCAGCTCCACCCCTATACGCACCTCAAGAGGCACGAAGCCGAGGGTCCGCTGGTGCTGACCGAGGGCAAGGGCGTCTACGTCACCGACGAGAACGGCAAGAAATACATCGAGGGCTTGGCCGGGCTCTGGTGCGTGTCCCTGGGTTACGGCGAGGAGCGCCTGGTCGAGGCCGCGACCAAGCAGATGCGCATGCTCCCCTACTCCCACATCTTCAACCACAAGTCCCACAATCCCAGCATCGACCTGGCCGAGCGGCTGCTGCGCCTCCTGCCGGTCAAGATGTCGAAGGTGTTCTTCAACAACTCGGGCTCCGAGGCGAACGACACGGCGGTCAAGCTGGTGTGGTACTACAACAATGCCCGCGGCAAGCACCGCAAGAAGAAGATCATCGCGCGCATGCGCGGCTATCACGGGGTCACCGTCGCCGCGGCGAGCCTCACCGGGCTCCCCAACAACCACCGCGACTTCGACCTGCCGATCGCGAACATCCGGCACGCCGACTGCCCGCACCACTATCGCTTCGCCAAGCCCGGCGAGAGCGAGGAGCAGTTCGCGACCCGGCTCGCCGAGAGCCTCGAGTCGCAGATCCTGCGCGAGGATCCCGAGACCGTCGCTGCCTTCATCGCCGAGCCCGTGATGGGCGCGGGCGGCGTCATCGTTCCGCCCAAGACCTACTTCGACAAGATCCAGCCCATCCTCAAGAAATACGACGTGCTGTTCATCGCGGACGAGGTGATCTGCGGCTTCGGCCGTACCGGCCGCCTGTTCGCGAGCGAGACCTTCAACCTGAAGCCGGACATCATCACCTGCGCGAAGGCGCTTTCCTCCGCCTACCTGCCGATCTCCGCCACCATCATCTCGGAGGCGATCTACCAGGCCTGCGTCAGCGAGAGCGAGAAGATCGGGGTGTTCGCCCACGGCTACACCTACTCCGGCCACCCCGTCGCCGCGGCGGTCGCGAACGAGACGCTCAAGATCTACGAGGAGCGCGATATCGTAGGCCACGTGCGCAAGGTGATGCCGCGCTTCCAGGACGCGTTCCGGCGCCTCGGCGAGAACCCGCTCGTAGGCGAGGTCCGCGGCATCGGCCTCGTCGGCGCGATCGAGCTCGTTGCAGACAAGGCCACGAAGCAGACCTTCGATCCCGCGCAGGGCGTCGGCAACATGGTGCAGATGCGCGCTCAGGAGCACGGGCTGATCTGTCGCGCGATGGGCGACAACGTGGCGCTCTGTCCGCCGCTCGTCATCACGGAGCCCGAGATCGACGATATGTTCAAGCGCTTCGGCCGCGCGCTCGACGACGTCACCAAGGCGCTCGGACGCCAGGGCCTCGCCTCCGTCGCCTAGACGCGAGGTTTCAACGCATCCCGACCTCTCCTCTCGTGCCGACGGTGCGAGAGGAGAGCAGGGCGCGCTTCCAGTTGCGCTGCTTCCGAGCTTGTCGCTACCTCTGAACGATCTGTTCGCGCGTTGGCGCGAGTACGGCGCCATGCGACGCGAAAAATCGCGCTCTCCGGCCGTGATCGCGGTATAGATCAGGCAGGGCGATCGACCGTAGGCGTGCGGCTCATGGACTTCGACGGCTTCTTCAGGACGCGATTGGACGCGCTCAAGGCGGAAGGGCGCTACCGGGTTTTCGCGGAGCTCGAGCGCCGTGCCGGCGCCTTTCCGACCGCGCGCCATCACGGCTTGAGCGACGACGTCGCCGTGTGGTGCTCCAACGATTATCTCGGAATGGGACAGCATCCCGCGGTGCTGGCGGCGATGCACGACGCTATCGACCGCAGCGGCGCGGGCGCGGGCGGCACCCGCAACATCTCCGGCAGCACGCACTATCACGCCGTGCTCGAGCGGGAGCTGGCGGAGCTGCACGGGACAGAGGCCGCGCTGCTGTTCACCTCCGGCTACGTCGCCAACGACGCCGCGCTCGCGACGTTGGGCAGTCAGATTCCCGGCTGCATCATATTCTCGGATGCGCTCAATCACGCCTCGATGATCCAGGGCATCCGCCACAGCGGCGCGGAAAAGCGCATCTTCCGGCACAACGATCCCGGCGACCTCGATCGCCTGCTCGGCGCGGCCGACCCCGCGCGGCCGAAGCTCGTCTGTTTCGAATCCGTCTATTCCATGGACGGCGACATCGCGCCGATCGCCGAGCTCTGCGATGCCGCGGAGCGCCACGGCGCCATGACCTATCTCGACGAGGTGCACGCGGTCGGGCTTTATGGTCCGCGCGGCGGCGGCGTCGCCGAGCGCGACGGCCAGATGCACCGGCTCACGCTCATCCAGGGCACGCTCGCGAAAGCGTTCGGCCTGATGGGCGGTTACGTCGCGGCATCGACGGCTTTGGTGGATTTCCTGCGCAGCTTCGCGCCGGGATTCATCTTCACGACGTCGCTGCCCCCCGTGATCGCCGCCGGGGCGATCGCGAGCGTCCGGCATCTCAAGGCAGATGCCGCGATGCGCGAGCGCCACCAGGAGCGCGCCGCGACGCTCAAGCGCCGGCTGATCGCAGCCGGGCTGCCGCTCATGCCGTCGCCCAGCCACATCGTGCCGGTGCTCGTCGGCGACGCGCGGCTTTGCAAGCAGGCCTCGGACGAACTGCTGGCGCGCCATCGCATCTATGTACAGCCCATCAATTTCCCGACCGTGCCGCGGGGCGCCGAGCGGCTGCGCTTGACGCCCACGCCCCTGCACAGCGATGCTGACATCGACCGCCTCGTGGATGCGCTCTGCGACGTGTGGTCGCGCATCGTGCAGCGGCGCGTCGCCTGAGGAGTGCCCATGTTCCGCGACCATTCTCTGATTCCCGCCGAGGCGATCCGGCTCGCCGCCCTCGGCTTGCTCGCGGAGGCGCCGCGGCGCTATGCGGATCTCACGGCGGAAGTGCGCTTTCTCACCAGCCGGATCGTGGGCCCGTCGCCCGAGCTCATGGGGACCTCGCTGGAGCTCTTGCGCTACGAAGGCTTGGTCACACCCACCGCGCGCGCCAACGCCGAGAACCCCGAGCTGACTTTGACCACGAGCGGGCACGCCGCGCTCCAGAGCCTGCTCCGCGCCAACCTGCGCGCACCCAGCACCGACCTCGGAAAGCTCGGCCTCGCGTTGAAGCTGCGTTTCCTCGACCAGCTGCCCGCGGCCGAGCAATCCCAGCAGATCGCGCTCGTCGTCGGCGCCTACGAAAGCGAACTCGCCCGCCTCGTGGACCTCCGCACCCGCCACGGCGCGATGCCCGGCCTGTTCCGCGATTGGCTCGATCACGACATCGCGCAGATCGAGGCGCGCATCGCGTGGCTGAAGGGCTGCCGCCAAGCCCTACTCTGATCGCTCGCGGGCCATAGAGCGCCCGCTTCGCAACGCGACTACTCAGAACAAGTGCTGGCCGCCCGTGATGAATATCTCGGTGCCCGTCACATAAGACGAGGCGTCGGTGCAGAGATAGAAGATCGTCGAGGCCACGTCGGCGGGTGTGCCGAGCCGGGCCAGCGGAATCCTCGGGATCAACGCGTCGGTCTCGGGCGAGAGCATCTGGGTCTCGATCTCGCCGGGCGCCACCGCGTTGACGCGTACACCCAGCTGAGCGAACTCCACTGCCATCTCGCGCGTCAGCGCCGAGAGCGCCGCCTTGGAGGTGGAATAGGCCGAGCCGGCGAAGGGGTGCACCGCGTGCGCCGCGATCGAGGTCACGTTCACGATGGTGCCCTTGGCATGCGCGAGCGGAGCGGCGAGGCCGCGCGCCAGCATCAGCGGCGTGAAGAAATTGAGCTGAAACACCTCATGCCAATCCCTGAGATCCCCGTTGAGGCAGCCCAGGCGCTCGCGCGTCGGCGATTTCGGCGAGAAGCCGGCGTTGTTGACGAGCGCATCGAGCCCGGCATCCCCCAGCAGCCTCATCACCTCCGCGACGAAGCCGTCGATATTCCCCGCATCGGAGAGATCGGCGGTGACATGATCGGTCCAGAAGGGATTGCGCCCGCATTCCGGCGGCACCGGATCGCGCGAGGACGTGATGATGCGCCACTGGGATTCGCTGAACCGCCGCACCGTCGCGTGGCCGATCCCGCGGCTGGCGCCCGTAAGCAACAGTGTCTTGCGTCCTGATCCCATGCCCCCACCATAGGCGAGGGCGGCACGCGAGGAAAGCCGCGCGCGCTTAGCCGAGTTCCCGGCTCGCGTGCGGATCGATCGAATAAGGGTACCGCTCTCCGAGGAATCCCGGCTGCGCCTTGACGCGCTCGATCCACGCGCGGAATGCGGGATAAGGCGCGAGGTCCAGCCCGGCTTCGTCCGCGTGGGCGGCGTAGGCGTAAACCGCCATGTCCGAGATGGTGTAGCGCTCGCCCACGAGGAACGAGCGGGTCGCAAGATGCCGCTCGAGCGCCGCCAGCGCGCGCAGCGAATAAGCGCGCTTGCCGTCGATCATGTCCGTCGAGCGCTTTCCGAGCTTCCCGGTCAGCGCCCAATACCGCAGGCTGCCGATCTGCGGCTCGACGTAGCTCTGCTCGAAGAACAGCCACTGCATCACCTGCGCGCGCTCGAAGGGCTCCTGTGGCAAGTACGGCGTGCCCTCCGCGAGATAGCAGAGGATCGCGTTCGATTCCGCGATGTATCGGCCGGGCTCGACCTCGAGCACAGGCACCGCGCCCGCCGGGTTCTTCTCGAGGAAGGTATCGGTATGGGATTCACCCTCGAAGATCGAGACCGGCACGCGCTCATAGGTGAGCCCGAGGTGGCTCAGCAGCAGACGAACCTTCCAGGCGTTCTGGGACGGCGGATAGTCGTAGAGACGCAGCATCGGGGATCTCCGGCCAAGCTTGATGAGGCGCAAGCTTACGAGCGGCACCGAGCTCGCCGATATCCGATCCTTGTGCGGGAATTCTGCCGAGGCGGAGTGTGCCGTCAGGAGTCCACGGCGACATCCTGCCCGTGCGCGCCCAACGCTTCCGAGAGGCGGCGGGTGACCTGAACCATCAAATCGGGCGTATCGCGGTCCAATCCGTAGACCCACCGCGGAAAATTGAGCGGCGCCTGCACCGCCCAGATGTCGTCGTGCCGGTCGGGCGGCAAGATGCGCGCGGGATCGCCCACGGCGATCCAGCCCAGCGGCACGGTGGCACCCGGCTCTAATCGCGTGCGCAGATGCACGATGGCATGCACGCGCACCTCCGCGCCACGGCCCAGAACGGCGCCATGGAAGATGGCGGCCCCGGTCGCGACGAAGACCTGATCCTCGAGGCGCGCGCCCACGACATGCGCGCTCGGGCCGATCAGGCAGTGGTCACCGATGCTGAGGGGGTGCCGCCCCGTCGCGCGCAGCACCGCGTTCTCCATCACGATGCAATTTCGGCCAATAAGGATGCTCCCGCCGGTCTCGCCGACCAGGCGCGCGCCATGGAGAACACGGGCGCCCGCACGGATCACGACGTCGCCGCAGACCGTGGCATCGGGTGCGACCCAAGCGGCATCGTCGACCTGAGGCCGCTTGCCCGCGTGCTCGATCAGCATGCTCTGCCTCCCCTGGATGCGATTTCAGCCTCGCGCTCGAGCTCCGTCGCGCGCGTGCCGATGGGGCAGCGCGGCCCGTCGCAGGCCGCGTGGTCGCAAAGCCGGCAGGTCGTCCGGGCGAAGCTCCGCGATGTCGCCGCCGCCGCCAGGAGCTTGTCGATGATGCGCTCCAGCTCCGCGTGCTCGTTGCGCGACAACGTCGCAACGACATAACCGATGGCCTCGAGCCGCGCCGAGAGCAGCCGCTCAGCGCGTCTTCGGCCGAGGCTGGTCAGACGCACCGGCGCCGCACGGCCAGCGCGCTTCTGACGCACCACGAGGCCTCGGCGGACCAGACCATCGAGAACTCGAACCGCCGTCGGCTGAGCGATCCCTACGATGTCGGCCAGCTCCGTCGCGGTCAGCAGCGAGCGAAACCGCAGCGTCAGCAGGAGCCCCGCCGCACTCTGCGAGAAACCGTCAGCCGCCCGCTCTCCGATATCCGAGAGCAGCACGCTCAGGGCTCCAAGCTTGCTCGCAAGCAGCATAATGCATAGCCTATGCATATTTTACCCGACGTCAAGGCCGCGCAGAGCGGGCACCGCCTGCGTCGCGAGATCTGCGGCACCGAGTGTCTGTGCCGCTCGGGGAAGATTAGACTGCCCTAGATTTTACGCAGCCCGAGCCAGGGCTCAGTGAGGGCATACATCTGCGAGCTATCGTAGAGACCCGTACAGAGCGCCGCCAGCGTACGCGAGGGTGCGCGTCTTCGCCATTGCGCACCCTCCGCATGAGTGGAACCGAATGCGACGCCGCTGGAATCAAGATCCTTATTTAGAGGTGACCTTGAAGGATTTGATCAGATCTTCCGCCTGAGCTTTGGTCAACGTCTGGCCCGGGGCCGCACAGATCCAGCCGCGGTAGTAGTAGTCGCGCAAATAGGAGTGAGTCGGCGCGGCGTCCCCGCCATAATTTACGACTGGTGGGCCCGGCTGGTAGAACGCGACGCACCTGCCGTCTCTATCCGTTTTCGGGCTATCGAAGAACAGCGCGAGCCCGGCGTGCTTGAGCTCGACTGGCTTCTTGGTCCAGTTGGTCGCATCGTCATGCACGAACGGCCGATATTTCTTCACCGACGTCACCATGTCGCTTCTAACGCTCTGTGGTGCCGCGATCCCGCAGTATTTGCTGCTTCGCAATTGCGTCATGGCGAAAACAAATATGGATGGCCCGCCTGCCTTGCTCTCCACCACAAAACCCTGTTTGGAGCAGTGGGAATTGGAAAGCGCATACCGTCCACATTGGACATCGAGACCGGCAGGCGGCTGTAGCCGGGATTGCGAGCACGCGATCGTCTCACTCTGCTCGTCACGCGGCTCGCTATTGGAGAAATTCACCCCTTGAGCACGCGCAGACTGGCTCACTGAAGCCGGCAGCGGAGCAAATGCGAGCGCAAAAACGGCGGCAAAGATGGCAGCTCTCATGACTTCCTCCCAGGACAGAGCGGTCATCGGGGACCGCATTGAGTTGCTCCGCTTCTGAGCGACAGATTTGGACAAGCGCCAATGCGCCTGCAAACAAAAATGTGCATGACACATTCTGGCACGGCAACCACCACGCGCCGCATCTGTTTCCCCTAGCATAATACTATCCTGAGCTTGGACGTTAACCTTGTATGTGACCAAGGTTACACCGCGACTAGTTTGACCCCGGCAACTCACCGCGCGTCAAGAAGGTTCGTCACAGTTCTGCAATCAAACGCCCAGGAACAAGCCGCTCGACTGCGGGACCTCTGGGCTTGCGGCGGAGGTTCCAATAGCCGGAAGAGCCAATCTGAGGCTCGGTATAGGCTCTGGCGGCCGGGGGCTCCCGCGTCACTCCCCTTAGGCCATTGGCTCTGTTAGGCTCTGTGCCTCAGGATCATGCTCCGAAAAAGCGGGAGGCTGTTTCGGGCAAATGGGTCAGGCTGCTGCATCTCCCCGAAAGCTGACCGCCATCCTGGCCGCGGATGTCGCGGGCTACTCCCGGATGATGCGGGCGGACCAACACGGCACCATCGACATGCTGTCCGTCCGTCGCGAGATCCTCGACGAAGCCATCGCACGGCGGAACGGACGCATCGCAAACACGGCCGGCGACAGCGTCATTGCCGAGTTCGGCAGCGTCGTCGACGCCTTGCACTGCGCGATCGAGGTCCAGGCGACTTTGGTCCAGGAGAACCAGCGGCTGCCGCGCGAGCGACGCATGAGCTTCCGCATCGGCGTGCACACGGGCGAGGTGTTCGTGAGGGGTGACGATCTGCTGGGCGACGGCGTCAACGTGGCGGCGCGCCTGCAATCGCTGGCGCCGCCGGGCGGGATCTATACCTCGGCCGTGGTTCGCGAGCAGGTGCGCGGTATCCTCTCCCTCCAGTTTGAGGACCAGGGGCAGCAGCGACTCAAGAATATCGATAAATCGGTGCGGGTCTTTGCCGTGGCGTCGACGTCCCCTGGCAAACCCGTGCGCGGTGACCGAGGCAGGCGATGGTTCACGGGCGCGAGGATCGCCGCCGTGCTGGCGTTCTGCCTGGTGGTCGGATCGACCGAAGCGGTTTGGCGGCTGCATCCGTCCTGGCTCGAGCGCTGGCTACCCAGCGGCGGCGGCAAGGAGAGCCAGTCCGTCGCCCCGGCAACGGCGCCGCCGACGCCACGCACCTCGCAAGCCACGCCCGCCGGACCGCCGCCAAGCGCCGCGAAACCAGCCAATGCCCAGTCCCCAACGACGAGCGTCAACGCGAGCGGCGACGCCATCGAGCTTGCACTTTGGCAAGCTACGACGGCGCAGGGGAGTCAATCGGCTTTCGAGGAGTACTTGAGACAGTACTCGTCCGGGCATTTCGCCGACATCGCCAAAGCTCAAATCGATGCGCTGAAGCGCGTTCCGCAAAACGACACCACGGCGCTAGCGCCGGTGCGCACCCCTGATGCTCTAGCAGGCTGCTGAAAAACTCTGCACTGATTGCGATTTTCTTTGGGGTGCGAGCGGTGGCGAGTTTGATGTGTGGCTCCAGGCACCGGGAGCGAGTGGGCTCAAGCTGGCGCGGCGAGCAGCTTTGGCAATCGGACGAG
>DATNIT010000307.1:0-2681 GCA_035604335.1 Allostellaceae bacterium | reverse complement strand
TCGTCGAGCGCTTCTTCAACAAACTCAAACATTTTAGAGCTATCGCCACCCGCTTCGAAAAACACGACCAGAATTATCTCGCACTCGTCAAACTTGCTTCAGCCCGCATCTGGATGCGATTTATGAGTCGGTGACCTAGGGTGTCCGCCGGCTACTTGTTCTTCACCCACTTCAGGATATGGGTCGCGACCGCGACCAGAGTGCCATCCTGGTTCTTGACGGTGATGTCTCCCGTGGAGCGCCGACGCTCGATGTCGATGCTGCCGATGGTGTAATCGACGGTGATGGTGTCGCCGAAGAAGACCGGCGCCAGGAATCGCACGCGGTCGTAGCCTAGCGAGACCGGCGTTTCCTCGGCGCCGGCGCGGGTCTTGGCGATGGCGAGGGTCGAGGCCGTCGACATGAAGCCGACCAGCAGCGCGCCGTGCGCCTGCAGCCGGCCGTAGCTCGATCGCTCCATATAGGACTTGTCGACATGGTTCGGCGAGAAGTCGCCGGTGATGCCGGCAAACAGATAGACGTCGGTCTCGCCCACGGTCTTGGTGAACGACGCGCGATCGCCGACCGCGACGTGGAACTCAGGCATGGAAACTCCCCTCATGAACGGCGCCGATGCGCGGGAAGACTATGGATTGCGCGCGCGTCGTTGTACAAGCTGGGTCGCAATCCCGGCGAGGCGCCATGGCCGAGTTTCAGTTTTGTCGCGTGGAGCGGGACGGCGTGGTGCTGACGATCACCATCGACCGGCCGCATGTCCTGAATGCGCTGCATCCACCGGCCCACGCGGAGCTCGCGCGCGCCTTCGACCTCTACGCGGGCGACCCCGATCTACGGGTTGCCATCCTCACCGGCGCGGGCGAGCGTGCCTTCTGCGTCGGCAGCGACCTCAAGGCGCGGTCCGAGCTCGGGCGGGACGAGTTTCCTCCCAGCGGCTTCGCCGGGATCACCACGCGCTTCGACCTCTGGAAGCCCGTGATCGCCGCGGTGAATGGCCTCGCCCTCGGCGGCGGGCTCGAGACCGTGATCGCCTGCGATCTCGCGATCGCCGCCGAGCACGCGGAATTCGGCCTGCCGGAGCCGCGCGTCGGCCTCGCGGCGCTGGGTGGCGGCGCGCTCCACCGCTTGGCGCGCCAGCTGCCGCTCAAGGCTGCGATGGGCCTGGTGCTTACGGGAAAGCGGATTGGCGCCGAGGAAGCGTACCGAATAAGGCTCGTCAACGAGATCGTGCCTGCCGCCGCGCTGAAGTCCCGCGTCCGCGCGCTCGCCGATGAGCTGCTCGCCTGTGCGCCGCTTTCGCTCGAGGCGTCGAAGCAGGCGATGCTGCGCGGCCTGGCCGAGCCCGATCTCGCCGCCGCAATCAATGCCCGCTACCCCGCGGCCGAACGCATGCTCGCGAGCGAGGACGCCCGCGAGGGCCAGCGCGCCTTCATCGAGAAGCGCAAGCCGAACTGGCGCGGCCGCTGATGAGTTCACGCACAAATGCGGAAAAGGGAAATTCACGGATGAAAGTGAGGAAAATCGCCGGACAGACCGCCATCGTGACGGGCGCCGCCCGCGGCATCGGGCGCGGCATCGCCGAGCGGCTGGCGGAAGAGGGCTGCCGGGTTGTCGTCTGGGACCGCGATGTCACACCGCTCGAATCCGAACCTCGCTTCAAACCCGCCTTTGTCCAGGCGGTGGACGTGACCAAACTCGAGTCGGTCGAACGCGCGTTCCAGGCGACGCGCGAGGCGGCCGGCGACGTCCAGATTCTCGTCAACAATGCGGGGGTCAATGGCCCTGTCACCAAAGCCTGGGACTATCCGCCGGATGCCTGGGACCGCGTGCTCGCGGTCAACTTGACCGGCGTGTTCTATTGCTGCCGCACGGCGGTGCCCCACATGAGGGAGCGCGGCTACGGCCGGATCGTCACCGTCGCCTCGATCGCGGGCAAGGAGGGTAACCCCAACATCTCCGCCTATGCCGCCTCCAAGGCGGGCGTGATCGGCTTTTCCAAGTCGCTGGCGAAGGAGCTGATCGGCTCGGGCGTGCTGGTGAATTGCATCGCGCCGGTGATGACCGAGACCGACCTCTTCAAGGAAATGACCCAGGCGCACATCGACTATTGCCGGAGCCTCATTCCCATGGGCCGCTTCCTGCAGATCGACGAGATCGCGGCGATGGTGGCCTGGATCGCCGGTCCCGAATGCAGCTTCACTACCGGCGCGGTGTTCGATCTCTCCGGCGGCCGGGCCACCTACTGACAGCGGGGACACTCCATGCTCGACGAAGCTCTGCTCTCCATCAATCAGGTAACCTTGATGCAGCAGTGGTCGCTGCGCCAGGCGATCGAAGGCCTGACCCGACACGGGCTCCGCGGCATCAGTATTTGGCGCGACAAGCTTCACGAGATGCCGCTTGAAGAGGCCGTGCGCCTCGTCGGCGATTATGGCATGACCGTGTCGGGCCTCTGCTTCGCGGGCTTGATCACCTCGCCCGACCGAGCCGAGGCCGCGAAGGCGCGGGACGAGGTGCGCCGCGCCATCGACGAGGCCGCGGCGCTCAAAGCCCGCTGCCTGGTCTTCGTCGCGGGCGGCGTCGATCCCCGGGACAAGGATATACGGTCGGCCCGAGGCCGCGCGCTCGATGGGCTCGCATCGCTGGTGCCGCATGCCCGCGCCGCCGGCGTGCGGCTCGGGCTC
>DATNIT010000306.1:0-4510 GCA_035604335.1 Allostellaceae bacterium | reverse complement strand
GGCATCGATCGCTTGCGTCGCGATCTGATCGGGCGTGGTCGGCAGTGCGTCCGACATGGTGGGAGTGTGGATCGAGCCGGTGATCGCGCAGCTGATGATGGTCTTGTTCGCCATGGTCGTTTCCCCCTGGTGGCCGGCCGGCCGGCCCGTTCATTCCTCGCCAACCGCTACGATCCTCGACGTTGCGGCGGCGTTCAAGTGGAAAATCCCCCCGTTCCACCGTCAGCCGGCGGCGAAAGCGGTCAAATTCTGCCCGCACGGCGACACACGGCTTCACACTATATTCAAAATTTTGCCGTCTCGAGCTGATTTGTCTCTGCGTCTGGCGGGTGTGTTCGCTTCGCCAGACCGCTTGCGCAAGGGCTGCGCGTTGCATATTGGATAATCGCGGCCGGCGATGAATACCTATGAATTAACGCAACCGACGATCATGTTCCCGCGCCGTGAACGCCGTTCCGCGGAACCGGCGCACCGCCACGGATTAAGATGATCGAAATTCGGAGAGCCGAGATGCGAGCAAGATACATAATCGCTGCCGCAGCGTTGCTGTCGCTCGTCGCCGGGCATGCGCTGGGCGCGGAGCCGGCAGCTGCCGGGCTTTGGCAAGCAGTCGATCAGGAAACCGGGCAACCGACCGGCTGGTTTCTCATTCGCGATCACGACGGTATCTATGATGGGACCATCGTCAAGATGTTCCTGAAGCCGGGCGAGAGCGTGAGCGTCGTTTGCGATCAGTGCAAGGACGATCGCCATGACAAGCCGTGGCTGGGCCTCGAGATCATCCGCGGCATGAAGCGCGACGGTTTGCATTACGGTGATGGGACTATCCTCGATCCGCGGTACGGCCAAGTTTACAGCGCCTTGATGAATCTCTCGCCGGACGGTCAATCGCTCATCGTGCGCGGCTATCTCGGCATTTCACTGTTGGGGCAAAATCAATATTGGACGCGATTGCCGGATTCGGCCTACAACGAGATCGATCCGCGCTTTAATCCCAACCACTCCGCAGCCGCAGCGGCGCACAAACCCCAGGCCTTACCGAAACCTGAGAATTCTGCGCGTCGCTAGAGCAGCTCACAGGCTGGTCTGCCCGGTCGCTTCAATTTGACGAAGCGCCGACGCCCTTGCGCTGGGCGTGCTCGCGTGCTTGTTCGTCGCGCGGCTTGCCCATCAGCACCGGCTGGAACAGTGCCGCCGCCGTCATCGTCGTCAACAGCGAGATGGCGAGCAGCTTGCCCATGCTGGACGTACCCGGGTCGCTGGAAAAATACAGGCTGCCGAATGCGGTCGCCGTCGTGCAGGCGCTGAACGTCACGGCTCGGGTCAGCACCGACTGCAATAATTTGGTCTGTCCCTCGCGCCACGCCATGATGTAGTAAATCTTGAATGCCACGCCGACGCCGAGCAGGAGCGGCAGCGCGATGATGTTGGCGAAGTTGAGCGGCAAGTCGATTGCCACACAGATTTCCAGCGTGACGACGCCTGCCACCAGGAGCGGGATGAGCGTCAACAACACGTCACCCACCCGCCGCAAGGTGATCCACAACAGGACGGCGATCGACAGCAGCGCGTAGGCACCAGCCTCGAGAAAGGCGGTGATGATCGTGCGGCGCGCTTCGAGAATCGAGATCGGACCCTCCGTCGCATTGGGCGCCACGCTCTGCACGGCATGCGCGAATGTCCGCAACGTCGCATTGTTGTCGGCATTGCCGCTCGGGGCGACCTCGATGCGGGCCTGCCCGTCCGGCGTCATCCATTGGCTGACAAGCTCGGGCGGCAGGTTGTCGCGGGTGACTTCGTGCGCCTTGAGCAGATTGCGCAGATCGTCGAGCGCCGTTCGCAACGGCTGCACGAACGCCGTTTCGGCCCGCTGGCGTGTCGCTTGATCGGCCTTGGCGAGCGCGGTCATGTCCGCGGCCAGCCGCTTGGCCGCGCCGGCACCGGGACCAGGAGCGCTACCGGCCAGGCGATTGAGCGCATTGACCGTGGAATTGATGATGGCGACATTTTCCGCGTCCGTCGGCGGCGAGTTGACGCTCGGCGGGTTCAGCGCGGGATCGAGCGTCTTTGCCGCGCTCTGGATCAACGGCAGCTTTTGCTGCTGGTGATCCGGAATGAACGTCGAAAGCGTCACCACGCGCGCAACCTGAGGCAAGGCCCTGAGCTTGACGGCAAGCTGGTCGGCTGCCGCCAACGTCGGCTCCAGCGCCTGGATATCGTTGACGCCGCTTTCCTGCTCCTTCTCGAGTTGAAGGTAGGTGGCGACGGACTCGACATTGGGGTTGCGCAGGTTCATCGGATTGAAATCGAACCGCAGCCAAAACAGCAGCGGCGACGCGCCTAGAATGACAAGCGCGGTGCCGATGAGGATCGGTACGCGATAGCGCTCGAGGAAATCGTCGACCGGCGCCAGGAATGCGTAGCCGAGTGGATGCGGCTCGCTCCGCGGCTTCAGACGGCTGAGCAGGGCCGGCAACAAAGTAATACTGGTAACAAAGGCGATCAGCATGCCGAGGCCGGCGATCAATCCGAGCTCGGACAATCCCCGGTAGGCCGTCGGGAGGAATGAAAGAAAGCCCGCGGCAGTGGCGAGCCCGGCAAGCGTCAGCGGCGCGCCGGCGCGGCGCCCGGCATGCAGGAGGGCTTCGTATAGACCATCGACTTCATGCCGCTCGGCCCGGTAGCGGACGCTGAATTGGATGCCGAAATCGACACCGAGGCCGACGAAAAGCACGGCGAAATACACCGATATCAGGTTGAGAGTGCCGACCAGCAGCATGCCCAGTGCCGCCGTGGCGGAAAGTCCGACCACAAGGCTGACGAACACGGCGAAAATGATCCGCATCCAACGCAACGCCATCCACAGGATGAAGAGCACGACGGCAATGGTCACGACGGCGTTGAGCGCCGCGTTCTCTTTGATCGTGGCGAACTGGTCGTCGTTCATGGGCACGGGGCCAGTCAACCGCAGTTGTGCTTGAAAAGCGGATGCAAGATTGAGGTCCGCGGCAGCCTGACGGACGGCATTGCTCGCCTTCAGACCCGGCTCGAGCTCTGAATAATCGAGCACGGCGGTGAGTTTCACGAACCGCCGCAGATCGGCGGGTTTGGCCTCGTGGCCCTGAACCAGCACGCGCCAGGAGAAGCTTGCGGGCTGATTTGCCTTGACCTGGTCGAGCGTGTTGGCGACGAGGGTCATCGGCCTGGTCATGTCGTCGAGCTTGATGTTGCCGCCCTGGACGCCGAGCAGCCCGAATTGCAGCGCGCGGACCACGCCGCGCAAACTCGGATCGCCGGCCAGGACCTCCATGAGCCGCTGTGCCTGCGACAGCATGCTCATCTGCGGCGCGAGCTCGGCGGTCGACTCGAACAACAAACCGTTCTGGGCAAACAGCGAACTGCCCTGCAGATCCTGGACGGAACGGAAGAAATTCTTCTGCTGCGACAGCCGCGCAACCAGCGCGCCGCTGCCCTGCTCCACCAGCTCCGGCGTCGGCGCGTCGATCACCGCAATGATCGTATCGAATTGCGGGAAAGCCTTTTCGAATGCCAGTTCCCGTTGCCGACTCGGGCTATTGCTGGAAATGAGCTGATTGATATCCGTCGTCATCGAGAAACGAGTGGCGGCATACCAGGTCGACACGGCCGTGAGCACTATCGCGCCGGCCATCACCCACCGAGGGTAATGGATGCAAAAAGCAATCGCGCGGACGACGAAAGCGGTAAGTGTCTTCATGGGATGAGGAGGTCAAACCGACGTTTGAGGCGTGGGACGTGAGGCGGGCAACGGCAAACCGATGTTTGAGGCGTTAAGAGAAAGGCGAAATGGAGGCACACGTTTTGACCGCCTACGGCATGGCACAAGGACATCCCCCTGCGCGCGGAGCTGCAGGCCCCTCCGTTCGGACGGAACCCTGGGCGCGCGTGCAGTGCGTTCACGGAATCTCCCCCGGCTTCGCGCGGCACTAGATGCCCTGAAATGCCACAAAAGTGAAATCATGGATATTTTCCTAGAAATCCGGGGGACCGCAGGCCACAGCCGGGGCGGGGTGGGCGAGGGGGGCGCGCTGGACAAGGAGCCCCCTTTTCAGCTCAATGGTTCCGCTTAGAAACCATGATCGATCGGCTGCCTAGGGCCGCCGAGAACGGGCTTGATTGTCACAGAATCGTGGCCAATTTGGTTGTCACGGCGTTGTGGCCAAAGTATTGGACAGGGAGCATGGGGGCGGCCGCCCGCGGCTCTTGCGGTCCAACGCCGCAGTCCGGCACCCGCCTGGAGGTCGTTGATGAAGGTCATACTCGCCCAGCCTCGCGGTTTTTGCGCCGGCGTCGTGCGTGCCATCGAGATCGTCGAGCGCGCGCTGCAGAAGTACGGTCCGCCGGTCTACGTGCGCCATGAGATCGTCCACAATAAGCACGTCGTGGAGAGCCTGAAGGCCAAGGGGGCGCATTTCGTCGAGGACCTGTCCGAAGTTCCCCCAAACGCGGTCACCATCTTCAGCGCCCATGG
>DATNIT010000305.1:0-19507 GCA_035604335.1 Allostellaceae bacterium | reverse complement strand
GGCCCGGCGCCCTTGGGCGAGCGTCCTTGCATGTTCCTGTTCCAGTCCAATCCGAAGCCCGCTTCGGTACCGACGCCTCGCGCCATCGAGATCGACAACGCGCAGGTGGCGCTGGACGAGGAGCAGGAGGGAGCGATCGCCGACGATTTGATCGGCGGCGGCTTCACTTGCGCCAAGATCGAGCTGCACAGGGATGCCGTGGTCGCCGAGGCAACGAGGCCCTGGGCGCTCCGCCAGGGGCCACGGGACCGCGCCGGCACCCGCAAGCTCCTCATGCTGTACGTCTGGACCGGCGCGGGCTCCGCGATCGGCCGCGCCTGCCGCGTCGAGTCAATCTCCACCGGCAGTGGCTGACGGACATGGCGCTCTCGAGCAGGATTTCACACTCGCCGAGGTTGCCCCGCGCCTGCGCGTCTCCGAGCGCACGCTGCGCCGCCGGCTCGCTGAGCACCCCGAGATTCGCCCACCACGGCCCGGCCGGGCGATCATGTTCACGCGCAGGGACGTAGAGGCCCTCGAGGAAGCGCTCCGATGCCGATGCCGCTCACGCTCATCCCGCCCGGCCAGCGGAAGGGGAACCGATATTTTCTCCTCCGCGGCACGTTCCGCGGACGCCGCGTGGAGGTCTCAACAAAGTCGGCTGACATCTCGGCAGCTCGCCGATTCGCTGAGGACTACCGAGATAAACTCGCAACGAGTGGTGTGCCTGAAGCCGCCGACCGCGTGAGCTTCAAACGCGCCGTCGAGCTCTACAAGGCTTTCCGCAAGCCCTCCCGCATGGACGAGCAGCGGCTCGACCATCTGGTGGCCGCGATTGGCGACCGCCCGGTGACCGAGCTCCGGCATGCCGACCTTGTCGAGGTCGCGAACCGGCTCTACGGCCATTGCACGCCGGAGACGCGGAACCGCCAGGCGATGCGGCCCGCCGCCGCGGTGCTGCACTACGCCGCCGCCAATGATCTCTGCTCGTACCTGCGAATCCCGCTCTTCCGGGAGAAGCGGCCGGAGACCCGCGCCGTCGACCTGGACACGGCCCGCGCGCTGGTCAAGGCGGCGCCCAAGGGTGCCAAGCGGCTGCTCCTGCTGTGGCTCTTCCGGCACGGCATGCGCATCGGCAACACGCTGCGCATCCGCTGCGAGGATATCGACCTCAAGCGGCGCATCTACCGCTCGCATGTGAGCAAGACCGATCGCTGGATCGAGCATCCCCTCCACGAGGATGTCTTTCTCGAACTCGCCAACAGCAAGCTGCTCAAGGACGAGGGCCGGCTCTTCCCTTGGCGGTCACGCTGGGCGGTCTACCGGTGGCTGAAACCGATCCGCAAATCGCTCGGCATCGCGTTCACGCCGCACATGGCGCGCCACAGCCTCGGCCGCTGGCTCAATGAGGCCGGCGCCAGCCTCCGCACGATCATGGACACGCTCGGCCACGCTGACATCCACTCAAGCGCTCGGTACCAATCGACCGACATTGAGGTAATACGCGCCACGAGCGCAAAGATCGGGGCGCTTCGTGCTCCCTTCCCGGCCCGCTCGCGAGCCAAGTCAAAACCCACCCGGTCCCGCCGCCAGGCTGGCGCTTGAGCTGGGGGATCGCCGGGGGAAAACGCCCGAAACCCGCAGAATTTCCCCATTCTCGCCACCCTTCACACGGGTGGGGTCGTAGGTTCAATCCCTACAGCGCCCACCATTTTCCCGAAATGCAGGGTTCGGCGGCGACGTGACGCGGCGCGCGTTCCGCCGCGCTTACATCGCCTGGAAGATCGCCTTCAGGTGCGAATCCTGCTTGATCGCGTGGTCGAGGAACCACGTCTTCAGGGCGTCGCCCACCGTGTCGAGGGAGCCGCCGATCACGGCGTCCAGCCGGCTCAAGAAGGTATCGTGCTCGGCGATGTGCTCGTCGAGCGCCGCGCCAGCCATGGCTCTCAGGAAATGCGGGGTTTTGGCGCGGCCTCTGAGCGGCTCGTAGGTACCGGACCCGATCTGCCACAAAAGGGCATTTTCGCGCTGGATGTGGTCCACCGCCGCCTCGCGGAGGGACTTCAGGAGTACGGCCAGGCGCTCCGGATCTTGCTTGCTGCGGACCGCGGCCTCGATGTCATTGATGGCCTCGACCAATAGACGGTGCTCCGCGTCGAGTTCCGCGTGCCCCACGCAGAAGCTTTCCATCCAGGGTAGCATCCGTTCCTGCACCTGTTCCATCGCATCCTTCCGGGAACGGAAAACGGCCGCGGTCGACGGGGCCGATGGCAAACGCAACTACAGGTAAAATACGCGGGAACGGTTAAGGCGCCCTTACGCGCGCTCGCACGGGCGCCGCCCGGCACCGAGAGAGGCCTTCCTTCGAGGACCGAGGTCAGACCGCCTGGAAGATCGCCTTCAAGGGCAAATCGTGTTTGATTGCGTGGTCTACGAACCATGTCTTGAGAGAGTCGTAGAGCGTGTCGCGGGGGCCCGCGATAATGGCGTCCAGTCGAGCGAGCAGCTCATCGTGCTTGGCCACATGCTGGTCGAATGCCGACTCCGCCATCGCTTTCAGGAAATACGGGGCGCTGAGCTGGCTGTGCGGAGGCTCGAATTTCCCGGATTTGATCTCCCAGAGCAGGGCGTTCTCGTCTTGGATGTGCCGCACCGCCTTCTCGCGGAGCATCATCAGCGTCGCCGCAATCTGCTCCGGCCTTTCTCGCTGGCGAAGGGCCGCCTCGACATCGTTGATGGCTTCCACCAGACCGCGGTGCTCCGAATCAAGCTCCTCGTGTCCGACCGCAAAACTATCGCTCCATGTGAGCGCGTGCGCCGGCTCCATCATCCCTCGCGCCGAAAATATGGTATCGCCGGCCGATATGGCCCGGCGATCCCCCCCATTGCGGCGCAACTTAGAAACGGTTCCCCGGCCCGGCATTGAGATAGATCAATGAGCCACGGCCCCGCGACGGGCAGCGGCGGCGCACTCCGAGCCGGTTACTGCGAGTACGAGACGTCCTGCAGCCGGATCAACCCATCCGTGTGGAAGCCGTAGCCGTTCAACTTGGCCGTCATCACCATGATCAACGGCGGGTGATAGAGGTAGATGATGGGGCGGTCGTCGACGATCTTGTCGATCGCCTGGTGATAGAGCGCGTAGCGCTTCTGGAGATCGATCTCCGCCTGGCCCTGCAACAACAGCGACTCCGTCTCGTCGCTGCAATAGTGCGCATAATTGTTCGGCGACTTGCAGCCGAGCAGCGTGTAGATGTTGCCGTCGGGATCGACCCGGCCGCTCCAGCCGATGATCGCCGCCTGATAATCGCCCTTGTCCTCGTGGGCGAGGTTCGTCTGAAACTCCATGGTCGCCAGCTTGATCTCGATCCCGGCTTCCGCCGCCATGGCCTGGATCATCTGGGCAAGCTGCGTCTGATCGGAAGAGTTGGTCACGATGAGCTCGAGCGTCGGGTGCTCGACGCCGCTCGCCTTGATCAGCTCCTTGGCTCGGGCGAGGTCGCGCAGCTTCACCGGCCGGTCCGGCGAATGGAAGGGACTGCTCGCCGGCTGCGGCTGGTTGTCGGGCACGGCGTTGCCGTCGAACAGGACCTGGTTGATGGCCTCGCGATCGAGCGAGAGATCCAGCGCCTCGCGCAGCTGCGGCGACTTCGCGAAATCCGGATTGCCGCCGGCGCCGTTGGCGATGTTGATGGTGATGCCGTTGTATTGGAGGCTCGGCCCCACCAGCACCTTGAATCGAGGATCGGCCTTCAGTCCCGCGACATCGCTTGCCAGGATGCGCTCTGCGAAATCGAGATTGCCCGCGCGCAGATTGGCGAGCCGCACCGCCGGGTCCGGGATGATCCGGAACTCGACGCGATCGATGTGGATCCGGCCCGCATCCCAATAGGTGGGATCGCGCACCAGCGTGATGTGATCCTGGACCACGCGCTCGGCCATCTTGAACGGGCCCGAGCACGCCGGCGCCTGGTCGAAACCCGCGGGGTTCTGCAGCGCCTTCGGCGAGGCCACCAGGCCCGCGCGGTCCGAGAGTTGGGCAATCAACGGCGCGAACGGGTTCTTGAGATTGAGCCGCACCGTCAGCGGATCGATCACGTCGACCGTGTCGAGCGCCGCCACCTCCGACTTGCGCCGGCTCTCCGGCAGGTGCATGGCGCGGTCGAGATTGAGCGCGACGGCCGCGGCGTCGAGGTCGGTGCCGTCGGAGAACTTGACGCCCGGCCGCAGCCGGAAGGTCACGGTCTTGCCATCCGCGGAGGTATCCCAGGAGAGCGCCAGCTGCGGCACGAAGTGCAAGTCGGGCGCCGCGTCGATCAGCTTGTTGCAGAGGCTGGTGAGCACGATACGGCCCACGAAGCTGTAGGCGCGCGCGGGATCGAAGCTGTCGGGGTCTTCCTGCAGGCCGATCCGGATCACGGAGTCCGCGTGAGCGCCGGCGGCCGTCAATCCCGCCAGCACCAGGCCCACCGCGAATTTTCTAATGATCGAACCGAGCATGGGTGCCGCCCTCCCCTCAGCCGTCACCGCGCGCCAGTATTGTTCGGGTGGACGAGATCAGCGTCAAGCGACGGCCGAGCCCGGCCCTCGTCCCACGCGGACCAGCACGCCGAATTCGGCTTGTCTGCCCCTGGCGGCTTGGCACTATGCTCGCCGCCCTTAGACCCCCAACCGAAGGAATCCCCGCCATGGCGTTCTCGATGTCTCGGGCCTCGCTCCCGGTTTTCGAAATCGGCCTCAACGCGCTCTCGGCGAATCTCGACAAGGCCGCGGCTTTCGCGGCGGCCAAGAAGATCGACTCCGCGGTTCTACTCAACACGCGGCTCGCGCCCGACATGTTCCCGCTCACGCGCCAGGTGCAGATCGCGACCGACCAGGCCAAGAACGGTGCGGCCCGGCTCGCCGGCGTCGAGGCTCCGAAATTCGAGGACACCGAGACCACGCTCGATCAGGTGAAGGCGCGGATCGCCAAGACGCTCGCCTTCCTGAAGACGCTCGACGTCCGGCAGATCGACGGCGCGGCCGACCGCGAGATCAGCTTTCCGGTCGGCCCCAACAAGGGCCAGATGAAGGGCGACGACTACCTCAATCACTTCGTGCTGCCGAATTTCTATTTCCACATCACCGCCGCCTATACGATCTTGCGCCATTGCGGCGTCGATGTCGGCAAGCGCGACTTCCTGGGCGCGATTCCCTTGAAGATGACTTGAGGTCCCGCTGCAAAAGGACTCGGCTCGGGAGCTGGGGCGTTTAGGCAGCTCCCGGCGGGGTTCCTTGAAAATCGCTGGGTGTGCGCACATCTAGTATATTGAGGTCGCCCGGCGCTTCCGATCATGGGAGCGCTTGGCGATTCAATCCGAGTCCTGCGGTCCCGAGCTTGTCGCGAAGCATCCCTGAAGGGAGAGGCTATGCCTAACGGCACGGTAAAATGGTTCAACGGGCTGAGGGGATTTGGTTTCATCCATCCCGACGACGGATCGAAAGACGTCTTCGTCAGCACCGACGAGCACGAGCGGCCGGGGCTCGGCGCGCTCAGAAAAGGGCAGAAGCTCAGTTACGACGTCGTGCAGGACAAGGACGGCAAGCCGTCGGCAATCAATATCAAGCCGTCCTGATCAGGGGGCGGCCGAGGCGGGAGATCTCATTGTGGGTTTTCTCGGACAACGAAATGGAGGCCCACGATGACATCGCTTTCACCCGATGACGGAGCGAAGCTCACCTACGAAATCCAGCCGATCGAGGACCGGTTCCAGGCATCCTGCCGCGTCCGGCTCAACGAAGGCGGCTCGACCGTGCTCCAAGAGTCGACGGTCGAGACTTTCGGCAACCTCGCCGATGCGCGCACGTGGGTACACACTCTCGCGCGCAGCCGCGGCTTCAAGAAGCTCTACCGGCGCAAGGGCAGCCAGTAGGGAGCGCGTTCCCGTGCGTCCCACACGCGCACGGACGCGATCCAGGCGAAACAAGACCTAGACCACCCCGGCCCGCTCTTCGCCTATCGTTCTGCTTGCACCGGGGCAGGCTTATCAGTAATGTCCTGGCACTCCCGGCTGGCGAGTGCTAGCAACTTGCCATTTCTAGCAGAAAATCAAACACTTAGAGGAGAGGTTCTATGCACTTCCGTCCTTTGCACGACCGGGTGTTGATCCGCCGGGTGGAGCAAGACGAAAAGACGGCCGGCGGGATCATCATTCCCGACACGGCCAAGGAAAAGCCCCAGGAGGGCGAGGTGGTGGCGGTCGGCGCCGGCACGCGCGGCGAGGATGGCAAGCTGCACGCGCTCGACGTCAAGGCCGGCGACCGCATCCTGTTCGGGAAGTGGTCCGGCACCGAGGTCAAGGTCGATGGCGAGGAGCTCATCATCATGAAGGAGAGCGACATCCTCGGCATCATCGAGGGCAAGAAGGCCCCCGCCAAGAAGGTCGCCTGAGGCGATCGATATCGGGTAAATCAGGAGAACATGCACTATGGCTGCGAAGGAAGTTAGGTTCAGCGGCGATGCGCGCGACCGCATGTTGCGCGGCATCGACATTCTCGCGAACGCGGTGCGGGTGACCTTGGGGCCGAAGGGCCGCAACGTCGTGCTCGACAAGTCGTTCGGCGCGCCTCGGATCACCAAGGACGGCGTCACCGTCGCCAAGGAGATCGAGCTCGCCGACAAGTTCGAGAACATGGGCGCCCAGATGGTCCGCGAGGTCGCGTCGAAGACGAACGACATCGCGGGCGACGGCACCACCACGGCGACGGTGCTGGCACAAGCGATCGTGCGCGAGGGCGCCAAGGCGGTGGCCGCGGGCATGAACCCCATGGACCTGAAGCGCGGCATCGACCTCGCGGTCGCCGCGGTGGTCGAGGACGTGCAGAAGCGCTCCAAGAAGGTCTCCACCAACGAGGAGATCGCGCAGGTCGGCACCATCTCGGCGAACGGCGAGAGCGAGATCGGCGAGATGATCGCCAAGGCGATGCAGAAGGTCGGCAACGAGGGCGTGATCACGGTCGAGGAGGCCAAGAGCCTCGAGACCGAGCTCGACGTGGTCGAGGGCATGCAATTCGACCGCGGCTACATCTCGCCCTACTTCATCACGAACGCGGAGAAGATGGTCGCGGAGCTCGAGAGCCCCTTCATTCTCCTCCACGAGAAGAAGCTCTCGGGCTTGCAGCCCATGCTGCCGCTCCTCGAGGCGATCGTGCAGTCGGGCAAGCCGCTGCTGATCATCGCCGAGGAAGTCGAGGGCGAGGCGCTCGCGACGTTGGTGGTCAACAAACTCCGCGGCGGCCTCAAGGTCGCGGCGGTGAAGGCGCCGGGCTTCGGCGATCGCCGCAAGGCGATGCTCGAGGACATCGCGACCCTCACCGGCGGACAGCTGATCTCCGAGGATTTGGGCATCAAGCTCGAGACCGTGACGCTCGACATGCTCGGCAAGGCGCGCCGGGTGCGCATCGAGAAGGAGAACACCACGATCATCGACGGGTCCGGCAAGAAGAAGGACATCGAGGGCCGGATCGGGCAGATCAAGGCGCAGATCGAGGAGACCACCTCCGACTACGACCGCGAGAAGCTGCAGGAGCGGCTGGCGAAGCTCACGGGCGGCGTCGCGGTGATCCGGGTCGGCGGTGCGACCGAGGTCGAGGTGAAGGAGCGCAAGGACCGGGTTGACGACGCCATGCACGCGACCCGCGCGGCGGTCGAGGAGGGCGTCGTCGCCGGTGGCGGCGTGGCGCTCCTGCAGGCCATCAAGGCGCTCGCCAAAATCAAGGTCGAGAACGACGACCAGCGGGTCGGCGTCGACATCGTGCGCAAGGCGATCCAGGTCCCCGCGCGCCAGATCGTCGAGAACGCCGGCGTCGACGGCTCGATCGTGGTGGGCAAGATCCTCGAGAGCAACGAGCCCAACTACGGCTTTGACGCCCAGACCGGCGAGTACGTCAACATGGTGAAGGCGGGCATCATCGACCCCACCAAGGTCGTCCGCATCGCGCTGCAGGACGCGGCGTCGGTGGCGGGCCTCCTGATCACCACCGAGGCGATGGTCGCCGAGCGGCCGGAGAAGAAATCCGCGCCAATGCCCGGCGGCCACGATCATGGCGGCATGGGCGGGATGGACTTCTAACAACAATAACGCTTACGCAGGATCACTCGAGGGCCGCGGTTCGCCGCGGCCCTTTTTCTTTGCGTGAGGCCGACGCCGCGGCGGTCATGCTATGGTCGCGCCATGAGCGCTCCTCACCCGCTCAGTCCCTTCGTTTACGTCGTGGCCGGGCTCGTTCCGACCATCCGAGCGGGCCTCGTCAGCTTGCTCGTCCTGGCGCCCACATTGTCGGCGCGCGCGGAGCCGCCGAGCTTCGCTCAGGATTTCACGCAGGGCTGCGCGACGAGCGCGGCGCCCGATCTTTCGGCTTGGCGCGTCTCCGGCGCGCTCGATCCGGCGGTCCGGCCGCTGCGGCTCACCTGCGCCGCGGACGCCGAGGGATCGCACTCGCTTCGCATCGAGGTGCGGCCGCACGACGCTTATGACGCCGGCAATCCCGGCGACAATCCGACCGAGCGCGCGGAGATGCAGATCCGCCGCGAGCTGGTCAAATTCGACCGGCCGGTCTGGTACACGTTCCGCTTCCGCTTGGAGGCGCCCTGGCCCGGCGTCGTGAACCGCACGGTGATCCACCAGATCAAGCAGAACATCGCGACGGACGCCGAGATCGAGCGCGGTGGTCCCTGCGCCCCCGCCAATCCCTTCTTCAAGATCGAGGCCGGCTATCGGACCGAGACCGGCAGCGCCGCCTTCGTCACGAACGTGAGAGGCACGGACGATTGCCGCGATGGCAAGTCGCCCGAGCCGATCTGCGGGCCGTGGCCGCTCACGGTGGGCGAGTGGCATCGCGTGCACGTGGCGCTGAAGCCGAGCCAACACGATGGCGAGACCGACCTTCGCGTCTGGCTCGACGGCCGCGCCTGCGCGCCCTTCACCGGCCGCCTCGGCTATCTCGACCACGGCCGGCTCGATGCGAATGGCAACCCCGTCGTCGATACCCAGCCGCGGTTCGGCATCTACCGCGACGCGCTGCCCGAGACGCTCCAGGCGATCGATTTCGCCGACATCGCGTTCTGGCAAAAGGCCCCCGCGGACGATCCGGCTTGGGCGGGACTCGGGTTGAAGTCCGCGCCTTGAGCCGCGAGCGGCCCTAACCCGCGCG
The DNA here is from genome assembly GCA_035604335.1 of Allostellaceae bacterium. Classification (GTDB taxonomy): domain Bacteria; phylum Pseudomonadota; class Alphaproteobacteria; order ATCC43930; family CGMCC-115725; genus DASZHJ01. Next base: position 10,336 of record DATNIT010000305.1, on the reverse strand, counting down.
AGGGCGCGCCACCAAATGCGCGGCGCCCTCGACGCAGACGAATTGCATCCAGCCGGGATGCGTCTTCGTCAGCGGACACACCTCGTAGTCGCCATAGACGACGGTCTCCCCGGGCTCACCCTGCGACAGCAATCTCAGAATCTCCGGGCGCACCGTCACGCCGCCCCCCGCCGCGTCCCTGACCCCGAGCATTCGCCGGGTTCCCACCACCCAGATCCGGATGGGAATGCCGTTGTAGACGGCCAACCGGCCGTGCACGGAAAAGCACGCGGCGACGACCGTCGGCGCGCCCTTGCAGGGCGGCGGCGGCTCCTCGGCGAGAGCGGTGGCGCTCGCCGCGAGAAGCAGCGCCGAGACCAGGGCGGCTTTCGCGTCCATGCGCTTGCTCACTCGGCGTCCGGCTGCTTCTCCGGGAACGCCGCGGCGATCGCGGGCACGCCGCGGCAGGTCTCGAAGACCCGCATGATCGTGGGATAAGGCGCGAAGTCGAAACTCTTGTGGCGCTGCGCGTTCACCACCTGCGGCACCAGGCAGCAGTCGGCGAGGCCGGGCGCGTCGCCGTGGCAGAACCGGCCGGTGTCGGCCTCGCTCGAGAGCCGCCGCTCGATCGCGTCGAAGCCAAGCCTGATCCAGTGATTGAACCAGGTCTCGACGGTCTTCTCGTCGTGGCCCAGGGGATCGGCGAGATAGCGCAGCACGCGGAGATTGTCGATCGGGTGGATGTCGCAGGCGATCATCTGCGCGAGCGAGCGGACGCGCGAGCGACCGAGCGGCGTCGAGGGCAGGAGCGGCAGCTTGGGCCGCGTCTCATCCAGGTATTCGATGATCGCCAGCGACTGGCTCAGCACGAGGTGGCCGTGGTCCTCGAGCGCCGGCACCAGGGCCTGCGGATTGAGCTTGAGGTAGTCGGCGCCGAACTGCTGGTTCTTGCGCAGATGGATCGAGGCCTGCTCGTAGTCGAGCCCCTTCAGATTGAGCGCGATCCGCACGCGAAACGCAGCCGACGAACGGAAGAATCCGTAAAGCTTCATGGTGGCGCCTCTCGGTCTAACCTGGGAGCGATCCTAATCCGCTCGCCCGAGCCGAGAAACGACTTCATTAAGTCACGCTCAAATACTCCAAAGGAGCGTTCCTATCGGAGCGCCGGGAGTCAGCGAGGGAGGGCGCGCCGACGAAACCGGCCGGAGCATCGACCATGAGAATGCCGAGAGCCTTTGCAAACCGTCGACGGCTATTGACCGCTGCCCTCGCAGTCGCGGTCGGGCTCGCCACCGGTGGATTTTCCAACGAGATCGGAGATGATCAGGCCGCCACCCCGACGGCCACGCTCCCGACGCATCGCGCCGGCCCACGCGGGACCGAGCCCTCGCCTCCCCGCATCAATCCCGCGATCGCGGAAAAACCGGGCGTCCTCCTGTACTTTCTGATGGAGGCCGCGCGGCCCCAGCCTTTGTTTGCTCGTTAGGGCGGACCGAAGGCCCCTTCCTAGCGCCTGATCCACTCGTATCAGATCGAACCGAGCGGTGAATCAGGCTCTGCAATTTTGAATTAGAGCAAGCCCCTAGCGCCGGAACTGCACCACCTTCTGATCGATCGCGCCGAAGATCGAGCGGCCGTCGGCGTCCTTCATCTCGATGCGCACGCGGTCGCCAAATTTGAGGAAGGCCGTCTTGGGCGCGCCCCCTTCGATGGTCTCGATCATGCGCCGCTCCGCAAGACAAGCGGATCCCGCCGCTGGATCGCGGTTGGAGACCGTGCCGGAGCCGATGATGGTGCCGGCCTCGAGCTCGCGGGTGCGCGCGGCATGCGCGATGAGCGCGGGGAAATCGAAGTTCATGTCGCGGCCGGCGTTGGGCTGGCCGAAGAGCGTGCCGTTGAGGCTGCTCCTGAGCGGCAGACTCGGTTTGCGCCCGTCCCACGCGGGGCCCAGCTCTTCCGGCGTCGCCGCCACCGGCGAGAAGGCCGTCGCGGGTTTGCCGTGCACGAAGCCGAAGCCCTTGGCAAGCTCGGTCGGGATCAGGTTCCGGAGGCTCACGTCGTTCACCAGCATCACCAGCTTGATGTGGCCCGCGGCTTGATCCGCCGAGACGCCCATGGGCACGTCGTCGACGATCACCGCGACCTCGCTCTCGAAATCGATGCCGGAGGCTTCGTCCGCCACCAGGATGTCGTCCGTCGGGCCGATGAAGCTGTCGGAACCGCCCTGGTACATCAGGGGATCGCTGTAGAAGCTCGGCGGCATCTCCGCTTTGCGCGCCTTGCGCACGAGCTCGACGTGATAGAGATAGGCGGAGCCGTCGAGCCACTGATAGGCGCGCGGCAGTGGCGCCGCGCAGAGCCTGGGATCGTACGGGTCCGCCGTCATCTTGCCAGCGTCTAGCCGAGCCGCGATCGCGCGGAGCTCGAGCTCGGCTTTGGCCCAGGTCTCGATCGCGCGCTGCAGCGTGGGCGCGATCTCCGGCGCGGCGACGCAGCGCGTGAGATCGCGGCTCACCACGACAAGGGTGCCGTCGCGGCCGCCAGCCTTGAGGCTCGCGAGCTTCATGGCGCCTCGGTGCGCCAGGAATTGACGTAGTCCTCGACCTCGACGCCCGGCGGCAGCTTCCCGATCTCGAGCGCGTCGCGGGCGTCGAGCATCACCGCGACCTCGTCGGTCTCGGGCTTCTTTGGCTTGAGCGCCCCCGCAAGCGCCTTGGGGTGCGGCCCGTGCGGGAAGCCGCAGGGATGCAGCGTCACCATCCCCGCGTGAATGTTGTCGCGCGAGAAGAAATCGCCGCGGTGATAGAACAGCACCTCGTCGTAATCGTCGTTGGAGTGGAAGAACGGCACCTTGAGCGCGCCGGGATCGGTCTCGAAGGGCCGCGGCACGAAGGTGCAGATCACGAACCGGCTCGCGAGGAAGGTCGTGTGCGCCGAGGGCGGCAGGTGCACGCGATGGCTCATCAGCGGCCGGATGTCGCGCCAATTGAGCCGCACCGGGGCGAGATCGCCGTGCCAGCCGATCGCGTCCAGGGGATTATAGGGATAAGTGATGGTCGAGAGCGCGTTACGGCGCTTCACGCGCACCGTCCACTCCTCGCGCTTGCCCTTGGGCGTCTGCTGCGCCTTGAAGGCGTCGTCGATCGCGGGCAGGTCGAGCACGGCGGGATCGAAGATCGCGGCGCCGCCCACCAAGCCTTTGTCCGGCAGGCGATAGCTGTCGTTGGTGGCCTCGATCATCAGGATGACCGCCGCGCCCTCGCACGCGACGCGCCACTGCGCGCCGCGCGGCAGCAGGATATAATCGCCGTCGCGGAATTTGAGATGGCCCCAATCGCAGTAGAGATCGCCCGCGCCCTTGTGGACGAACAGCAGCTCGTCGCCGTCGCCGTTGCGCACGAGGTGATCCATCGCGCCGCTGGTGCGCCAGAGCCGGTAGCGAAGGTGCGCATTCATCAGGATCTCGTCGGCGTCCCACGGCGAGGCCGCGACGTCGTTGAGCTTGGTGAGGTCGAAGGCCCGCGGCTTCAGCGGCCCTTCCCAGCGCGTCCAGCCGGTAGGCGGATGCGCGTGCACCATCTGCGTCGCCGGCCCGAAGAAGCCCTCCTTGCCGAGCTCGCGCTCGTAGGTGCCCGGCGGCAGATCGGCATGCGCCTGGCGCGGCGTGACACCCTCGACGCGCGGAAACCGGATCCAGTCTTTCATCGTTTCGCTCCCAGTGAAGAAGATTCACCACGGAGGACGCGGAGGACACGGCAGCTGTTGCCGCACCGTGCGTCCTTCGACGCGCTACGCTTGCTCAGGATGAGGGCGATTGAGAATGGCCCAAGAAAAATCCTCATCCTGAGCAAGCGAGCATAGGGAGCGCGTCGAAGGACGCTTGGTGGTGTGTCCTCGTCTCCGTGTTCACCGTGCCTCCGTGGTGAAATCTAAGCCTTGGCCTTCGGGTCGAGCACGCCGCGGCGGATCTGGTCGAGCTCGATCGACTCGAAGAGCGCGCGGAAATTGCCTTCGCCGAAGCCCTCGTTGCCCTTGCGCTGGATGATCTCGAAGAAGATCGGGCCGATCACCGTGTTGGTGAAGATTTGCAGCAGCAACCCGCCGCCCTTGGTGGGTGCGCCGTCGACGAGAATCCGGTTGCGGCGGAGCCGATCCAGGTCCTGGCCATGGCCCGGCAACCGCGCGTCCGCCTGCTCATAATAGGTGTCCGGCACATCCATGAAGGTGACGCCCTTGGCGCGCAGCGCCTCGACGGTGGCGACGATGTCGGATGTGGCGAGCGCGATGTGCTGGATGCCCTCGCCGTGATAGGCCGCGAGATATTCCGCGATCTGCGACTTGTCGTCGGCGCTCTCGTTGATGGGGATGCGGATGTGGCCGCAGGGGCTGGTCATCGCCTTCGAGCGCAGCCCCGTGTGCTTGCCCTCGATGTCGAAATAGCGGACCTCGCGGAAATTGAAGAGGTCCTCGTAGAACTTGGCCCAGAGCGCCATGCGGCCCTGGTGCACGTTGTGGGTGAGGTGGTCGACGCCCGCGAGACCGACGCCCGCGGGTCGCGTCTCGGCGCCGGGCAGCGGCACGAAATCCACGTCGTAGATGGTGTGATCGCCGTAGCGATCGACCAGATAGAGGATGCTGCCGCCGATCCCCTCGATCGCGGGGATGTTGAGCTCCATCGGTCCGACCTTGCCGGCGACCGGCTTGGCGCCGAGGCCGATCGCCCGCTCGTAGGCGCGCGCGGCATCGCGCACCCGAAAGGCGATGGCGCACACCGAGGGCCCATGGAGGCGCGCGAAGGCCTGGGCAAAGCTCTCCGGCTCTGCGTTGACGATGAAGTTCACGTCGCCCTGGCGGTACAGCGTCACCTTCTTGGAGCGGTGCCGCGCCACCGGGGTAAAACCCATGCTCTCGAAGAGCCGGCCGAGCGCGGCGGTGTCGGGCGCGGTGTACTCCACGAACTCGAAGCCGTCGGTGCCCATGGGATTGTCCCAGAGGTCCCGCGGCTCGTCGGTGGCCGGCAGCGTCTTGGCGGCGAGAGGCATTCCGATCCTCCCTCGATGGGTTTGGCCGGGGCATGGGCGCAAACGCCGCTTGACCCCGGCGGTCGTGCTCAGCAATTTAGTTTCAAATGAAACCAAATCCAAGCCCCTCGCGAAGGGCGGCCCTTCAGGCCGGGGACGGCCTCGTGCTCGAGCGCTTCCTGCCCTACCGCCTTTCCGTGCTGATGCTGCGGATCTCCAACGCGATCGCGCGCAGCTACGAGCGGCGGTTCCGCTTGAGCGTGCCGGAATGGCGGGTGATGGCGGTGTTGGGGCGCTTCGGCCCGCTCTCCGCCAACGGCGTCGCGGAAAAGACCCAGATGGATAAGGTGCGCGTGAGCCGGGCGGTGTCGCGGCTGGTAGCCACCGGCCGCGTGAGCCGCCGCATCGACCGCCGGGACCGCCGCCGCTCGGTCCTGGCGCTCACGGCCGCGGGCGTGGCCATTCACCGCGAGATCGTGCCCCACGCGCGGCGGGTCGAGGCGCGCCTGCTCGCCGGCCTCACCCTCGCCGAGCGCGCCGCGCTCGATCATCTTCTCGCCAAGCTGGAGGCGCGGGCCGAGACTCCATTCGTCGCCGAACCATAAGCAGACCGGAGCGGCGGTGTTGACAACCGGCAGTGTTCGACGGGAAGGCCGCGGCGGAGGCGCTTCGCGCCGCTTCTGCTGTCGGAACCGCGCCGGGAGCGGACACAAATACAAGTGAATTGGCTATACCGATAGAGCAACACTAAGGTAGCGGGGTTCCTCAAGAAGCCGTCCCCCTTATTGCGCCCCGCCGGAACTCGGATGCAGATCGTCATCTTCGATTCCATGAACCCCAGGCCTTACTCGCGCGATGCGTTGCAGCGGGGTGCGCTTGGCGGAACCGAAGCAAGCGCTGTCCGCGTCGCGGAGCAGCTCGATGCTGTCGTCATTCAACGGGAGGTTCTTCCCGGCGACGATCAATTTCTGCCATCCCCGAGAGTGCGCGCGGTCGTCGACCCCATTTCTCGGTGCCTACCATCGCTGCGCGAACAGGGCGAGCGCGCGCTGGCACGCATGGGTTACCTCGACGCCTATTGGGAAAAAGTGAACGCTTGGCAGACCGCGCAACGGCCCCACGTTTCCGCCCGCCCGGAGTTTCGGCTGGGAGCAGTAGCGTCATCATGGCGCAGGCTGTTGAACGACGATGGCGCCTTCCGACCCTGACCATCGCTGCCATCGCCCGCGGTGCAAAGTGCGCAACGGGCCCTATCATCACGGCGCCGCAACCGCCTGCGCTCGACCCGTGCATGCCTCACGACCGGAGATCCTGGTTCTTCGACGGCACCTTCTCGTGCTAAGACCCATCGAGGATGGTGCGATCTAAAAGGCCCCTGATCGGCATTGCGCTTGGCAGCGGCGTCGGCCGCGGCTGGGCTCATCTTGGCGTGCTGAACGTCCTCGAGGCTTCCGGCTTGAAGCCCGATATCGTCTGCGGGACGTCGATCGGCGCGCTCGTGGGCGGTGCTTGCGTCGGGGGCCGCATGACGGAGCTCGAGGGCTGGGCCCGCGGGCTCACCAAGGGGCGAATGTCGCGCCTATTCGACTTCCAGCTGGGCGCAAGCGGAGTGATCGCCGGGCGGCGCGTCACTCAAATCCTGCATCCTGATCTGCATGCGCTCGACATCGAGAAACTCGACCGTCCCTTCGTTGCCGTGGCGACCGATCTTTCCACCGGCCACGAGGTCTGGCTTCGCGAGGGAAACCTGGTCGAGGCGATACGCGCCTCCTACGCGGTTCCCGGTCTTTTCCCTCCGGTGCAACATAACGGGCACTGGTTGATCGACGGTGCCCTGGTCAATCCCGTCCCGGTCTCGGTGTGTCGGGCATTGGGCGCCGACGTCACGATCGCGGTCAGTCTCAACATGGATTATCTCGGCGAAAGTCCGCTGGAGGATGACGAAGCGCTGGAGATGGTCGAATACGAGGGGCCCGACAAATCCGAGCGCAAGCGCCTGACCATGAGATCCATGCGCCGGTTCCTAGGTCGGCGCCGCAGCGATCCCAGCCTGTTCACGGTTGTGGCGCGCGCGCTCGCCATCGTTCAGGACCGCATCGCCCGGTCGCGCCTCGCCGGCGACCCGCCTGATATCTTGATTGCGCCCAAGGTGGGCGACGTGGGGCTCTTCGAGTTCTACCGCGCCGCGGAGAGCATCATTGCAGGCGAGATTGCCGCCACGAACTCGCTCCCCGAAATACGCGCGGCCATTCAGCGCCACGCTGGCGGCGCCGCAGCCGTTGTTGGCGCCGAAAAACCGCATGGTCGAGTCCGCCGGGGCACGGCACCCTCGTGAACCCGCCGGCGCGTTGCATCATGTGTCCGGCAGTGGACCCGCGCCTTGCGGACGGCGTACGCGCCCCGCGGTCTGGTTCGGGTCAATCTGGGGAAATCGGCGCTTCGCAGTGCCCGCGCTTCACCGCCGCCTGCGAAGTGCGGACGGGACTTCCGCCTTCATGAGTTCAGGCTGGCTGAAACGCCGCCGGGCGGCGCAGCGGACGCCCACAGCACGATATCTTCCAGTTGCGTGGTCGAAGCCGACGCGCCCGCGGCTTGCAGCAAGGCCGAGATGACCGCGGCGAAGATCGCCACCCGGCCGATCCGCCGTTTCAGCCGCGCCGCGGAGTGAGCGCTTGCGGCGGTCTGCGGCACGCGAATGCCGCCCGACCAGAGCCACAAGAAGAAACCGAGCACCGCGAGGAGCGCCGCGCTCCAGTGCAGGAAATCGAGCATCTCGTCCTCCTGTCCCGCGCCGTCTTTCGTGGCGCTTCCCGGCGATACTTGCATCGATTTTTAGGGAAATAAAGTTAACGGCGGCGCGGTCGCAGAAAAAGTCTGTTGAAAACCAGCGATCGCTCGGACCGACGCGGACGCATTATAGTTAACGCCCGGGTTTCAGGCCGTGGCCGCCATCCAGGTCGTGTCCTGCACACGCGACCGGCGTGCCAGGCGCCGGGCCAGCAATTGCCGCGCAGGCTCGAGCCGACCGCAGCCGATCAGGGATGCGATCAGCGTGTCCTCGAACACCTCGCGTTGGGCGTGGCTGCCCGCGACTCGCGTCAGATCCGGCATCGCCGCCGCCAGGAGATCGGCGGCCTCGGCAGGCTCGCCGCGCGCGAAGGCGGCGAGGCCGCGGGCGAGCATCGGCACCACCCGACCCTGCGGCAGCTTGCCGTCGGCCGCGAGACGCTCGAGATCGCCGATGCGGCGTTCGAGGCCGGCGGCGGCTTGTGTCGCGGCCTCCGCCATCACCGCATGGAGATCGGCGAAGGCGAGTCCCGCCCGGGGAAACCGCCGCTCCGCGAAGTCCGCCACCTCGTCCCACGGCAGAGGTCGCGGACCCGCGCCGCACAGGCCGCAGCGCCAGAGGAAGGAGGCGACATCGGCGAGGGTCGCCATGGGCGCGCACTGCGCGACCGCGGGACGCATGGCCGCGAGATACCGCGTCATCGCGGCCTCCGCCTCGCCGAGATCGAGCTCGAAGAGCGCTAAATGCCAGTTGAGATGACAGTGCAGCTGCGCCGCGGGATCGTAATCCCGCAGCCACGTCGTCAGAAACGCGACGCCCGGCTTTGTCTCGCCGAGCTCCACATGGGCGTGGATGCGGGCGTGGACTGCGTGCGCGTTGCGCGGATTGAGCGCGAGCGCCCGCTCGACGATCCCGGCGCCCCCTGCGGGATCGCCGGTCTCCACGCGCGACCAGCCGAGATAGCCCAGAAACCACCAATCCTCGCCCCAGCGCGGCGCCAGGGCCTCGAGGAGCGCGCGCTGCGCCTCGTGATGATCCGACCTGCCGCTGAAGGCGATGAGCCCGTAGACGCCGAGCGCGAGCGACAGCACCAGCGCGTCGCGCGGAAATTCTTGGAGATGCGCCTCGACGGCGGCCATCGCCCGCGCGGGTTGGCCGTTGATCGAAAACGTGAGTGCCTCGATGTGACGCCGCTCGCGCTCGCTGGCTCCAGCGGCGCAATCGCTCGCGCGCGCCGCGGCGCTTCTCGCCTCGTCCATGCGACCATAGAGCTGCGCAGTGCGGGCGAGCGCGATGTGCGCGAGCGCAAATCCGGGATCGGCCGCGATCGCCTCGGAGAGCAGCGCCTCCGCGCCCGCATTGGCGGAGAGGATGCGATCGACCGCCTCGGCGTAGAGCCCGAGCGCCCGTACCGATTTCGTGCCCACCGGCAATCCGAAGCGGTCCTCGTTCACGCCACCCTCCCGACGGCTGCTCTTGGAACCCTCAATAAGGCACCCGAGAGCTACCGATCAAGCGTCGTGGTGCTGATCACCCACACGGATGGGGCCCGCGCCCATCAGGAAGAAGCTCCCCAACTCGCGGGGGGCGTCGGGTGCCATCGGGGTCGGCGGGCAAGGCCGACGCCGAGCTTTCCCCCGCCGCCTCCGCCCTGCTATAAGGCGCCGACCCCAATCCAACGCGAGGGACGCCGGTGGCCCGCGCCACGATCTTCGTTCTGAACGGACCCAACCTCAACATGCTCGGCGTGCGCGAGCCGCAGATCTACGGCAGCGACACGCTCGCGGATATCGAGGCTGCCTGCGCGGAGCGCGCGGGCGAGCTCGGTCTCGACGTCGATTTCCGCCAATCCAATCACGAGGGCCAGATCGTCGATTGGGTCCATGAGGCACGCCAAGGCGCCGACGGCATCGTGATCAACCCGGCGGCGCTCACGCACACGTCGGTCGCGGTGCACGACGCGCTCAAGATCGCGGAGCTCCCCATCATCGAGGTGCACCTCACCAATACCCACAAGCGCGAGGAGTGGCGGCACCGGTCCTTCGTGAGCCTGGTCGCCACCGGCGTGATCATGGGGCTCGGTTCCCAGGGCTATCTGCTGGCGCTCGACGCGATGGCACGGATCCTTGAAGCGGTTGCCGACAAAGCGGACTGACGGAGGCTCCAGCCGTATGCCTAGCCGCAGCGATCTCCCGATCGACAGCGACCTCGTCCGCACCCTCGCGGCGCTCCTCGACGAGACGGGCCTCACGGAGATCGAGTATTCCGTCGGCGACCGGCGGATCCGGGTGGCGCGCACCGCGGCCGCGCTGGCATCCACGGTGGCCGTCGCGGCACCGGCGCCGGCGGAAGCGCCCGCCGCGGCGCCCAGCGCGGTGGCGCCGGTCGATCATCCCGGCGCCGTCAAGGCGCCCATGGTCGGCACCGCCTATATCGCGCCGCAGCCGGACCAGCCGCCCTTCGTCAAGCTCGGCGACCGCATCGAGGAGGGCCGCGTGCTGCTCATCATCGAGGCGATGAAGGTGATGAACCAGATCCGCGCGCCCAA
>DATNIT010000304.1:0-4560 GCA_035604335.1 Allostellaceae bacterium | reverse complement strand
GCGTCGAGCTCGGACTCCTTGGCACTGAAGCTCTGCGCGCCGACCATGAAGAGCACCGGGTCGATGCCGTAGGCGGCCACCACCTCGCAGGGCTCGCCCCGCGCCCACCAGGCCTCGCGGTCGAGCCGGCCGCCCTTGCCGGGCGAGCAATAGAGCCCGACGCGGTCCTTGGCATGCACCATCTGGCGATAGACGCCGACGTTGATGCGGCCGCTTTCGGGATCGCGGGTGAGCGTCACGTCGCCGGTGCCGATGTAGCGCCCGCCGTCGCCGGGCCAGAACTTGGGTGCTGGGAAAAGGCCGAGGTCGATGTCCGGACCGCGCAGCACGACCTCGTTCACGGGTGCCGTCTCGGGTGGGATCAGGCGCGGGCGCAGGCGCCGCCGCATGATCGCCCGCGTCGCCCGGATCATCTCGGGCAACGGGAGCGTCGGCTCGAGGCCGAAGGCGAGCGCGAAGCGCTCCTTGCTCGCCCCCAGCATGTTGGTGAGCACGCGGGCGCCCGAGCGGTCGCCCTTGAGGCGCTCGAAGAGGAGGGCCGGTGCGCCTTGGCTCCTCGTCGCCATGAAGGTGATCGCGGCGAGCTCCTCCTCGGGATCGACCTCGCCTGCGACGCGCTTCACCAGCCCGTGACGCTCGATGAGTGCCAGCCACTCGCGCAGGTCGGCCCACGCCGGGCCGCCCTCTCGAGGCGCCTCCTCGCGCAGAGCCGGCTCCTCTAAACTTGCGATCTCTTCCACGGCAGTCTCCCCTCATTCGCGGCACCGGCTCAGTCCCTCTCGCGCTTGCGGGAGGGAGTCTCGGGAGAGGGGCATGCGCCGGCGCTTTTGGCAACATGACCCTCCAGGACGGCCGATTATAGACGAATCGCGGGATCGCACCGAGTCGTGCCTGAAGCAAATGCAAAATCAAGCATGAAGTCGACACGCACGGCACAGAACGTCGGTAACGCTAGGGCCGCGGTTCGGAAGTTCGCCTCACCCGGAGATAAGCGTCATTGCGAGCGCAGCGAACCCCGGCGTACGCCGGGGCAGCGCGCGTGGTGCGAAACTCTCTCTGGATTGTTTCGGCGCCCTTCGGGCGCCTGGCCGCGATGCGCGGTCGGTGCCTGCGAAGCACGCTCGTGCTTATGCGACGGAACACGCAAAACGCCGGGCGAGAACCCGGCCTAGACGGGCTGCTGCTTTCGCAGCTGGATGAGCAGCCGAATGAATGTCGTTACGATTTTCCAGCTCGCGCTTAATCCGGCAGTGACCTGGCCCGACACCTTGGAAACGCCTCCGCGCCGGCGCCGGTGGTCAACGGCGATTTCCTTGATTCGCAATCCGGCAGCGGCGACACGCATTTGCATCTCAAGGTTCCATCCATAGGTGCGTTCCCGCATGCCGAGCCTTCGCATGGTGCGAACGGCCATCGCGCGGAAGGGAGACATGTCCGTGTAGTTGACGCCATATAGAAGGTTCATCAGCAGCCCCGCGAGCCGGCCGGCGAAGAGTTGCTGCGGCGTCATGCTGCCGGGCTCGCGGCGCCCCCTTAATCGAGAGCCCATGACGAAGTCGGCTTCCCCCCGCGCGATCGGCCCCACAACGTCCTGCAAAAAGGCGGGCACGTCGCTGCCGTCGCCGTCGAGATAGCAAACGATCTGCGCATCGGGCCGGACGGCCGCCAGCCCAGCGGCGCAGGCCCGCCCATACCCCCTCAAGGGCTGAAACACCACTCGCGCGCCGGCAGATCTCGCCTTAGCAGCGGTGCCATCCGCCGAGCCGTTGTCGACGACGATGACTTCGTCCGGGGTCTGCTCAATCACCTCGCGAACGACTTCGGCAATCGTTTCCTCCTCGTTGAGGCAGGGAATGACGACTGCAACGATGACCTCTGCGCCCGGCAGCCGCATGACTAGAGACTCCAGCGCAGGCCGCAATTCGCGCAGGCCGTGGGGGGTGCGGCGCTGAGCAATTCGCTGCGGAATTTCCGGTACCGTTCGCCATTCCAAATCTCGCGCAGGCTTTCTTGCGTTGCATCGCCCAAGGTGTAGTTCTCATAGCCGTGCTGGGAAAACGGCGCGATACAGCATGGAAGCGCACGACCGTTCGCGGTGAAATACATGACCGTCCAGGGTCTGCGACAAAGCGACCAAGGATTCTCCTCGCTCTTGCGCACGAGGCTCGAGCCAGGCTCGGTGGCCGCCCCGGACGCGCTGAAGGTCATGCCGAGCGACCTTGCAAGCTCCTCGGCAGCGCGCAGGTGAGCGGCTTCCTCGGCTTCCATCCGCTCGAAAAGCGCCTGGTCGGGCCGCGCCATGCCGATTGCGTCCTTGTCGAAGAATACCAAACGCTGCAGATAGACCTCGTTGATTCCGATTTCATTCGCTATGCGCACGAATTCGGGCAGTTCTTTTATGGTCTCTCGCAGTCCGGTGAGCCACGCCGAGACACTCGGCCTGCGATGTCCCTCGCGATCTTGCATCGCCCGAAACGCTTTTACGTTCCTGAGGATGCGCCTGAAATAATCCTTTCCGCGCACTTTCAAATACGACTGGGCATTCGATGCGTCGAGGGATACACGCAGCTCGTCGAGTCCGGCGTCGATCAAGGCTCTGCCGTTCTTCTCGTTCAAAACCGTGCCATTGGTGTTGAACAATACATAGACTCCGCGGTCCTTGAGATATCGTACCATCTGCGGAAGATTCCGGACGAGCATCGGCTCGCCGACGCCGTGCAGAACGGCGCGAGCGAGATCCTTGGTCTGATCGACGATCCGCGTGAACAATTCCCAGCTCATGTCGGCCGGCGGCTCGAGCTCGGCATAGGTTCTGGGACAGGTCGTGCACAGCAGGTTGCAGCGATTGGTCACCTCGAGATAAAGGCAGACCGGGAGTTGCCGGACCTCTTCGTCGAGTCGCGACGCCGCTTCGAAGTATCGACGGGGGTCCACCGATGCGGATTTCGAGCCGGCTGCCGTTCCTTGATCCATCCGCGTCGCTCCTTCGCGATTATCCTTGCCGCGCCGCGACTGTCGTATAGCTCAGGCAGTTTTCTTTGAGCGCGCCCAAGCACGTCGCCTGAGAAACCGGCGCGTTGCGGGCGCATTCGCACCAGTCATACCCGGTGCGGCGAAGGTTAAGCGCTCGCCGGCCAGCTCGCGCTCCAGCAGCTCCAGCATTTCAAGGTCGTCGACGTCGTACCAGGCGGCCACGTTTGCCACCGGGACGCCGATTTCCGCCGCCCGCTCAAGAGTAACACGATATACGGCCGCGGTGCTCCAGGGAATTTCCTCGAATATCCGGGAATGCAATCTCGACATGCCTACGAGCGTGTAGCCTCCGTCTTGCGCGGGGCTGAGGACGACGGAGTCGCGGCTCCGCACGGCGCCAACGGCTTCATGAAGGATCGCGGGCGGTAAAGTGGGGCTATCCGAATTGACGAGAATCGCGCCCGCATGCCCGAGATCGAGAAGATGGCGGATGGCCTGTCCGAGACGCCGCCCAAGGCCTCCTTCGACTTGCGCCAGGACTCGAAACTCCGGCGGCAGAAGCGCGTGGAGCACGTCTTCCGACCCGATCGGCGTATAGACCGCGTAGGGGACCACATCGGCTCCGCCGCTCAAGGAGCCGATTGTCGTCCCGAGATCCCGAATGAAACATGCCGACAGCTCGGCGCACTCGGACGGAGTGAGGGGCGGAGACAGGCGGGTTTTCGAGAAACCGGGCTGAGGCGTCTTGCAGATAATGCCAACGGCCACGGACGATCGGGATTGCATACGCGAGCCTCGCCTCTTTGTCGCCTACGAATGGCCGGGAATCGGACTTAGTGGGCTGCGCGGAGCCGCGCTTCCCCTTTCACCGCCTCGCCCACGCTGTCACAAATCGTCGCCTTCGCAAAATCAAATCGAGTTCAACAAAATGTTATATTCGGGAGCCGCGGCAAACACGATCCTTGAAAGCCGTCTTGCGCGAGTCTCATAATTTCAGAGCGGACTCCAAGGCCGCAGCGATTGACCGGCCCTGGACCTGCCGCCGCGAAGCCGGGTAAAGGCGAACAACGCCGCTACTCTCATGCCAATAGCGAAGTCGACAAAGCATGGTTTCTCCGATCGACGTCATCATTTGCGGCACGGCAGCGCTGTTGTTTTGGGGTGCGCTCGGCTTGGCATTCGCCCGCTGGCTCGTGCCGGCCTCGCTTGCCCTCCCCATCGCTCCGGCGCTTGGATGGGCATGTCATAGCGTCCTTGCGCTGGCGCTCTATCGCTATGTCGGATTTACCGCGCCGATCGTCGTGATCAGCTCGATAGCGGCGATAGCGCTCGCTTTTCCGTTTCTTTTGCCGAGGAAGGCCGTCGACGATGGTGAGCCCTTTGTGCGGCTACCGATTTGGGCTTATGCCCTGGCCCTATTGCTCGCTGTCGTTCCGACGTTGGCTTTGTTCCCCAAAGTCTCCGGCGAAGGGCTCACGCTCGCTCCGGCAATTTTCGATCATTCAAAAGTCGCGATCATTGACGAGATGACGCGGCTGGGCCTTCCGCCGGGCAATCCCTTCTTCGGCGAGGCGGGCAGGGATGCCA
>DATNIT010000303.1:0-20198 GCA_035604335.1 Allostellaceae bacterium | reverse complement strand
GTCCCTGGTTGGGAGAGCGCAAAAACGTTAGTCTCGGGCACGGCGTATCACTCCTTCAGTGGAGAAGTGGGAGGCTTCGAACACCCCCACGATACGCCGCCTTATCCCCTCATGCCGTCACCAACTTTCGCCCATAGCTCCGATAGTCTGCCATGCATGTTGCGTTACGCATCAAAATTCGCTTGCTCTTGATGATCTTTAATGCAGCTTCTGCTGAAGTATAGTGTGCAAATCGAATTGGCTTGCGAGAGTTCGCCTCGCCGGTTTGCCTCGTATATGTCTCCTTCCGCTGCCGTCGTGCATGCGGCATGAAGATGCTTTCAAGCCGCAATGCCAACTGAATTTGTTCCTCAGTTAACCTAATCGTTCCTTTGCTATCGGCAGATTTTGTCATATCCGAATTCTCGACACATTATGCACGCGAGCCAATGACAGCTCCTGACAGTTGACGTACAAGCTACCTAGAGCCTTCCCCGAGTAGACGGCCACGTCTTGCCCACCGTCAAGCTGCCTACGATCCTAAAATGCTCCGCTCCGCGGCACTTGCGTTTTCCAGATGTAGCTCGGCACGAGACGTGCCGTTGACGAGCCGGAAGCAACCGACGCACCTGCGTCCAGATGATCTGATGAGAACCTTCACCAGATATGTGCCATTGGGCAGCTTCCATTTTGGATTGCGCCAACCATGACCGTACGATTCGTTGTTGAAGCCATAGCAGTCCGTCTCGTTGTCTGCTCGTATCACAAGGCCAAGGGACTCGCTTTCTCCCGGATAGATGTCAATGCGGAAACCAAACGTCGGCCTGTCGGGGTCCGCAATGGTTCCTGCGGGATTGCCATGGTTATCGACTATCTTCAAAGGAACGGGTTCCGGTGTCTTGGCCCAACGCCCCGCCATTGCGTCACCAAAGCGATCTTTGCCATTTAGATCGTGAAACGTGATCGCTGCTTGGCACTGCATCGCTGGCGTACGCAATAGCCATCTGGCTAGTGGCGGCAGGTCTCTGTTGGTCAGCTTTAGGGTTAGTGATCGCGTCTGATTGGCCGGAAAACCTGCGCCATATGTATCGTCGCGTGGATCTTCCGCCGAAAGCACGAGTCTCGGTACGCGCAACCATTCAACATAGATATTAGCGGCGAGCGACGTTACCAAGGCAATAAAGACGCCAAGCAGGATCGACATTGGCAGTCCTCCTCTCGGCATTGCTTCTACCAGATCGGATCAGTCAGAGCGAGAATGAGAGTTGGGGTCAGAGTCAGTGGTGCAGTTCGCGCGGCGATGCAGACTAGAAGCACGCCTGCGCCTCCGACGCTGCGCTCTTGAGCCGCGATCGAGCGCTAGAGCGCGAGGCTCCAAAGATCCTGCGTGAGCGCAGGCGCCTCGTCACCGACGCCTGCTCGGGCCCGAACCCCTCGAGATGTGCTAGCGCCGACTCTCGGGAATACAGCTCAGGAACGAGCGTTCCTCGCTGAGGATGGCGCCGCTGGCCTCCACGCGCCGCCTGATCTCGAGCCCCTCGGCATCGGCAGCCATTTTCTCGCGAAAACTCGCATAGGCCTCTAAGCTTGGGAAATCAGTCAAGCCGATCGCCGCATTCATCGGACCCGCGATCTTGGTCGGCAGATAATATCCGGCGGGAATAACCGAGGTCTGTGCCTGTTGGCACCTGATCGCGACCGTCACGATGGCCGCGAGCTTGTTCGCCGCCACGGCACTTGTCTGATCCGAACGTACTATGCGTTTCCTTGAACAAGATGGAACGGCGTCATCGGCATTGACACGAACGCTTTAAGCGTATACCCTGGTCGTCGCAATGCGATCTACCTGACGAGGCTCGGAGCTTCACAGATGACCAGCGGGACGAAGGTCGCGTTCTCTTGGGCGCCCGACGGGGTCAGGCGCATTTCGCCGGCGGTGCGCCGTCAATGCCGCACATTAAAATTGCGAAACGAACCCAATTCCCATGTCGGCGCGGGGCGGCAGGGGGCGCGGATGAGCGGGAACGCGCTGCCGCGCGAAAAACAAAATCTACAAATCAAAGCCAATTTATTGAGATGAATCAAAGGCACGAGTCTCGGCAAAGCCAATTCAAAGCCAATTTTCGACGGCGAAGCCAATTCTCGGAAACCGCTCAGAGTGCAATTGAGCGATGCCGAGCCATCGATCCTTACCGCTCACGATACTTTAAGACTTTCTTCGCGATGATCGCGCCCGCTCGCGCGACGAGGGGAGTGCATCATGAGGGTCATTCGGATTGCGGCGCTGGCCGCGGTTGGCGTGCTCGTGGTTGTCGCCGCGCACGCGCAGACATCGTCCGGCGGCTCCTATCAGGTCCAGCAGCCCAAGGGCACGTGGCAGACGCCGGGGCAGATCCAGCAGCCGACCGGACCCTGGCAGAAGCCGGGCGAGATCCAGGTGCCGAAGGGCATAGAGGCCGTGCATGCGGAGGAGCAGCCCTGTGCGCGGCGGCTCAGCGTGCTCGGCGACGCGCTCTTCGCCTTCGACAAGTCGGAATTGCGGAGCGACGCGGAGGAGACGCTCGGGGCGGTCGGGCCGGAGATCGCGAAGGCTGGCGCGCATCCCCTCGCCATCGAGGGCCATACGGATGCGATCGGCAGCGATGCCTACAACAACGCGCTCTCGCTCCGGCGCGCGGAGACCGTGCGGCAGTGGCTGAGCAGCCACCGCTTCGTGCCGGCGAATGCGCCGATCGAGGGCTACGGCAAGACGCGGCCGATCGCGCCCAACCAGACGCCCGACGGGCGCGACGACCCCGAGGGACGGCAGAAGAACTGGCGCGTCGATATCGTGATTGATACGTGTCATTAGAGGCGGGTTACGCGACAGCGCTCCCTCACCCAGCTCCGCCTAAGCTCCCACCGGGACAAGCCCGGTGCACGCTAAGGCTTCGCAACCCTCTCCCCCAAGGGGCGAGGGGTAATACCTCTCACTTCTCCCTCTCCCCGTCGGGGAGAGGGTTGCGAAGCCTTAGCGAGCGTGAGCGAGCTTAGGCGCAGCTGGGTGAGGGGGTGCTTCTATCTGGATGAAGCGCGCACTATCGTGCGGGGATGCCTCGGCCGCGCATCGCTGTGCTCGGACTCTTCGCGGCGGACCTGACCAGTCGGGTGCCGCGGCTGCCGCATTGGCATGAGACGCTGGAGGGGCTCGGGGCCACGCTGGGGCCCGGGGGCAAGGCCTCGAACCAGGCGATCGCGGCGGCGCGGCTGGGTGCCTCCGCGAGCTTCATCGGCAAGGTCGGCGCGGACCCCTTCGGCGAGATGGCGAAGCGGCTCTACGACCTCGAGGGCGTCGATCGGGCGTATCTCGTCACCAGCACCAGCGAAGCCACCGGCACGGCGCTCATCTTGATCGACGACCGCAGCGGCCATAACGCGATCGTCGTGAACGGCGGCGCCACCGCGGCCCTGACGGCGACGGAGATCGATGCCGCCGAGCCCGCCATCCGCGGTGCCGACGTGTTCCTGCTGACCTTGGAAGCGCCGATGCCGCTGGTCGCGCGCGCCGTCGCGATGGCGCGGCGCGCCGCGGTGCCCGTCGTGCTCAACCCGGCGCCGACCCGGGAGCTCGATGCGTCGTTGCTCTCCGCGGTCTCGGTCGTGACGCCCAACGAGGTGGAAGCGGCGGGCCTGCTGGGCACGCCCGTCTCGACCGTGGAGGATGCCGGACGCGCCGCCCGGGAATTCCGCGCCCGCGGCGCCGCCGCGGCGATCGTCACGCTGGGCAAGCGCGGCGCGGTGCTCTCGAGCGCGGAGCATGAGGCTCATCTGCCGGCCTTCGCCATCCCCCGCGTGCTCGATACAACCGGCGCCGGCGACGCCTTCAATGGCGCACTCGCGGTCGCGCTCGCCGAGCGGCGGCCGCTTCTGGAGGCCGCGCGCTTCGCCTCGGCCGCGGCAGCCCTCTCGGTCACCGCGCTCGGTGCCGCCAACTCCATGCCTCGGCGAGCCGAGGTGGAAGCGCTCCTGCGGAGCTGACAGGCACTATAAAGCACTGAATTTTCATAGGAATTTGCAATCCCACACGGTTAATGTGCCCTTAGGGGATTTGGCCACATCCTGTGGCAATGGACCTCGCGTTTGGGCCAATGCTGCTCAATCTCGCGCAGAACATCGCGCTGGCGGTGTTCGCGTTGGTGGCGCTTCCTTGGCTGCACAAGCGGGCATTCCCCTTCGGGAAGCACGGTGCGGCGGCGGTGCTCGGGCTGATCTTCGGTATCGTGGTCGTGCTGGGGATGTTGGATCCCTCGCGCATCGCTCCCGGCGTGATCATCGACGGCCGATCGCCTCTGATGGCGCTCGCCGGCTTCATCGGCGGCCCGGTGTCGGCAGTGTTGGCGGCGGTGTTGGCGGACGGCGTCCGCTTCTGGCTGGGCGGCCTCGGCACGCTGGTCGGCGTCGCGAATGTCACGCTCTCCGGTGCGTTGGGTGTCGCAGTCCGCTGGGCGGCGCTGCGGCGCGACGGCGAATTGCGAGCGGCGCATCTGTTGCCCCTTGCCGTCCTTGCGGCGACCCTTCAGTTCGTTCCTCGGCTCATTCTGCGCCCACCGATCGAGCAGGACCTCCTGGACGCCACGACCGCTCCGCTCGCGGTGGGCACCGTCGCCGGGATCATGATTTTCGGGTTCCTGCTCCTGCGCGAGCTGCGTCGTATCGAGCTCGAGGCCGCGCTTGCCCGGAAGACGGATGTCCTCGAGGCGACCCTCTCGACCATACCCGACGGCATCCTCGTGCTCGACGCGGATCTGAAGCTCATCAGCTGCAATGAGCGCCTGTTCGAGCTGTTCGATCTCGATCGAGAGACAATTCTGGGCGCGCCCGACCCCGCCAAGGCAATCCGCGAAGCGCGCGTGCGCCGGGGCGACTTCGGCCCGGGCGATCCCGCGGCGGTGCTGGCGCAGTGGGAGACGGCGCTGCACAGCCCGCAATCGCGCCAATACGAGCAGCAGATCGCGTCCGGACGCTGGGTCGAGATCCGCGGCCAGAACCTCTCGCGAGGCGGACGCGTGACCGTCACCCGCGACATCACTGGGCGCAAGGAGCGCGAGACGGCGCTCAAGCTCGCGAAAGAGGAAGCCGATCGCGCGCGTTTCGTCGCGGAGCAGGCGAGCCGGACGAAATCGGAATTCCTCGCCAACATGAGCCACGAGATCCGCACGCCCTTGAACGGCGTCATCGGCGCCGCCCACCTGCTGCTCGACACGCCGCTCGACGACGGTCAGCGACGCTACCTCGACATCATCACGCTCTCGGGCCAGCACCTTCTCTCCGTGATCGAGGACGTGCTCGACATCTCCAAGCTGGAAGCCGGCCGGATGGTGCTCGAGAATATCGTGTTCGGCTTTTCCGACGTCGTGAACACCGCGGTGGAGCTGCTGCGCCCGAAAGCGTCGGAAAAGGCACTCGCGGTCGAGACCAAGATCGATCCCGCCGTCGCGCAGAATTTTATCGGCGATCCCACGCGCATCCGTCAGGTGCTCGTGAACTTGATCGGCAATGCGATCAAGTTCACGGACAAGGGCGCGGTTTCGGTCGAGGCGCGCTATGTCGCCGACGAAAATGACGCTGCGGTCCTGCGCGTCGAGGTGAGGGACACCGGTATCGGCATCTCTGCCGAGGCTCAGAAGGCATTGTTCCAGACCTTCAGCCAAGCCGACGGCACGATCACGCGCCGCTTCGGCGGCACCGGCCTCGGCCTCGCCATCAGCAAGCAGCTGGTGGAGCTCATGGGCGGCCGGATCGGCGTCGACAGCCGGCCGGGCGAGGGGAGCACGTTCTGGTTCACGCTGCCGCCGCGGCGTGCCGTTCAAGGCGCGGCGGACGTCGCTCAAGCGCTCCGGGCAGGGGCCACTCTCGCCGGACAGCGCGTTCTGGTAGTCGAGGACGTCGAGGTGAACCGTCTGATCGCACGCGAGATGCTGCGCCGGATGGGTTGCCATGTGGAGATCGCCGAGGACGGCGCGCGTGCCGTCGATATGGTCCTGGCGGCGGACTACGACCTCGTACTGATGGACATTCAAATGCCGCGCATGGACGGCGTCGAGGCGACCCGGCGCATCCGCGCGGCCGGCGGACCGCGCAGCCGAGTGCCGATCGTGGCGCTGACCGCGCACGCGATCGCGAGCGAGCGCGAAGCTTATCTGGCGGCCGGCCTGGATGACTACCTCAGCAAGCCCTTCAAGCCCGTGGCGCTGCGCGAGATCGTGGCGCGCTGGACGGACGAAAGCCGTGAGGCGCCTGTGTCCAGACCGGGCCCGGCGTCTCTCGATCTGATCGACGGCGCACGGCTGCAGGATCTCGCGCAGATCATCACCCCCGCGGCGTTGCGCGAGCTCTTCCGCACGTGGATCGCGAACACGACAGAGAGCGTCGAACGGATCGACGGCCTGGCCCGAGTACGGGACGCGGCGGGCCTCGTCGAGGAGGCGCACAAGCTTGCCGGCAGTGCCGGCAATTTCGGGGCGATGCGGCTGACGGCTCTGGCGCGCGGGCTCGAGGAGGCCGGTCGCGCGGGTTCGTTGGCGGATGCCGAGGACAAAGCCGCGGCGATTCGCCGGGTCCACGCCGAGACCGCGCAGGCCATGCGCGAGCGGCTTCCCGCGGAGGCGTCCGAGGCGTTCGAGCCCGCAAGCGCGGCACAATGACGGCGACGATCGAGTCTCTCGCGGACGCCGCCTGCGGCAAGGTCGTGCTCGGCGTCGACGACGATGCCGACACCTTGGCGATGCTGGCTGCGGTGATCTCCGCGGCGGGCTACACCTTCATGGGCGCCGCCAGCGGCGCGGACTGCGTTCGCCTCGCCGCCCGCTGCGTGCCACATCTGGTGCTGCTCGACATACAGATGCCGGAGATGGACGGCTTCGCCACGTGCCGCGAGCTGCGCAAGCGGCCCGAGCTCTCGGCGGTGCCGATCGCGTTCTTGACCCCGCGCAAGACCGCCGAGGACGTGCGCGCGGGCTTGGCGGCCGGCGGGAATGATTTCATCCTCAAGCCATTCGACATCGAGCATCTGCGGCGGCGGGTCCGGCACTGGACCGCGCAACGCCTGAAGGCGCCGGCGATGACCGGCGTTCCCATTCTCGCCGGTTGACAGCGCCGGTTCCCGCGCGGGACCATCCGAGGTCACCGCGAGGGAGCTGCCGACATGACGGACCCGACCGATCCGCGCGCCCGCGAGGCGTTCGACCTCGCGATCGCACGCGTGTTCTCCGATCTGCCCGACGCCGAGCGCGAGGCGCTCTGGGAGTGCTGGGGTCATCTTCAGCGCTGGGCCGCCCGGCTGCCGCGCGAGCTTCCCTTCGAGGCCGAGCCCGCCCACATCTTCTCGGCGCCGGAGCGGCAAGCGTGAGCGCGCCCTACCGGACCATCGCCGAGGCGAGCGCCGCGCTGGCGAAGGGGCAAGTCTCGCCGGTCGAGCTCGTCGATGGCTGCTTACAGCGCATCGAAGGGCTCGATCCCACGCTGCATAGTTATGTCCTGACGCTGCCGGAGCAGGCACGCGCCGCCGCCAAGACGGCGGAGACCGAGATTCGCGCCGGGCGACGCCGCGGACCGCTGCATGGCATCCCCATCGCGCTCAAGGACATCTACGAGACCGCCGGCATCCGCACCACCGGGCATTCGCGGATCAAGCTCGACCATGTGCCCAAGACCGACGCGACCGCCACGCGCAAGCTCGCGGAGGCCGGCACCATCCTGCTGGGCAAGCTCGCGACCCACGAGTTCGCCATGGGCGGACCCTCTTTCGATCTGCCGTTTCCGCCCGCGCGCAACCCCTGGAACCCCAAGCATTTCACCGGCGGCTCCTCCAGCGGCTCGGGTGCCGCGGTGGCGGCGGGCCTGACGCTCGGCACGCTCGGCAGCGACACCGGCGGCTCGATCCGATTGCCGGCCTCGCATTGCGGTCTCGCCGGGCTGAAGCCGAGCTACGGCCGGGTCAGCCGTGCCGGCGTGTTTCCGCTGTCGTTCTCGCTGGACAACTGCGGGCCGATGGCATGGACCTCGCGCGACTGCGCCCTGCTGCTGCAGGCGATCGCCGGCCCCGATCCGCGCGATCCCGCCTCCGTGCGGGCGCCGGTGCCGGATTACGCGGCAGCGCTGGGCGGTGACCTCAAAGGCCTCAGCATCGGCGTGGTCCGCGGCTTTTACGAGAGCGATCCCGGTCTCGATCCCGAGGTCGGCGCCGCCACCGCCGCGGCGATCCGACAGCTCGGCGAGCTCGGCGCGCGCATCGAGGACGTCGCCCTCTCACCCGCGGACGACTATCACGCCGCTTGCGTCGTGATCATGATTGCCGAGGCCTTCGCCATTCACGAGCCGACGATCAAGACCCGCTGGCGCGAGTATGGCGCCATCTTCCGCCACCGCTTGATGCCGGGGGCATTGCTCTCCGGTCCCGACTATGTGCAAGCGACGCGCCTCAGGCGCCATCTCGCCCTCGAGATGGGCTGCGCGCTCGAGCGGCATACGGCGCTGCTCTTCCCGACCTCGATCGCACCGGCGCCGCCGATCGAGGCGGTGCGGCCGCTCGCGTTTTACGAGAGGGCCTCGCTCACCACGCCCGCCAACGTTTCGGGCCATCCCGCGCTCAGCGTGTGCTCCGGCTACACCAAGGCAGGGCTGCCGATGGGACTTCAGCTGGTGGGCCGCCGCTTCGACGAGGCGACGCTCCTCAAGTTGGGCGATGCCTACGAGCGCGCCACGCCATGGCGCCAGCGCCGGCCGGAGCTCTAGGCGAGCCGCGCAGTCACAAACCCGTGTTCGTCCTGGCGGGCGGATTTGCCGCCTAAGTGACGCGCGCTAGACTGAGTCCCGGAGCATCCGATCTCCGGGAGCATGCGATGGCGTCCTATACTCTTCACGTCAACGGCAAGACGCAGCGGGTCGAGAGCTGGGATCCCGATCAGCCGCTGCTTTACCTCCTCCGGAATGCGCTCGGATTGCATGGGCCCAAGTTCGGCTGCGGGCTGGCGCAGTGCGGTGCGTGCACCGTGCTGATGGATGGCGAGGCCGTGCGCTCCTGCGCGTTGCCGATAAGCGCCGCACAGGGAAAATCGGTGACCACGCTCGAGGGTCTCGGCACGCCGGAGAAGCCCGATCGCGTGCAAGCCGCCTTCATCGCGGAGCAGGCGGCGCAATGCGGCTACTGCACCAATGGGATGGTCATGACCGCGAAGGCGTTGCTGGCCAAGACGCCGCGCCCGACCGCGGCGCAGGTGAAAGACGCCCTCGCCGACAATCTCTGCCGCTGCGGCACGCATACCCGCATCCTGCGCGCGGTGCTGGGCGCGAGCCAGGCGTGAGGAGGGGCCCATGACCGCGATGCCCGACCTCTCGCGCCGCGGCCTCCTGAAGGCGGGCGGCGCTCTCGTCGTGAGCTTCAGCCTCGATGCCGCTTGGCCCACGCGCGCGCAGACGGCGGCCACGCTCAAGGCCGATCTGGGCAAGACCGTCGATGCCGATGAGGTCGATGGCTTTCTCGCCGTTCACCCCGATGGTTCCGTCACGGCCTATAGCGGCAAGGTGGATCTCGGCACGGGATTCCGGATCGCCGTGCGCCAGATGGTGGCGGAGGAGCTGGACCTCCCCGTCGAGCGCATCGCGCTCATCGAGGGCGACACGGCGCTTACGCCCGACCAAGGTCCGACCGCAGGGAGTACCGGCATTCAGCGCGGCGGCGTGCAGATCCGCCAGGCCGCGGCGACCGCGCGCCAGGCGCTGTTGCGCCTCGGGTCCGAGTGGCTCAAGACGCCGGCGGAGGCGCTCGTCGTCGAGACCGGCACCATCCGCGCCAAGACCGGCGGCAAACGCGTGCGGTTCGGCGACCTCATTGGCGGCAAGCCGTTCGCGCTCAAGCTCGATGCCAAGGCGCCGCTCAAGGACCCCGCCTCCTATGCGGTGGTCGGCAAGCCGCTGCCGCGGCCCGACCTGCCGGCGAAGCTCACGGGCCGCCACACCTACATGCACGACTTCAAGCTTGCCGGCATGCTGCACGGCCGCGTCGTCCATCCGCCCGCGATCGGCGCCAAGCTCGACTCCGTGGACGAGGCGTCGATCGCCGGCATTCCCGGCGTGCGGGTCGTGCGGATCGAGAATTTCCTCGGCGTGGTCGCGCAGGACGAATGGGCGGCGGTGCGCGCCGCGCGCGAGCTCAAGGCGAGCTGGAGCGGCGGCGGCGGGCTGCCAGGCAGCGACGGCTTGCAGCGCGCGATCCGCGAAAGCTCAGTGGAGGGCAACGAGGCGCTGATCCAGCGCGGCGACGCGCCCCAGGTGCTCGCCGGCGCCGCCAAGAAGCTGAGCGCCACCTATTACTGGCCGCCGCAGAGCCATGCCTCCCTGGGTCCCTCCTGCGCCGTCGCCGACGTGCGCGCGGAGGAGGCGACGGTCTGGACAGCCTCGCAGTCGACGCACAAGTATCGGCCGCATTTCGCGAAGGTCCTGGGCTTGCCGGTCGAGCAGGTGCGGCTCGTCTACCTCGACGGCGCCGGCTGCTATGGCATGAACGGGCACGAGGACGCTGCGGCCGACGCGGCGATCCTGTCGCGCGCCGCGGGCCGGCCCGTGCGTGTGCAGTGGATGCGCGAGGACGAGCACGGCTGGGACCCGAAGGGTCCGCCGCAGCTCCTGGAGCTGAGCGCAAGTCTCGACGACACCGGCAAGATCGCAGCCTGGAACGCCGAGATGTGGATCCCCGCCGCCACCAAGGGTCTGCCGAACATTCCGCTGCTCTCGCCCGCGGCTGCGGGGCTGCCGCAGCCCCAGGGCATCGCCACCGGCCTCATCACGCAGAACGCCGACCCGTCCTATACCGTGCCGAACGTGCACGTGGTCGCGCACTGGCTCAAGGACACGCCGCTCCGGCCCTCAAACCTTAGGGCGCCCGGCAAGGTCGCGAACACCTTCGCGGTCGAGAGCCTGGTCGACGAGCTCGCGGTCGCCGCCGGCGCGGACCCGCTCGCCTTCCGCCTGCAAGGGATCGACGATCCCCGCGGCATCGCGGTGCTGAAGCGGGTGGGAGAGATCATGAAATGGGAGCCGCGCAACGGACCGAGTGGCGGCGCCGGGTCCGATGTACGCGCACGCGGTCGCGGCGTCGCCTACATCCACTACAAGCACGCCGAGAACTATGTCGCGATGGGCATGGACGTGACGGTGGATCGCGGCTCGGGCGCGGTGCGCGTGGAGCGCGTGGTGTGCGCCCATGATTGCGGCCTGGTGATCAACCCCGATGCGGTGAAGAATCAGGTCGAGGGCGGCATTCTGCAGACATTGAGCCGCGCGCTCTTCGAGGAGGCGGTCTTCGACAGCAATCGCGTCACCAGCGTCGATTGGGCGAGCTATCCCATCCTCAAATTTCCGGACGTGCCGGAGGTGGTGGTCGAGCTCATCGATCACCCGGAGCTGCCGCCCGTGGGCGCGGGCGAAGCCGCGACCGCACCCGTTGCCGCTGCGCTCGCCAACGCGATCTACGACGCCGTCGGTGTGCGGCTGCGCCAAGTGCCGATGACGCCGGAGCGTGTGAAGCAGGCGCTGGCGCACGCGTAAGTGTAGGAGTTCCCCCTCACCCAGCTGCGGCTAAGCTCGCTTCGCTCGCCAAGCTTCCGCAACCCTGTCCCCGGCGGGGAGAGGGGAGGGTGAGGGGGCGTCTCCATCCGAGTTGGAAGAGCGTCAACGTTTCGGCGGCGGCGCGGTCTCGAGCCAATCGCGCGCCACCGCCTCCATGGTGCGGAACACCGCGCCCCGGCTCTTCAGCTTCTCGATCAGGCGCTCGAGCATGAGCATGCGGTGGCCGCGGCCGATGACGAAGGGGTGGCAGGTGTAAGTGAGCACGCCGGACTCGCCGATGCGCGTCATGTAATCGAAATCGTCGTACCAGTTCTCCAGCACGCCGCCCGCCCAGTTGAGCCCGGGCGCCAGCATGTTCGGCATGCGCATGTACTCGAAGTGCGGATAGTCGTCGGTCGACCAGCTGATCGGCATCTCCACGAGATCGGTCTCGGGCCCGAACACGGCCGGGGTCTCCAGCTCGATCTGGTCCCCCGTGCGGCAGCGGTAGAGCGCATAGTCGTGCCCCATCATGCTGCTGTCGTAGAGAAAGCCGTGGCTCAGCAGCAGCTCGATCGTATGCGGGCTCAAGTCCCAGGACGGGGACCGATAGCCCCGGGCCGCCTGGCCCGTGATCATCCGGATCGCCTCGTTGCCGCGCACGACGTTCCATTCCTCCTGCTCGCGGCTGAGGTTGGCGGGCGGCACGTGGGTCCAGCCGTGGTGCGCGA
This sequence comes from Allostellaceae bacterium, assembly GCA_035604335.1. Taxonomy (GTDB): domain Bacteria; phylum Pseudomonadota; class Alphaproteobacteria; order ATCC43930; family CGMCC-115725; genus DASZHJ01. The sequence continues at coordinate 7,905 of DATNIT010000303.1, read as the reverse complement.
TCTCGTGGCCCGCCGCGTGGACGTGGCGGCAGGCATCGGGAAAGCTCTCGATGGTATGGCCGGGAATGAACCAAGTGCTGGGTATCTCGTGCCGGTCGAGCATCTCGACGATCCGCTCCGAGGCCACCACGCCGAACTCGCCGCGCGAGATCGGCGTCGGGGTCGTGAGCCCCCGGGCAATAAAGCCCGAGAGCGCGTCGAAATCGAAGGTGAGACAGACGGTGTAGGTGCCCATGGCTTTCTCCTTCGCGGCGAAGCCGCCGATCTCCGATTGGCGTCTTGTTGGCTCAACTCTTAACCGGCAAGACGCCACGACGCCAAGGACGATAAGATCGCGGTCATGAATCTGTGGGCGATCAGCGATCTGCATCTCGGCATCGACCTCAACCGGCGCGCCGTCGAGCGGATTGCGCCGCGGCCCGAGGATTGGTTGATCCTGGCTGGCGACATCGGCGACAGCTTGGCCGAGCTCGCGCTGGCCTTCGAGCTGCTGAGACCGCGTTTCGCCAAGCTCATCTGGGTGCCCGGGAACCACGAGCTCTGGATGGATCCGCGGCTTCCCGGCGCGTCGCGCGGCGCCCAGCGGTATGCCGAGCTGCTCGGGCTGGCCCGCCTTTACGGAGTGATTACCCCGGAGGACCCCTATCCGCTCTGGCCGGGCGACGGGCCCAAGACCGTGATCGCGCCGCTCCTGCTGCTCTACGACTACAGCGTGCGGCCCGCGGAGATCCCACGCGACCAGGTCCTCGCCTGGGCCGCCGAAGCCGGCATCGTCGCCACCGACGAGCGCCGCCTGCATCCCGAGCCCTTCGTCGACATCGCCGAGTGGTGCGCCAGCCGATTGGTCGCGAGCGAGCAGCGTCTCCGCGAGATCCCCGCCGATGCCCGGACGATCCTGGTCAATCACTATCCGCTGCGGCCGGAGGACGTCGTGCTGCCGAGAAAACCGCGCTACGCACCCTGGTGTGGAACCCGCGCCACGGCCGACTGGCACCGCCGCTTCCGGGCCCGCGCCGTGGTCTATGGCCACCTCCACGTGCGCGCCAGCCGGTTCGCCGACGGGGTTCACTTCCAGGAAGTCTCGCTCGGCTACGCCCGCGATTGGGACCACGCCCGCGGCGCCGAGGCATATCTGCGCCGAATCCTCTGAGCGTGCGTTGTGCGGTGCGCCACGCCGAGAGCGGCTCGCGGCGCGGGTGGCGCGTGCATTGCAGCGCCTATACCGCGACATTGAATCGATTTATTCGCGCACTGCCCTTGGGCAGACGGCCAGAGACCCTAAATGAGATTTAAGCCGTCGCACTCATGTGGCGGTGGCAGAGAGGTGCGTCATGGCGCAACCCAAGAGGCCCGCCCCTGAGCCGGGCGTGCAAGAACTCTTAAGCGACGAGATCGGCCGTCTGGTGATGCGTGCGGATCACGTCGAGCATCGCGAAGTCGAGGCCTTGGTCACGCGGGTCAAGGGCCCCGGGGTTGGGCGCACGCCGCGCGGGCTCCAGCCCCGCAAGCGGGAGGCGCTGTCATGAATGTTGACGCGATCCTCAAGGTCAAAGGCGACGCCGTCGTCACGATCCGCCCGACGGCCACCGTCGCCGAGGCGGTCGAGGCTCTCTGCCGCCATCGCATCGGCGCGCTGGTGGTGAGTGCCAACGGCACCGAGCCGCAGGGCATCCTGTCCGAGCGCGACATCGTCCACGGGCTCGGTAGCCACGGCGCGGCGTTGTTCGAGCGCCGCGTCGAGGATCTCATGACCAAGACCGTCGTCACCTGCGGTCCCCACGACCGGGTCGCGGATCTGATGGCGCTGATGACCGAGCGGCGCATCCGTCACCTGCCGGTGCTCCGCAACGGCAAGCTCGCGGGCCTCGTCAGCATCGGCGACGTCGTCAAGAACCGGCTCGACGAGATCGAGCTGGAGACCACCTCGCTCAAGGCCTACGTCGCCGGCGCCGCGTGACGGCGCCGGTTGTCGCCGCCCGCTTACGGTAAGACGATATCGACGCGGCGGTTCTGCGGCTCGCGCACGCCGTCGGCGGTGGACACCAGCGGGTTCTGCTTGCCGCGCCAGCTCTCGGTGATCGAGCCCACGGGCACGCCCTGCGACACCAGGGCCGCGCGCACGGACTCCGCGCGCCGCTTCGAGAGGCCGCGATCGTACTGCGGCGTGCCGGAGAGGTCCGTGTAGCCGGTCACCTCGATGCGCGCGGCGCCGGTTCGGCGATAGGTTGCGGCGGCGTCCCGCACGACGCGCTCGCCCTCGCGGGTCAAGCTCGCCTTGTCGAACTCGAAGAAGACCCGGAAGCTCCGGCCTTGGGACGCGAGCGGCGCGGGCGCCGCGGCGGGCGTTGGCCCATAAGCGGGCGGTGGCGGCGGCGGTGGCCGATAATAGGCCGGCGCGTAGTAGGGCGGCGGGTAGTAATAGGGCGGTGGGTAATACGCGTAGTAGGGCGTGTAATAGGGGTAGTAGCCGGGCCAACCCCCGATGAATACGCCGAACCCCGGCCCGTGGAACCGGCCATGCCAGCCCCAATCGGCCTGAGCCCTCAGCGGGATCAAGGCCAGCGCGAGCCCCAGGCCAAGGCCCAGAGCCCGGAATCCAGAAACGCGCGAGATCATGATCTTCTCCCTCGGCGGTGAGCGGACGGAGAGCGTCCACCAGTTGAAACGGTCGAGGGGGTGCCGTCAATCCCGAACACGGACACTGTCGATCGCCACGCCAAGCTGACACCGCTCGGACGGACCGTCATGGACAACGCCCGCGCCGACAGGACGGCGTACTCTTGACCGAGCGATCACTCCTCGGCTGAGCGGATCAGCCCCAGGGGCCGGCGCGACGCGGCGCCGATCCCGAGGACGGAACCGTTCCGGAAGAATGCGAGCCGTGCTGCTGGGGGGCGGTTCGCCCGGTGGCCGTGGCGCTTGTCCAACCCGAGCCTTGGCCCATGGCGCCCGCGATCTCCCGGAGCCGCTCGATCCGCCGCTCGGTCGAGGGATGAGTCGAGAACAGGCTCTGCATTCCCCCGCCGCTCAGCGGGTTCACGATGAAGAGATGCGCGGTCGCCGGGTGCTGCTCGGCCTGGAGGTTGGGGAGCGCCTGCGCGCCCGCCTCGAGTTTCGCGAGCGCGCTCGCGAGGCCCATCGGGTTACCGGAGATCTCGGCACCGCCGCGGTCGGCCTCGAACTCGCGCCCGCGGGAGATCGCGAGCTGCACCAGCGTCGCGGCCAGCGGCGCCAGGATCATCATGGCGATCGCGCCGACCGCGCCCAGGGGGCTGCCGCGCTCGTCGCCGCCGCGTCCCGCGCCGAAGAAGAACGCGAAATGGGCGAGCATGCCGACGGCGCCCGCGATGGTCGCCGCGATCGTCATGGTCATGCTGTCGCGATTGCGGACATGGGTGAGCTCGTGGCCGAGCACCCCCGCGAGCTCGTCGCGCGTGAGTATCCGCAGGATGCCGGTGGTCGCCGCCACGGCCGCGTGCTCGGGGTTGCGGCCGGTCGCGAAGGCGTTCGGCTGCTCGCTCTCGACGATGTAGACCCGCGGCATCGGCAAGCCCGCGCGTCCCGCGAGCTCGCGCACCAGGCCCACCAGCTCCGGCGCCGTCGAGGCGTCGACCTCGCGGGCGCCATACATGCTGAGCACGAGCTTGTCGCCATTCCAGTAGGCGAAGAGGTTCGTGCCGGCGGCGAGCAGGAACGCGATCAGCATGCCGCCCTCGCCGCCGATCAGATAGCCCACGGCCATGAACAGGCCCATGAGCGCGCTGATCAGCACCAGTGTCCGGAAATGCCCCGTCATCGTTCCGCCTTAAACCGCCGGTAAACCCGCGCAAGAGGTGGTGATCGGGGGGCTCGCTTGTCAAGGCGAGCGGCTGTCGCGGCGCTTTGGCGCCGCGGTCAAACCGATGTTGTGTGTATGAGATTTGGTGGAGCCGAGGGGGATCGAACCCCTGACCTCCGCATTGCGAACGCGGCGCTCTCCCAGCTGAGCTACGGCCCCGAGGCGGCGCGGACTATGTCCGGCGCCGCCCGCGGCTGTCAAGCGCCGAGCCCCGCGCTGTCCGCCGTCGCCGGCTTGCGCCGTCGGGGGGCAGCGGCTAGCTTACCGGCGGATTTTTTTCAAGGGGACACCGGGCGATCCATGGGCCCATTCCTGGCGCCGATCATCACGCTCGTCATCGAGCTCCTCGAAATCTACAAGTGGGTCGTCATCATCTCGGTGGTGACGAGCTGGCTGCTCGCGCTCGGCGTGCTGACCACCGCGAACCACGTCGTGCGGGGCGTGCTCGACGTGCTCTATCGCCTGACTGAGCCGGTCTATAGGCCGTTCCGGCGCTTCCTGCCGAACTTCGGCGGGCTCGACATCACGCCGCTCATCGTGTTGCTGATTATCTGGCTGATCGAGGCGGAGCTCAGCACGCTGGTGCTCCAGGTTTACCGGCTCTGAGGCCGGGCATGCCGGATCGACGGCCTTTCTCGGCGGCGGCGGACGGCGTGCGGCTCGCGGTGCGCCTCACTCCCAAAGCTTCCGCGGAGCGCATCATCGGTCTCGCCGACGAGGCCGACGGCGGTGTGGTGCTCAAGGTCGCCGTCACCGCGGCGCCCGAGGGCGGCAAGGCGAACGCCGCGCTCCTCAAGCTGCTCGCCCGCGCCTTCCGCTTGCCGCCGCGTGATTTCGCGGTGGTGCGCGGCCTGACCGACCGGCGCAAAGTGGTGGCAGTGACCGGCGCGCCGGCGGCGCTCGCCGCGCGTATCGAGGAGGGATTGCGGCCATGGTCGCGCGCCTGATCGACGGCAAGGCGAAGGCCGCGGCGCTCCGTGCGCAGGTGGCGGAAGCGGCGCAGCGCTTGAAGCGCGAGCACGGCGTGGTGCCGGGCCTTGCCACGGTGCTCGTGGGCGAGGACCCCGCGAGCCAGGTCTATGTCCGCTCCAAGCACAAGGCGGCGCTCGAGGCGGGCTTCCGGAACTTCGAGCACCGGCCTCGCGTCGACATTTCAGAGCCCGAGCTGCTCGGTCTCGTGCGAGAGCTCAACGCCGATCCCGAGGTCGACGGCGTGCTGGTGCAACTGCCGCTGCCGCGCCAGATCGACGCGCGCGCGGTGATCGACGCGCTCGATCCCGCCAAGGACGTCGACGGATTTCACGCCCGCAACGTGGGCCAGCTCTGGAGCGGCGAGACGGGGCTGGTGCCCTGCACCCCGCTGGGCTGCCTCCTGCTGCTCAAGGACGTGCTGCCGAGCCTCGCCGGTCTCGAGGCCGTCGTCCTCGGCCGCTCCACCATCGTGGGCAAGCCGATGGCGGCGCTGCTGCTGGCCGCGGATTGCACGGTGACGCTCGCGCATTCGAAGACGCGCGATCTCCCGGCCGTCGCGTGCCGCGCGGACATCCTGGTCGCCGCCGTCGGCCGCGCCGAGATGGTCAAGGGATCCTGGATCAAGCCCGGCGCCACCGTGATCGACGTCGGCATCAACCGCGTCGCGGGCACGGACGGCAAGCCGAAGCTGGTGGGCGACGTCGCCTTCGCCGAGGCTCAGCACGTCGCGGGCGCGATCACGCCGGTGCCGGGCGGCGTCGGCCCGATGACCATCGCCTGCCTCTTGCGAAACACCGTGGTCGCCGCCTGCCGCCGCCGCGGGCTCAAGGAGCCGGCGCTGTAGTTCCCTGCTTCGGGACGGTGAACTGCGGCTGGGCCACCAGTTTCAGCCACTTCGAGGCCTCGTTGAGGTTCTGCGGGACGCCGCGGCCTTCAAGATACATGAGCCCGAGCGCGCGCTCGCCGCCGGCGTTGCCGAGCTCGGCGGCCTTGCGGTACCACGCCACCGCCTCGGCGTCGCTCGCCGGCACGCCGCGGCCGCTCACGTAGAGGTTGCCGAGGTTCACCATGGCGACGGGATTGCCGCCCTCGGCCGCCTGGCGATAGAGGCGCACCGCCTGGGACATGTCCTGCGGCACGCCGCGCCCGCCCTCATAGAGCAGCGCAAGCTGATTCATGGCCACCGTGTTGCCGTCGGCATCGATGGCGCGGCGGTACCAGCGCGCGGCCTCGGCATCGTCCTTCGGCACGCCCTTGCCGATCCGGGCGAGGTCGCCGAGGCTCACCATGGCGTAGGTGTTTCCGCCGCTCGCCGCCAGGCGATAAAGCTTGAGCGCCTGCGGCACATCCTCGGGCACGCCCAAGCCATTGAGATAGAGTGCCGCGAGGTTGTTGCTGGCGCCGGTATTGCCGTGCTCGACCGCGAGCCAATACCAGCGGATCGCCTGCGTGTAGTCGACGCCGACGCCGTTCTTGCCGTCTCGGAAGTCGTCGCCCTTGGCTTTTTCCGCGAGCGACTGCGCGGCGCGGCGCTGGATCGCGGCCGGTCCGCTCGAACCCATATCCGCGCACGCCGCGACGGCGAGCAGGAGCAGGCACGCGACGAGCCGCCGACCCATCCCTCGTCCCATGCCCCGATCCCCGCCGCTACTTCCGCAGCGCCTTCGCCAGCCGGAGCCGGAGCGCGTTGAGCTTGATGAAACCCTCGGCGTCGCGCTGGTCGTAGACCTGGTCCTCCTCGAAGGTGACGTGCGCGAGGCTATAGAGGCTCTTCGGCGACTTGCGCCCGACCACCCGGGCAAAGCCCTTGTAGAGCTTGAGCCGCACGGTGCCCTCGACGCTCTCCTGGCTCTGGTCGATCAGCGCCTGCAGCATCAGCCGCTCCGGCGAGAACCAGAAGCCGTTGTAGATGAGCTCGGCATAGCGCGGCATGAGCTCGTCCTTGAGGTGCGCCGCGCCGCGATCGAGGGTGATGCTCTCGATGCCGCGATGCGCCGCCTGCAGGAGCGTGCCGCCCGGCGTCTCATAGACGCCGCGCGACTTCATGCCGACGAACCGGTTCTCCACGAGATCGAGCCGGCCGATGCCGTGCTTGCCGCCGAGCTCGTTGAGGCGCGTCAGCAGCGCTGCCGGCGAGAGCTTCTCGCCGTTGACCGCGACCGCATCGCCCTTGAGGAACTCGACCTCGACGTATTCCGGCTTGTCCGGCGCCTTCTCGGGCGCCACGGACCGACTGTAGACGAACTCCTCGGGCTCGCTCCAGGGGTCCTCCAGCACCTTGCCTTCGGCGGAGATGTGCAGGAGGTTCGCGTCCACCGAGAACGGCGCCTCGCCGCGCTTGTCCTTCGCGATCGGGATCTGGTGCTGCTCGGCGTATTCCAGGAGCCGCGTGCGCGAGGTGAGCTTCCACTCGCGCCAGGGCGCGATCACCTTGATGTCCGGCTTGAGCGCGTAATAGGTGAGCTCGAAGCGCACCTGGTCGTTGCCTTTGCCGGTGGCGCCGTGGGCCACCGCGTCCGCGCCGACCTGGTTGGCGATCTCGATCTGGCGCTTGGCGATCAGCGGCCGCGCGATCGAGGTGCCCAGGAGATAGCTGCCCTCGTAGAGCGCGTTGGCGCGGAACATCGGGAACACGAAGTCGCGCACGAACTCCTCGCGGAGGTCTTCGACGAAGATTTCCTTGATGCCCATGAGCTCGGCCTTGCGGCGCACCGGGCTCAAATCCTCGCCCTGGCCGAGATCGGCGGTGAAGGTCACGACCTCGCATTTGTAGGTGTCCTGCAGCCAGCGCAGGATCACCGACGTATCGAGGCCGCCGGAATAGGCGAGCACGACTTTCTTAACCGAACCACTCATGGGAGCCCCTCAAGCGATAGTGCGGCGGGCAGTATAGGGACGGCGCCGGTCGCGGCAAGCGACGGGTCCCTTGGTCTCCCAACCCCGAACCCGTGTAGTCTAGGTCACAAACTCATAAACGGGATTCCATTTCGTAGCGCGGTGTGATTCAAGCTCCTTGGAGGAGCCATCATGAATGCACGACGCTTCGAACTGACGGATTTCGAGTGGTCGATTATCGCTCCGCTGCTGCCGAACAA
>DATNIT010000302.1:0-5175 GCA_035604335.1 Allostellaceae bacterium | reverse complement strand
GCAGGTGTTCTTTTTCGTACCGATCGAAGAGGTCCTGCATCGACGGTGCATCACGGTCGGCGGCCGCAGCCAGCTCTTGGTCTTTGCGCTCGGCCAGGGGATCGATGCCGCGATCGATCTTGCGTCGGAGCTCGCGGGCCTCCTCCCGTGCGGCGCTGCTCGACCAGATCGAGTGGCCTGCACCGCGCTCAACGCCCGGCACCACATATTTGCCGATCGTCATCCGACGCTCGACCCCGTTGACCACATAATTAAGGACGAACGAGCGGGCGCCTTTAGCTGTCACGCGGATGCCGAAGCCGGGGATGTCCTTATCGTACGTGATGACGGCGCCCGTGGCCGGGACGGGGAGGGCGTCCACGACTTTATCCGTCAGTCGAACAGTGGCGCGTCGCGGCATGAAGCGTGCTCCAGCGTGTCGGGCTATCCGACGCCGGCACATCATCTCAGAAACTAATGTCCGATGGAAGTCCGACGCCCTAACGGTTTAGAGTGTCCCTCGGTGTCCGCCAATGCCTGCGGGACTGTCAAGAATGTCGCGATTTTGCTCGCCTATTTTGGTCTACCTACAGATTTTCAAGTCCGATCAGATGTTTGGCTTTTCACAATCCGCAGTCTCATAACCTGAAGGTCAGAGGTTCAAATCCTCTCCCCGCAACCACCTTCGCCGAACGGCGGAGCGTCTCCGAAACCGCCGCCCCCGACCGGGCGGCGTTTCCGTCTTTGGGCAGCGCGAGCTCGGGCCTCGCACGGATCCGCCTTGCGCTTCGCGACGATGTCTTCGCGCCCTACGCCAGGAGCTGCTGGCTCAGCCGAACGAGATCGACACTGAGTGCGACCTTTGCGAACATGCCGAGCGGCCACACGACCCCGCTACCCATCGACCTGGGACCGCGAGACATTGCGCGCCGTGGCCCTTGCGTAACGGCAGCTCGACGACGGAGGCGGCCTTATAAGGGACGTCACCCGACCATCCGGCTGGGGCCGCCCGAAAAAAGGCTTGGACGGTCGCGACACGATGCCGGCAATGGAAATGGCAATACGAACCGCGAGACCGAGAACGCCCGACTCCTACACGGCTGCCGAATTGAAGGCCGATTTGGCGATCCACTCGATCGGGACATTGGCCGGTGCGGTTGCCGTTATCGTCCTGCTGAATATCGCGATCCGCAATCACGGAGGCCCTCATTTCACGGCAATTCTGGTTTATGCGGTGGGGCTTCTTGCGATGCTGGGCTTCTCCGCGGCCTACAACCTGACGCCCCCCTCACGCTGGAAGGAAGCGCTTCGCCGGTGCGATCACGGCGCCATCTTCCTGATGATCGCCGGAACCTATACGCCCTTCGTGGCGAGCATCGACGATCCGAGATGGCGATGGGGCCTGATGTCCACTATTTGGCTGACCGCCCTGGCAGGGCTCGTGACCAAGCTCGCATTTCCTCGCCGGCTCGAGAGCGGGTTCGTGTTCATCTATCTCGGCCTCGGATGGATCGCGTTGATAGCGCTGCAGCCGATTTTTGCTAGCCTTGCAGCATCGACCATCTCTTTGCTCGCGGCAGGCGGCGTCCTCTATACGATCGGCGTGGTCTTCCATCTGTGGAAAAGACTCCGGTTCCACAATGCAATCTGGCATGCGCTTGTTGTCGTGGCTGCCGGTTTCCATTATTTCGCCGTGCTCTTCGGCGTTGCCTCGGCCTCTGCGGGTTGAGCTTTAAGCCCGAGCCTTCGTGAACGTGGTCTCCCGCAAGGAAACGACGCTGTGCCCGTTCGATTGCCTCTTATTCCCTTGAGTCTGCAAAATTAGGAACAGTATTCGCAGGCTGTTATCTTCCTCGTGACCTCATTTTCCCTAATTCTTCTGCCACCCGTTGTAAAATATTATTCAGTCCCCACTTCTAAATACGCGTCCACTCTGAATCAGCCGACGGATCGCGCCGACAAGAAGACGATGCTGTAGCCCGAGAAGGGGCGGCCCCGGCGCCACCGGCTCAAAAGGAAGTCCTCATGCCGGAGAGCGCTGCGCCACTGCCGATGCCGCCGGAAGTGCGGCGCTGGACGGGCGCTCGGAGCGGACGCCGGGTCGATCCCTATAAGCATCCGGGCAAACTCGTGGCGCCCACCGTCTGTCCGCAATGCGGCGCCATTTATCGCTCTGGTCGATGGCAGTGGGGCCCGCGTCCCGCCGACGCCCACGAGGCGGTCTGCCAAGCCTGCCACCGCAGCAACGACAACCATCCTGCGGGGGTGGTCAAACTCACCGGCAGTTTCGTCCGGCCGAACCGCGCGGAGATCGTCCGCATCGCCGGCGAGCAAGAGCTCGGCGAGAAGTGCGACCGTCCGCTCAATCGGATCATCGGCATCGAGCACGGCGAGGATCGCGTGGTGGTCACCACGACCGACCTCCATCTGCCGCACCGGATCGGCGCCGCGATGCTCCGAACATTCGAGGGCACTCTCGACCACCATTTCGACGAGGCCGACTATCTCATCCGCGTGAACTGGCATCGCGATGTCTGAGCGCCGGGTCGCGTGGATGCCGCTCGACAACCCAGGGAGGAAAACCAAGTGACATACGTGCAAACGGCGCAAGCGAAGTGGCAGACGGCGAAACCCATTGTATTCGCCCTCGCGATCGGTTTGGTGGCGGGCCCGCTGATTTCCAACTACATGGGTTGGCAGGTCACGCGCGGGTCCGCGCAAACGCAGATGCGCGAGAACGTCACCGAGCAACTGGCGATGGTCTGCGCGTCTCGGGCGAAAGCCGAGGTCGCCGACACCGGCGCGCTCGACTGGAGCGCCCGCAACGAACTCGCGAAGAAATGGGTCGTGGCAGCCGGCGCCCCGCTGGCTGATCTCGACGTGGCCGACGCCTGCGCGCGCAGGCTGGCGGCGTAACACCGATGGCGCTCCCGGCTCAATTCTCGCTCCTGGATTCCGAGTTCAATGAGTTTCTCTTCGCGACCGTCGGCGAGGAGAGAATCGGCATGCCGCTCAGCGTGGTGTCCGCATTCACGCGACTGGGCCTCGACCCCTGGATTGAGGCGGCGCGCCTGTCGGATTTGCCGAGGGATTTTGCGATTGTGACGCTGAGCGGGATGATCGCTCGGCTGCCGGTCGGCCGTTGGGAGCCGTCGGAGACGCGGGGGATCGCGGCCCGCTTGGTCGAGTTCCTGCCCGAGCGCGGCTCAGTGGCCGGATCCGATCCGGCAAAGGCCGGTGCGGCCAGAAGAGTACGGAGTCCGGCGGTTTGGCTGATCCTTGCCATACTGGGAGTGGCGGTATTCCTGGGCGTGGCGGCCACCAGCGAGCTTCCATGGGTCAGCAGCCATGCCTCCAGGTCGATCCCTGGCGCCCATCCGTCGGAGTAGCGGCGCGCGCCGCTACTCCGACGGATGGGTGATTGAGGTCGGTTCCCCGCAACACGCGAGTGAGAGAGCAAAGGAGTGCGAGCGATGATGGATCCAAGATTTGCGGCCGGCGATACCGTTAGACTCGTCCCGAGCCCCTATCTCTCGAAAGCATTGGGAACATTCAAGATCGTGCGCCGGCTACCGGTGGAGCATGGAATGCACGGGTATCGCGTTCAGTCCCTCTCGGATGGGCATCTGCGCGTGGTCATGGAGAGCGAAATTGCCTAGCGCGCGCGGCATCGAGCGGCTCGCGCGAAAGATGTACGAGGCGAGCCAGCCGGCCGGCGCGCCGTGGCCGCACCACGGTTGGGATGTTCGCCAGGCTTGGCTCGGCAAGGCCCGAGAAGCCGCGGGCGTCGGTGCCGCGGCCGAGCGGCTCCCGGCCTGGCGCGAGATCAAACTGCTGCTGCGCCTCTGATTCGAGCGCGCTCGCGGCAACGTCGACGATACCGAGGCTCGCAAGACGCGGAGACCCCGCGCGGCGAGAACCAGAGTCTAGGAGAGGCTTATGAAATTTCGTCCCTTGCACGACCGCGTGGTGATCCGCCGCGTGGGACCCGAGGAGAAGACGGCGGGCGGCATCATCATCCCCGACACGGCAAAGGAGAAGCCGATGGAGGGCGAGGTGGTCGCGGTCGGGCCGGGCGCTCGCTCGAAAGACGGAGCGATTCATCCGCTCGACGTCCGGGTCGGCGATCGCGTCCTGTTCGGAAAATGGTCCGGCAACGAGATCAAACTCGATGGCGAAGAGCTGATCATCATGCCGGAAACGGACCTCATGGGCGTGATCGAGAATTCTCGTTTGCGCAAAGCCGCTTAAGGAGCACATCATGGCAGCCAAGGAATTACGGTTTCACACCGATGCGCGCGAGCGGATGCTCCGCGGCGTCGACATTCTCGCCAACACCGTCAAGGTGACGCTGGGGCCCAAGGGCCGCAACGTCGTGCTCGACAAATCCTACGGCGCGCCGCGCATCACCAAGGACGGGGTGACGGTGGCGAAGGAGATCGAGCTCGTCGATAAGTTCGAGAACATGGGCGCCCAGATGGTCAAGGAGGTGGCCACGCTCACCAGCGAGCGCGCCGGCGACGGCACCACCACGGCGACGGTGCTGGCGCAAGCGATCGTGCGTGAAGGCGTCAAGGCGGTGGCCGCCGGCATGAACCCGATGGACCTCAAGCGCGGCATCGACATCGCCGTGGCGGCGGTCGTCGAGGATGTGAAAAAGCGCTCCAAGCCAGTCTCAACGAATGCCGAGATCGCGCAGGTCGGATCGATTTCCGCCAATGGCGACCGCGAGATCGGCGAGATGATCGCCAAGGCGATGCAGCGTGTCGGCAACGAGGGCGTCATCACGGTCGAGGAGGCCAAGTCGCTCGAGACCGAGCTTGATGTGGTCGAGGGCATGCAATTCGACCGTGGCTATGTCTCGCCTTATTTCGTGACCAACGCCGAGAAGATGCTCTGCGAGCTCGAGGATCCCTACATCCTCCTGCACGAGAAGAAGCTTCCGGGAGTGCAGGCGCTGCTCCCCTTGCTCGAGGCCGTGGTGCAATCCGGCAAGCCCCTGCTGATCGTCGCCGAGGACATCGAGGGCGAGGCGCTTGCCACTCTCGTGGTGAACAAGCTGCGCGGCGGCTTGAAGGTCGCGGCGGTGAAGGCGCCGGGCTTCGGCGATCGCCGCAAGGCGACTTTGGAGGACATCGCGATCCTCACGGGCGGCCAGCTCGTCTCCGAGGAGCTCGGCATGAAATTCGAGAGCGT
>DATNIT010000301.1:0-2498 GCA_035604335.1 Allostellaceae bacterium | reverse complement strand
TAAGGTCGAACTTGGCATCGCACCGACAATCCCGCTTCTCTGCTCCGACGCGCTCCTTGCTGGTTGCCGGGAGATCGCCGACGAGTATGGGCTCAAGGTCCACTCGCACCTTGCCGAATCGCGCGTCTGGGCCGCGCTCGGCCGGCAGATCTATGGCGAGAGCCTCGTCGAACGCCTCGACCGGCTCGGCTTTCTGTCGCCGCGGTTTACGGGCGCTCATGCCGTCTGGATCTCGGATGACGATATGCGCCGCATGGGCGATCGCGGTGCCCATGTCGCGCACAACCCTGCGAGTAACATGCGGCTGGGCTCGGGCCTCGCTAAGATTCGGCGGATGCTTCGCGCCGGAATGAATGTCGGCCTCGGCACCGATGCCGCCAATTGCGGTGATCATCTCAGCATGTTCGAAGCGCTGCGGCTCGGGGCCTATGTGTCGCGCGTCCAGGACGAGCCCTATTCCGAGTGGATCTCGGCCGGCGAGTCCTTGCGGATGGCGACGGAAGGGAGTGCCCGCCTTCTCGGGCTCGAGCGTCAGATTGGTGCCGTCGCGCCCGGCTACGATGCTGATCTCGTCTTCCTCGATCTGCGCGACGTGAGCGTAGTGCCGCTCACTAACGTGGTTAACCAGATCGTCCTCTGCGCCGATTCCAGCATTGTCGACAGTGTCATGATCGCCGGACAGTTCGTTTTGCGGCACCGCACCTTCACGACCATCGACTACGACGCGATGAGGCACCGCGCCCAGGAGAGCTGGGAGCGGCTTAATGCTGCGCAAACGGTGCGACGCTCGTATCTCAGCGATTTCCACCCGCTCATCGCAGCGAGGTGCCGTGCGGTCTCCGGAGCCGCCGAGCCATGATCGGCGTCCCGGGCAAGACGGCGGCGAAGATCTGCATTACTGGCGCTGGCGGACGACTCGGCCGATATGTCGTTCCAGCCATCGAGGATCTAGGCGCGCTGGTTCTCGTCGACCGGCATCCTGTACCGGGGGACGACCGGTTCCGCGGCAGCGACATTCTCGATCTCCCGGGGCTCCGCCGGGTGCTCGATGGGGTCGACACAGTCGTGCACCTCGCCGCGATTGATGCGTCCGTCGCAGCATCCGACGAAGCGATCCTCGAGACCAACCTAGTCGGCACTTGGAACGTACTCCACGCTGCTGCCGAGCGCGGCGTTCGCCGCGTAATCGTCTGTTCGAGCAGCGCCGCCTTCGGGCTCGATCGCCCGGAGCCCCATTTGGCGCCGCGCTACTTGCCAATTGACGAGCAACACCCGCTGCGTCCGAGCAGCACCTACAGCCTCTCGAAGGCGCTTTGTGAGCAGACCGCCGAAGCGGTCGCCCGGCGGGTCGGGATGGACATAATTTGCCTGCGACCGACGTATGTCATGTTTCCGGACATCGTCGCGTCCGTTGCCTCGCGCCTCGCAGGCAGCAGCGTGGTTCCAGGTAGGTCCGTAGCTGCGGACCCCATACCCACGCCGCGAAGAGGCGCCGCCGATGCTGGGAAGTTACGTCAGGCCGGAGGACGTTGCGCAGGCGGTGCGCCTTGCCCTGAGCCGCTCACGCTGGGGCTTTCAGCGCATCCTGCTGTGCGCCGACGATAGCTTCCATGCGATGCCCACGCTCGCCCTCGTCGAGGGCCTTTACGGATTCCGTCCGGAAATTTGGAAGCCCTGGATCTTCGAGCGCGACCCGCAGGCCAGCGTCTACGATAACGCCGCTGCGAACGAGATTCTGGGATGGCGTCCGACGGGACGATGGGCGGAGCTCGTCGGTGGTGTCCCCGGTTTGCCACAGCCCACCGACGGATAGGAGGGTGCGCATGAAAGTTGCCGTTGTGCAGATGAACAGCACGCCTGATGTACCCGCCAACGTCGCCAAGGCCTGCGGGTGGATTGACAGGGCGGCGGCCGAATATGACGCCGAGCTCGTGGTTCTGCCGGAATTCTTCAACACGATCTATTTCGCGCAGTACCGTGACGCCCGGCATTATGCGCTCGCGGAAGTGGAGAGCGGTCCAACGATGACCGAGATCCGGGAATGCGCGCGACGGAACGGGACGAACGTCATTGCGACGATTTACGAGGCGGCGGGACCCGGCCTCTATTTCGATACGGCAATGCATATCGACGGCGCAGGCGAGATCCGGTTCAAGTATCGCAAGGTCCATCCCTCGGCGGTGCTCAGCCTCGAAAAGATCTACTTCCGTTACGGAACTCGCTTCGCCACCTTTAGGTTGGGCGAATGGCGCACCGGCATCGGGATTTGCTACGACATGGCGTTCCCCGAGACCGCGCGCTCCTTGATGGTCAACGGGGCAGAGCTCCTCGTAACCCCCTACGCTACATCGCGCATCGCCATGTTTCAGGAGATGTTGCGGACACGGGCCTTCGAGAACGGCTGCTTCCTCGCGGCGGCAAACAAGGTGGGACGCGACGGGGATTGGGTCTTCGGCGGCGGCAGCTTGATCGTCGATCCCACGGGCGTCATTCTTGCC
>DATNIT010000300.1:0-12820 GCA_035604335.1 Allostellaceae bacterium | reverse complement strand
CCGCGGCTGCCGTACTCGCGGGATGGCGTTGTCACGTTCGCGAGTTTTACTTGTCAACCGCGCGGGGCGCTTACAGACCGCATGGATAAAAATCGATGATTTAGGGTGTTCCTTGTCGAGGCCTATCTCCTCCAAAATCGTCTATTCTTGGTCAATGTGACAATGACTGCGAGTGCATTCCACGCCGTAGACGCCGGGCTTGATCAGGGTAACGGTGAAGTCCTTGTTCATCTCGCCCTTGAAAGGTTCTGCGCCATCGGGGATCATTCCTGCGATCGACTGAACGTCGTGGCCCTTGTCCTTTAAAACCGCAGATCGCAAGAAGGTCTCGGCGTGACACAAAAAATCGACATGAACGATCTGGGCGCGGGCGGCACCAACACCGACAGCCTCGATCGTCTCATCGCCAAATATGGTGGCCGCCTGCCGCGCTACACTTCCTATCCCACGGCGGTGCAATTTTCCGCCGCGGTCGGCGCCGCCGACTATCACGAGTGGCTTGCCGCGCTCGGCCGCGCCGACGGCGCGGTCTCGATCTATGTCCATGTGCCCTTTTGCGCGCAGCTCTGCTGGTATTGCGGCTGCCATACCAAGGTCGTCAATTCGCGGGCGCCGGTCAGCGACTATGTCGCCGACCTCCTCGCCGAGATCGATCTCGTCTCTGGCGTTTTGTCGGAGCGGCTCGCCATCGGCTCCATTCATTTCGGCGGCGGCACGCCCAATATGCTTTCGCCCGATGAGTTCGCTTCGATTCTGGGCCGGCTCGCGGAAAAATTCGATCTCGGGGGTGAGGCCGATATCGCCGTCGAGATCGATCCGCGTCTGCTGTCGCGCGAATGGATCGCCGCGGCGGCGGGTGCGGGCGTGCGGCGCGCGAGCCTGGGCGTGCAGGATTTTTGCACCGAGGTGCAGGCCGCCATCAACCGTCGCCAGCCCTATGAAATAGTTTCCCGCGCAATCGAGGCTCTGCGCGCGGCCGGTATGGGCTCGATCAATCTCGATTTGATGTACGGCCTGCCGCGCCAGACCGTGACCAGCCTCGAGGCGACGATCGGCGAGGCGCTTACACTGGCGCCGGACCGTCTTTCTTTGTTCGGCTATGCGCATATGCCCTGGCTCAAGTCGCATCAGAAGCTCATCGCCGATGCGGATCTGCCCGATGCGCGGATGCGGCTCGTCATGCAGCGCCATGCCGCTGAGCTTTTCGAGGTGGCCGGATTTCGGCGCCTCGGCCTCGATCATTTTGCCAGGCCGCAGGACAGGCTCGCCGCCGCCGCGGCGGAGCAGCGCATGCGGCGCAATTTTCAAGGCTATACGACGGACGGCGCCAATGTGCTCCTCGGCTTCGGCGCCTCCGCGATCAGCTGCCTGCCGCAGGGCTATGTCCAGAACGCCGCGGATGTCGTGCAATGGCGGGCACAAATTGAGGCGGGCGCGCTGCCGGTCACGCGCGGGATCGCGCTTGCGGCGAGCGATTTTTTCCGTGCCGAGATCATCGAGCGGCTGATGTGCGATTTCCGCATCGATCTCGCGAAGGTCGCGGCGCGCCATGGCCGCACGTTCGCCGATCTCGAACGCGAATATGCGCGGCTGGCCGAGATGGAGGCGGACGGGGTCGTGACATTGGAGGAATCGATCGTCAGCGTGACACCCACGGGAAAGGATTTCGTGCGGTCCGTCTGCGCGGTCTTCGATCGCTATCTCGACCGCGACTCGCTGCGCCATGCGCAAGGCATATGAGGCGTATTGATGCTAACGGGAAGACGGTCGAAGCGGCTAAGCCGCTAAGCCGCTAAGCCGCTAAGCCGCTACCCCGGAAAATTCACCGTGGGCTGGCGGATGTAGCGCAAGCAATTGAAATAGCGTAGAAATCGTGTGTCTAGGCCAATCCGCGCCGTTTCCACGAGAACCACATCCGCCATGAACGATCCTACGCTGCCGTTGCCCGGTCTGTCACCCGTCGCCGCAGCCGTCGCATCGGTCCAAGAATTTTGCGCTGCGGTCCAAAACTGTCATGTGTCGGACGGCTGACCAAATGGGGTTGCACGTTGAATGTGTTATAAACGGCCGGCCATCCACACATGAAGACAATCCCTTCGCATTCATCCGAATGGCGAACTACTACCGCACGGCGCGACGCCGTTGAAGCGATCACCGCACAGGTGGCTGCTCTCACAACGTGATCGCCAGGGGGGACGGTTCGGCTGAACCCTACAGCACTGCGCCGAATTGTTCGGCGATCCAATCAGCTTCGGCGTCGGTGATGATCAGTGGCGGCGCTATGCGGATGGTGTGCTCGTGGGTCTCCTTGCAGAGTAGGCCCCGGGTCTGCAGGCGTTCGCAATAGGCGCGCGCGCCGCCGGCTTGCGGCTCAAGCTCGACAGCGATCATAAGCCCGCGCCCACGCACCGCCCTGACGGACGGTTTGGCGAGGCCTTCCAGCGCGGTCTTCAGACGATCGCCCTGTCGCGCAGCGTTCTCGATCATCCCCTCCTCGACCAGCACCCTGAGCGCCGCCCGGGCAATGGCGCAGGCGAGCGGGTTGCCGCCGAAGGTGCTGCCGTGTTCGCCCGGCTTGAGCACGCCAAGCACCTCGTTGTTCGAGAGCACCGCCGAGATCGGATAGAAGCCGCCGGAGAGCGCCTTGCCAACGAGCGTCAGGTCCGCCTCCACGCCTTCGTGCTCCTCCGCCAGAAGCTTGCCGGTGCGGCCGAGGCCGGTTTGAATTTCGTCGAGGATCAGCATCACGTTTCGGCGTGAACAGATCTCGCGCACCGCGCGCAGATAGCCCGTTTGCGGAATGATGACGCCGGCCTCGCCCTGAATGGGCTCGACGAGGAACGCCACGCTATTCGGCCCGATCGCCGCCTCCAGCGCCGTCGCGTCGCCGAAGGGGATCACCGTGAAGCCGGGGCCGAACGGCCCAAAGCCGCGCCGCGATTGCGCGTCGGTCGAAAAGCCGACGGTCGTTAGCGTGCGGCCGTGGAAATTGTCGGCGCAGACGATGATCTCGGCCTGGTCGTCGGCCACGCCCTTCACCTCGTAGCCCCATTTGCGGACCACCTTCAGCGCGCTCTCCACCGCCTCGGCGCCGGAGTTCATCGGCAAGGCCTTGTGCGACCGGGTGAGCGCGCAAAGCTCCTCGTAAAACGGGGCCAGCTGATCATTGCGGAAAGCGCGGGAGGTGAGCGTCAGGCGCGAGGCCTGGGCGATCATCGCCTCGCGGATCTTCGGATGGCAGTGACCTTGGTTGACCGCGGAATAGGCCGAAAGGCAGTCGAGATAGCGCCGGCCCTCGGTGTCCCAGACATAAGCCCCTTCGCCGCGGGTGAGCACCACGTCCAGGGGTTTGTAGTTCTGCGCGCCAAATCGGCTTTCCGCCGCGATCAGATCGGCGGCGGAGCGGTCAAATTCGGCTTCCAAGGTGAGGCTCATGTCAGGACGCCCATGGAGGTTTGGAAGGAGGCGGCCCGCATGGGCGCGGTGTCGAGCCGCAGCGTCAGGCAGAACGCCGCACCGCCCGACAGGATGAAGGGCGCCAGATCGACCTCGGCGACGTGGTAGCCGAGTTCCTCGAGACTGCTGCGCAACCGCCGCGGCGCCTTGGCCATCACGATGCTCCGGCCGAGGTTGACGGCGTTGACGCAAAAGGCGGCCGCGGCCTCCGCGTCAGCCTCGATCCGCGCGTCGGGCGCTACCCGCGCCCGGATCGACCGAAGCGCGGCGGCCGTAAAGGCGGGCGCGTAGTAGAACACGTGCCCGCCGGACAGAGGGCAAAAGCAGGTATCGAGGTGATAAAAGCGGGGCGTCGCCAGCTCGAGAGGAACCACCTCAGCGCCGAGCGCGTCGCCCATCCAGAGTGCCGCGGCTTTGTCCGAGCGCTGCCCGAAACCCGCCCAGAACATCTGCCGACTCGCGTCCCAGATGAAGTCGCCGGCGCCTTCTTGGATTAGGCCGGGCGGCAGTGAAACGATCTCATCCACCTCGCCCAGCTCCGTCGATGCCAAGGCGGCGCGAAAACGGGGCTCTTCGCCCTGGCGCTCAGCGTGACGGAAGCGGGCGAGCACGCATTGCCCGTCAAAAACGACGGCTAGGTTGGCCGCAAACACCATGTCTGGCCATTCAGGGGCCCCCTCGATGACGGTGATGTCCGCGCCGGCCGCCTCGAGCGCGCGTCTCAGAGCGCGCCAGCAGCGCGCGGCGGCTGGGCGATGCTCGATCGCCCAGTCAGCCGGCCGCATCCAGGGATTGATTGCATAGCGCACCTCGAAATGCGCCGGATCGGTCATCAGGATTCGCGGCCGCATGAGTTCCCCCGTCCGAGTCTGAGTCGAAAGGTAACGCAAGGCGATGTCAGCGAAAACAGAGCAATCTTGATGATTCCGCGTTATAAGTTAGCGATATGATATGTACTGATTGCGTATCGAGGACCGCCATGGATGAACTGGACCGCAACCTCCTCGTCCTGCTGCGCCAGAACGCCCGGACCCCGGCCGCGACGCTTGCCAAGACGTTGAAGGTATCGCGCGCGACCGTGCAGAACCGGATCGATCGCATGCGCGATCGCGGCGACATCGTCGGTTTCACCTTGCGCGGACGGCCCGAAGGAACCGAGGGGCAGGTCCGCGCGATCATGAGCATCGCGGTGGAGGGCCGCAAAGGCGAGTCGGTGGCGCGGGCGCTCTGCGGCCTTCCGGAGGTCGAGGCGGTTCACACGACCAATGGCCGCTGGGACCTCATCGCCGAACTCGTGACCCGCGACCTCGGCGGGTTCAGCGGCGTCCTCGACGCGGTCCGCCTGATCGACGGCGTGACGGCCACCGAAACCAGCCTACTGCTCGCCACGCGCCGCCTCTAGCGACATGGGAAGCGGGTCACAGATCAACGCAAAGAGGTCGCGCTCTCCGTTGCCTCCGGCATGGACTTCAAGAGTGGGGCTCTTAGGACAGGTTGAGCAGCGCCGGGTCACCGCCTTGTGCGGCGATGTTGACGCTCACCGCCTGTTCCACGGCGTATCTCAGCAGGGCGTATGGGCCACCTGCCTTCGGACCCGTCCCAGACAATCCCACACCGCCGAACGGCTGGACTCCGACGACGGCGCCGGTCATCGCGCGATTGACGTAGACGTTTCCGGCCGGAACGGCCCGCTGCACAGCATCGGCGAACGCCTCGATGCGGCTGTGAATCCCGAGCGTCAGGCCATAGCCCGCCGAACGCAGCGGAGCGGCGGCCATCTCGAGTTGCTCAGGGTCGTAACGCACCACATGCAGGATCGGGCCGAAGACCTCCTTCTGCAGAAACTCCGCCGAGGGTATCTCCGCAATCAGCGGGCCGAAGTAGGTGCCCTCGCCCGGCGGGGTGAGTTGATGCAGCACCTTCGCGTCGCGCCGCAGCCGCTCCGCATGCGCCTGCAAGGCGCCACGCGCTTGTTCGTCTATGATCGGGCCGATATCGGTCCTCGGATCCGCGGGATCACCGAGCACAAGGGTGCGCATGGCTCCGATAAGCCCGTCAAGCAGTTGATCAGCCGTCTCGTGCGGCAGAAAAAGGAGCCGCAGGGATGAGCACCGCTGGCCGGCCGAGCCGAAAGCCGAGGTGAGCACGTCATCGATGACCTGCTCACGCAGGGCCGTGGTGTCCACGAACATGGCGTTAAGTCCACCCGTCTCGGCAATGAGCGGAACGATGGGTCCGCGCCGCGAGGCAAGGGCGCGGTTGATCGCCCAGGCCGTGTCCGTTCCACCGGTAAAGGCGACGCCGTCGCAGTGGGGATGCGCCACCAGCGCATTGCCGATCGTCTCGCCGCCGCCGGGCAAGAGATGCAGTAGATCTGGATCGAGGCCGGCCGTATGGAAGAGGCGTACAGCTTGCGCGGCGATCAGCGGTGTCTGC
Organism: Allostellaceae bacterium; assembly: GCA_035604335.1. GTDB lineage: Bacteria > Pseudomonadota > Alphaproteobacteria > ATCC43930 > CGMCC-115725 > DASZHJ01. Next base: position 6,928 of record DATNIT010000300.1, on the reverse strand, counting down.
TCGGCGGGCTTCGCCAGAGCGGCGTTGCCAGCGGCGAGCGCCGCTGCAATCTGCCCGGTAAAGATAGCCAGGGGAAAATTCCACGGGCTGATGCAGGCGAACACCCCCCGCCCATGCAGCATAAGCTGGTTCGTCTCGCCCACAGGACCGCTAAGCAAGTCGGCGCCCGCAAACTGGCGCTCCGCAAGGCTGGCGTAGTATCGGCAGAAATCGGCAGCCTCCCGCACCTCGGCGACGCCATCGCTCAGCGTCTTGCCCGCCTCGCGTGCACACAGGGCGACAAGCCGATCGCGGTTTACTTCCAGCGCGTCGCCCATGCCGCGAAGCACCCTGGCGCGGCGCTCGCCGCCGCAGGCGTTCCACGCTGGCTGGGCGGCCTTGGCGGCCGAGAAGGCGGTGTTCACATCCTCTGGAGTGGCGGACCAGGTGCGTCCGACGACATGTCCTAGCTTAGCGGGGGAAAGACGCGTCTCCACTTTGCCGGCGCGGCCAAGCCGCCCACGAACGATTGGTCCGGCTTCCGGTTGTTCGGCATCGAGTGCAGCGATCGCCCTAGCGAGTTCGCCGCGTGCGTCAGCTATGGAAAGGTCGAGGCCCAGCGCGTTGCGGCGGCTTTGGCCATAGAGGTCGACCGGACGCGGGATCCGAGGATTCGGGGCGCCGCCTGTCGATTCCACTGCAGCGATCGGATCCAGGACGACGCTGGAGACAGGCGTCCCCTCGTCCAGCAAGGCATGCACGAAAGAGGTGTTCGCTCCGTTCTCCAGGAGACGTCGCACCAAGTAGGGCAGGAGGTCCTCGTGACTTCCCACTGGCGCGTAGACGCGAAGAGCGAAGCTGCCGTAGCGGTCGGTGGCTGCAGCGTAGAGAGCCTCGCCCATGCCGTGCAAACGCTGGAACTCCGGTGAAATTCCAGCCTGTCGAGCCATTTCACGCACGGCGACCAGAGTGTGGGCATTGTGGGTCGCGAACTGAGCGTAGAGGGCGGGGGCTGCAGCCAACAGGGCGCGGGCGCAGACCAGATAAGAAAGGTCCGTGGCGGCCTTGGTGGTGTAGGTGGGGTAGTCCGGCAGGCCGGCGACCTGAGCGCGCTTGATCTCGGTGTCCCAGTAAGCGCCCTTCACCAGCCGCACCATAAGCCGGCGACCGCTCGAGCGAGCAATATCCGCGACGGACTCGATGACCTGTGGCGCACGCTTCTGATAGGCCTGGACGGCGAGCCCTAGACCTTTCCAGGCGCCCAGTTCTGGTTCGCGGACCAGCCGATCGAGGACCTCGAGGGACAGCACCAGACGGTCGGCTTCCTCGGCGTCGAGTGTCAGGTTGATGTCGGCATTCGCGGCCTGCGATGCCAGGCTCCTTATGCGCGGATACAGCTCCGCCCAGACGCGCTCGGCCTGGCGGGCCTCGTACCTGGGTGAGAGCGCCGACAGCTTAACCGACACGCCATGGCCGGTCTCCGGGCCCCTGGCGCCAGCTTGCGCGCCCACGGCCTCTATGGCGGCGGCATAGGCGGCTTCATATCGTTCGGCGTCGGCCTGCGTCCGCGCCGCCTCGCCCAACATGTCGAAGGAGCAGACAAACCCCTCCTCGTTCGCCCGCTTCAAGGCCCTCGCGATCGTGGAGCCCAGCACGAACTGCTCGCCCATGATGCGGACGGCCGCCCCGACAGCGCGGCGGATCACAGGTTCACCCAGCCGGCCGGCCAGCCTGCGGACGAATTCCGGTAGATTGCGAACCGCCTCCTGGTCCGGGGCGATGAGTTTGCCCGTCAACATGAGGCTCCAAGTGGACGCGTTGACCAGCAGGCTGTCGGATCGACCCGCGTGGCGGGCCCAGTCTGCGGACGCGACTTTCGCCGCGATCAACCGGTCGCGCGTTCGTTCGTCGGGCGTGCGAAGAAGGGCCTCGGCAAGACACATCAACGCGAGGCCTTCAGGAGTGGAGAGACTAAACTCCTGCAGGAAGCTCTCCACTACCCCCTGATGACGGGCGCCGCGTCGGGCGGCCCTCACCAAGGCTTCCGCTTCCTGGCGGACCGTTCCGCGCTCATTGGGGTCGAGAGGCGGGGCTGCGAGAGCCGCCGTCAGGGCGGTACGCTCGTCCACGAACTTTAGGTCATCTAAGTGGTCGAAGGACATTTGCTCCGGCCTTCAGGCGATCGTTGGAACATGCGTTCAATTGATCTCGAGTGATGCCTGGCCCCTGCGGCCGCCGCCCCGTCTGGGGACAATCATATTCGGCGATTTCTTGTTGTCGGCGCAACCGCCGTCTCAAGCGGCAGCTCGTTTCTGGAATATGGGACGATCGTGACCTGTCCCTGTCGGAAATCAAATCCGAACATACTGATGGTGCAGTCCGCCGAGAATTGGTGTCGGCAGAATACGCCCGACAGCCTGAACGTCCCGCGGAACCGGCGCGTCCTTATTCGGAGATAGATGTGTGCGAGCGCCCTTGTAATATTGCACGTACGAGAGGAGTATGTGGCCCAGGTGCCGCTCGCTGAATACGACGACGTGATCAACCGCGGGTGCGCGGCGATAAGATCAGCGGAATTTAACGATAAAAATCTCTTTAGCCCGTCCGCGCGTCCACGCGGGCAAGCCTGCAATTGCAAATCGGCCCCGAATTTCCCCCAAGTGTGCGGCCTTGGGCGCGCCCATTTCCTGCTCTTAGGTGCGGTTCCCCGGCGCCTGCGCTATACTAATCGGAACCAATTCCGAGCCTCTAACGGACCCGTGATGGCTGCAAAGGTAGGCCCTGACACTTGCGCTCTTCTCGACGAGGAGTGTCTGCTCGCCGTCGAAGCGGCAGGCATCGGGGCCTGGCGATGGGATCTTGCGACGAATGCTGTCAGTCTGTCATCCCGCTCGCGCGAGCTCATCGGTGTGCCGAAAGCTTCGGTCGATTATCCGGAATTTCTCGCGCGGCTCCATCCTGACGATCGGGACTTGGTCGATCGTTCGCTTCGTCGGAGTCTCGTGGCGGGCGGGGAATACGATCTCGACTTCCGTACGTTGCCGGCGGACGGCAAAGAACATTGGTTCCGCATGCGCGGACGGGTCTTCACTGATGAAGCAGGCGCCGTTGCGCTCCGCGGTATCTTGATCGAAGTCATCTCGCGAACGGGGGACGAGACGAATAGCCGCTTGGCCGCGATCGTCGCCTCCTCCGACGATGCCATCGTGGGCAAGACGCTCGACGGGATGGTCACGGATTGGAATCGCGGCGCCGAGATGATCTTCGGCTACTCTGCCGACGAGATGATCGGCAAATCAATCGCCGCCCTCCTGCCGCCCGGCCAGGAGGATGAGGAATCCGCAATTCTGACGCGCCTTAAAAGCGGCGAACGAATCGAACATTTCGAAACGCGGCGCCGACGCAAGGATGGCGAGATCATCGATGTGTCGCTCACTGCGTCGCCTCTCCGCGATGGTTTCGGGCGTCTCGTGGGGGCATCGAAGGTCGCGCGCGATATCACTGCTGCCAAGCGTTCGCAAACCACGCTCGCCGAGCGCGAAGCACACCTGCAGTCCGTCCTCGACACGGTCCCAGATGCGATGGTCGTGATCGATACGCAGGGGATCATGCAGTCCTTCAGCGCCACCGCCGAACGCCTGTTCGGCTATACGGTCGCGGAAGCGATTGGTCAAAATGTCAAAATTCTAATGCCGTCGCCTTATCGAGAGCAGCACGATGATTATCTCGGTCGCTATCTTGCGACGGGAGAACGGCGCATCATCGGGATCCGCCGGATCGCCGTTGGGCAGCGAAAGGACGGCTCGACCTTTCCCATGGAGCTTTCTGTCGGCGAGATGCGCTCTGGCGAACGCCGCTTCTTCACCGGCTTTGTGCGTGACCTCACCGAGCGCCAGCAGACTCAGCAGCGTCTGCAGGAATTGCAGGCGGAACTCATCCACATGTCGCGGTTCACCGCGCTGGGGGAGATGGCGTCTACATTGGCGCATGAGCTCAACCAGCCGCTTACGGCGGTAGCCAACTATCTGAAGGGCGGCCGGCGGCTCCTGGATAGTGGTCAGAGCAAAAGTATTCCGATGGCACGTGAGGCCATGGAGCGCGCGGCGGAGCAGGCTTTGCGGGCGGGACAAATCATCCGCCGCCTGCGCGAATTCGTGGCGCGCGGAGAAAGCGAGCGGCAGGTCGAGAACCTGGCCAAGTTGATCGAGGAAGCAAGCGCGCTCGCTCTCGTCGGTGCCAAGGAGACCGGGGTACGGGTCTCGTTCGAGTTCGATCCCCGCGCGGTCTTCGTCCTCGCCGACAAGATTCAGGTTGAGCAGGTGCTGCTCAATCTGATGCGCAACGCCGTGGAGGCGATGCAGGAGATGACCCGGCGCGAATTGACTGTCTCTACCCACCAACTCGACAACGAGACGGTGCAGGTCGATGTGGCTGATACAGGGTCGGGCATCGCTCCGGAGATCGCGGACCAGCTCTTTCAACCCTTCATTACGACGAAGCGGCAGGGCATGGGCGTCGGCTTGTCGATTTCGCGGACGATCATCGAGTCGCATGGCGGACGTCTCTGGGCCGAGACAAATGCCGGCGGTGGAACTATCTTCCGCTTGACCCTTAAGACGATCGGCGGGGAGGACCTGGGCGATGGCAACTAGTGCCGTGGTGCATCTGATCGACGACGATGACGGTGTGCGGCAGTCATTGGCGTTCTTATTGACGACGGCCGGGTTGGCGGTGCGGGTCTACGAGTCGGGTGTCGCATTTCTTGCCGCGCTCAACACATTGCAACCGGGGTGCATCGTCAGCGACGTCCGCATGCCGGGGATCGACGGGTTGGAATTGCAGCGCCGTCTTAAGGACCTCGGGGTGCATCTGCCGGTGATCATCATCACCGGCCACGCCGATGTCCCGCTGGCCGTTGAGGCGATGAAGGCAGGCGCGATAGACTTCATCGAAAAGCCGTTCGACGACGAACTGTTGCTCGCCGCTATCCAGGTGGCGCTCGACCGTTATGACGAGATCGGGCACCGGGAGACGGAAATCGCGCAGATTCAGGCAAAGCTGCAGTCGCTCTCGGCTCGGGAGCGAGAGGTACTCGACGGGCTGTTGGCCGGCTATCCGAACAAAACGATTGCCTATGACCTCAAGCTCAGCCCCCGAACGGTCGAGGTGCACCGCGCGAATGTCATGACCAAGATGGGGGCAACCAGCCTCTCCAGCCTTGTGCGCATGGCCCTGCTCGCGAAAGTGCTGGCCGGTTGATATCCACTCGCCTGCGACTCGCCGCATCTCCATCCCGCAGCGGACCTTGCGCTATATCAAGGTGCCACATGCGAACGCCGCTATGAATATCCTTTTTAGGACATGAGAGACGTCGTGTGTCGCGGAGCCCCGATGATCGAAGGACAGGCCATCGTCTTGGTCGTTGATGACGACCTGGCAGTCCGCGAATCCCTCAAATTCGCGCTGGAACTCGAGGGCTTGGCCGTCCGCGTCTGCGGGAGCGGCAGGGAGCTGTTGGAGCATCCCGATCTGCCGCATGCGCGCTGCCTCATCCTGGATTACAGGATGCCGGTCATGGACGGCTTTGAGGTTCTCGATCGCCTGGCCGCCCGGCAGGTTCGGCTTCCGGTCATTCTCATCACCAGCGACGCGAACGGCGCAATCCGTCATCGTGCGGCGGCCGCCGGGGTTTGGCATGTTCTCGAAAAGCCGCTTTCTGACGGCGCCCTCATGGAGAATATTCAAGACGTTTTGAGCTACCCACGGTAGGCGCAATGGCAAGGTCCGGGACGCCCGAGACGCTGCTTCACGATCGCTGCTATTCGTAGAATCCCGTAGGACCTAACTCAATGTTCTGCCGAGGCCGTGACCATTAGACAACGAGAGCATTCCTTGCGGTAGGAGATCTCGATGTCGACACAACTCGCTTACTCGGCCAATCACGAAGCTACGGCAGCTCCGGCCATACTGGCGCGCGGCCCTTGGACGAGAGCATCGATGGACGGCACGCCGGACCGGGACGGCAGCCTGAGCATGGCCGGACCGGCGCTACATTTTACCCAAGATCGGGAGATTTACGGCGAAGGCGATGCCGCCGATGTCTTCTTCAAGGTCGTATCGGGTGTCGTGCGCACCTGCAAGTTCCTTAGCGATGGGCGGCGCCAGATCGATGCATTTTATATCCCCGGCGACGTGTTCGGCTTAGAGGCCGGCGCCGAGCATACACTCTCGGCCGAAGCCGTCTGCGATTGCAGCGTCGTCTCATATCGCCGGCGCAGCGTTGGAAAGCTGGCCGCGAATGATGCGGGGCTGTCCCACCAGTTTTTCGCCTACGCGATGCGGAGCCTGGCGCAGGCGCAAGAACACGCGCTCTTGCTCGGGCGCAGAAGTGCTGTCGAAAAAGTGGCCGCATTCCTCATCGAGTGGGCGGGTTATTCGCCGGACAGCAAAGTCATCAGCTTGGCAATGACACGGCAGGACATCGCCGATTATTTGGGACTTACGATCGAAACCGTATCACGGACTTTGTCGCAACTGGAACGCGAGGCTCTCATTGAGGTCGCAGCCGCGCGCCGGATACGGCTGACCGATCCGACCGCGCTGCGGAATCTCAATTCTTAAGCACGGCCCGCCATGCCGAGGGCTTGGAGATCGTCAATGGATGTGGCCATCTATAAACGGCGCGCTAGGCTCAGCTTGAGCGCGCCGGTGGCAACGAAAATACTAACGCCTAGCCGTGCGTTTCACGATCACCCGGCTCTCCTCGACCGAATATCGGCCGCGCCCAAAGCCCAATCAGGCTCGCTCTCGACTGTGCTCGCTTGAAATTCACGGTTTAGCGAGCGACGGGTTGGACGACATAAGCGCCAGGTTCAAAGTTGATTTTTCCGAGCAGAGCATGGCGAAACCCGGAATTGTTTCGCGCCTTGGCGGAGGCTCTCGGCATAGA
>DATNIT010000299.1:0-17783 GCA_035604335.1 Allostellaceae bacterium | reverse complement strand
CGACCTCCCACAGCATGGTGCGGCGCTGGGTCGAGACGAAGCGCTGTCCCACCTCGATGCCGTTCACGTCCGGCCGACCTCGCCAGCTCATCACGAGAAACTCCACCCGAGGCGACACCGCATCTCCCGCCGAACTTTCATCGACGCCACACTCGCGCGCGCGCCGGCGTCCGCACGAGTGTCAAGATTCAGGCCACTCTCGCTCACGTCACTCTCGCCCGTTGCCTGAAGTCCGATCGATCCCAATGGCGATGCCGCAGGATGTCGGTCAAGATCGTCACGGCATCGAACACGTCGACATAGCGCAGGTAGAGCGGCGTGAGGCCGAACCGGATGAGATCCGGAGCCCGATAATCTCCGATCACGTTGCGCGCGATCAGCGCCTGCATCACCGCATAGCCCTCGGGATGCGCGAAAGAGACCTGGCTGCCGCGCCGCTCCGCATCGCGGGTCGTGGCGAGGGTCAGGCCCAGGCCCGAGCCCTGCTCCTCAACCAGCTCGATCATGAGATCGGCGAGTGCCACGCTCTTGGCGCGCAGCGCCGACAAATCGACCTCGGACCAAAGGTCGAGCGCCGCATCGAGCGCCGCCATCGCGAGCACCGGTGGTGTGCCACAGAGATTGCGCAGGATGCCCTCGGCGGGTGCGTAATCCGGCACGAAGGCAAAGGGCTCGCGATGGCCCATCCAGCCCGCGAGCGGCGGGCGGATACGGCTCTGGAGATCGCGGCGCACATAGAGGAACGCCGGCGCCCCCGGGCCACCGTTCAGGTATTTGTATCCGCAGCCGATGGCGAGATCGGCCCGGGCGGCGCCGAGCCCCAAGGGCATCGCGCCCACCGAATGCGAGAGGTCCCAGAGCACCAGCGCGCCCCTGGCGTGCGCCGCCGCCGTGGTCGCCGCCATGTCGTGCCGCGAGCCCGTCCGGAAATTCACGTGAGTCAGCATCACCACCGCGACCTGCTCGTCGATCGCGTCCCGGAGTTGGCCCGCCTCCACGAGCTTGAGCTCGTGCCGGCCCCCGAGCTGATCGCGCACGCCCTGCGCCACGTAGAGATCGGTCGGGAAGTTGTCGCGCTCCGACAGGATCACGCTGCGGCCGCGCTGCAGGTCGAGCGCGGCCGAAAGCAGCTTGAAGAGATTGACCGAAGTGCTGTCCGCCGCCACGACCTCGCCGGGCTCGGCGCCGATCAGCGGCGCGATCTTGTCGCCGACCCGCTGCGGCAGATCGATCCAGCGCGCGGCGTTCCAGCTGCGGATCAGACCCTGGCCCCACTCGCGCTCGACCACTTGGCGGATCCGCTCCGGCAGAGACTTGAGCAACGGCCCGAGCGAGTTGCCATCGAGGTAGATCACGCCCTCGGGCAGAACGAAGCGCTCCCGGAACCGCGCCAGCGGATCGCGGCGGTCGAGGTCCTCGCAATGTTTTCGGTCGATCATGTGCCCGGCCCCATCATGCCGGCTCGCCCGTCGCGAGCCAAGCACGCACCGCGCGCGTCCAGGTGTGCGCCGCATCACCCAGACCGAGGCTTATCTCGAAATGGTCGGCGCCGGGGATCTCCATCTCCCGTGCGGTAGCCCCCGCCTTTTGCAGCGTCGCCGTCATCGCCCGGCTGGTTCGCATCGCCCGCTCGAAATCGGCGCCGCCGTACGCGATCAGGAACGGCACGCGATTTCCCTCGACATAGGCGATCGGGCTCGCCGCCGCCGCGTCCCCCGGGCGCGCGAGAAAGCTGCCGGCATCCTCGGGATTGCCGCGATAGTCGAAGGTCGTGCTCACCGGAAAGCACGCGCGCACGGCGTCCTCGGCGATGCCGTAGCGCGGCCAGAGGTCGCGCCGCACTGTCGCGAGTGCCGCGAGATGGCCGCCCGCGGAGTGCCCGCCGAGGAAGACGCGGCGGCGGTCGCCGCCGTGGTGCGCGATCTCGGCCGCGGTCCAGGCGAGGATGGCCAGCGTGTCCTCGAGCTGCGCGGGAAACCGGTGTGTCGGCGCCAGCCGATAATTCGCGGCGACGAGGATCGCGGGCAACTCCACCAGCGCCGGCGCCATGAGACCCATCCACTCCTTGTAGCCGTGGGTCCAGCTGCCGCCGTGCAGGAAGACCAGCACGGGCGCTCCGGTTACCGGAGCGCCCGGGAGATAGAGGTCGAGCCGGTGCTTGCGGTCGGGGCCATAGGAGAGGTCGAGCACGGTCCGGCAGTGCGCCGCCGCCGCGCGCGACCGCGCCAAGGCCGCCGCGGCGTAAGCATTCGCCGCCGGCATCCGCATCGGCGTCTGCGGCTCCAAATTATCGAAACCCATGCCTTCCGTTCCCCCGCGCGGCCCTGGGCAGTCTAAGCCAATGCTAACTCAAGGCCAGCGCGGCTTCTGTAACACCGATGACAGTCAGCCACGAACGCGCCACACTCGCGACAGCGAGGAGTTGACCATGAACATCGCTGCCTGGGTCGAGCGCAACGGCAAGGCTTTCGCCGACCGGCCCGGAATTTCCGTGGGGACGCGCGTGCACGCGACCTACGCCCTGTGGGCGGCGAGAGTACGGTCGATCGCGGGTGCCCTTGCTGCCCTGCCCGGCATGGTACCCGGCGAGCGCGTGGCCCTCGCCATGACCAATCGCGCGGAATACTTGGAGGCGTTGTTCGCGATCTGGCACGCGGGTCTTTTTGCCGTGCCGATCAATGCCAAGCTGCACCGAGAGGAGTTCCGCTACATCCTCGGCCATTCCGGCGCGCGGCTCGCGCTCGTCAGTCCGGATCTCGCGGAGACCGTGGCACCCCTGCAGAGCGACTTGCCCGATCTCACGCGCGTGGTTGTTACGGGCACCGATGACTGGCGGCTGATGCGGGGACACGAGGGCATCGACCTCGTCGCACGCACGCCCGACAATCCCGCCTGGCTCTTCTACACGAGCGGCACCACCGGCCGACCCAAGGGCGCTGTCCTCACGCACCGCAATCTGCTGATGGCGAGCCTCAGCTACTTTGCCGACGTTGACTGGGTCTCGCCGCGCGACACCAAACTGCACGCCGCCCCGCTCAGCCACGGGTCCGGCCTCTACGCGTTGCCGCACATCGCAAAAGGCGCCAACAACCTGATCCCCGAGAGCGGGCATTTCGATCCCGCGGAGATCGCCGAGCTCCTGCGGCACTGGAGTGGCCTCAGTTTCTTCGCCGCGCCCACGATGGTGGCACGCCTCATCGCCAGCGGCGAATTCGCGGGCGCCAATCACGCGAACCTCAAGACCATCATCTACGGCGGCGGGCCGATGTATGGGGCCGATCTCCTGAAGGCTCTCGATCTGCTCGGGCCCAAGCTCGCGCAGATCTACGGCCAGGGCGAGGCGCCCATGACCATCACCGCGCTCTCGAAGGAACTTCACGCCGACCGAGCACACCCGCGCTGGCTCGATCGGCTGGGCTCGGCCGGCGTGGCGCGGACAGACGTGGAGGTTCGGGTGGTCGACCCCGAGGACCGCGATCTTCCGGTCGGCGAGGCCGGAGAGGTGATCTGCCGCGGCGACGTGGTCATGGCCGGCTACTGGCGCGACGACGCGGCGAGCCGCGATACCCTCCGCGGCGGCTGGCTGCACACCGGCGACATCGGCAGCTTCGATGCGGACGGTTTCCTTACGCTGAAAGACCGCTCCAAGGACATGATCATCTCCGGCGGCAGCAACATCTACCCCCGCGAGATCGAGGAAGTGCTGCTGAAGCATCCGGACATCCGCGAGGTCTCGGTGGTCGGCCGGCCGCACCGAGATTGGGGCGAGGAAGTCGTGGCCTTCGTGGTGACGGCGCCCGGCGCGCGCGTCGCCGAGGCCGAGCTCGACCGGCTCTGTCTCGACGCCATCGCCCGCTTCAAGCGCCCGCGCGCCTATGTGTTCCTGGAGGCGCTACCCAAGAACAACTACGGCAAGGTGCTGAAGACGGAATTGCGGGCTCGCCTCGAATCCGGGAAGTCGTAACGAAAATTCCGCAGGCTCGTGCTCTACTTTGAGAATCTTCCGCCTTGATATTCGACCAAAGCTCTCTTGACGAGATCGTTGACGCCAAGCATGCAAGCCATGGCGTACCCGGCGATGAATAGCGTCTCGCCGAATGGCAAAGGCCGCATCTCAGCGAGACCATAGAGCCCGATCAACATCCCCGCGCAGGCGTCCGCAAACAGCGCAGCAGTGAGCACCGTGCTCGGCCGCGAGGCCCAGAATGCGCGGCGCTCGCGGATCGACACGAGCGAGAACAGGGCAAAGAACAGCAGCGTCTGGAACGCAAAGGTCTGCAACCGGCCAGCACTAACCGCAAGGCCGAAACGATGCCAGCCGAAAGCAAGGAGAGCCAACGCCTCCGCCAGCATGAGCAGCCCCAGGGCAGCGCCAATCCAAACGAGAGGTCCGATATCCCAGGTTTCTGGGCTCCGGGACGGCCGTACACGGTCGGTCGAGAGCGCGATCTTCACGAAGTCGGTCATAAACACCAGGAGCACCATCCCGAGCGCCGAGATGACGAATCTTCCTGTGACGAGATAGGCGATTACCACGAATCCGGACTTAAGGATCGTGCGACTGATCTTGTTGACGATCCACGTGAGCACGCGCTGATAGATGGCGCGGCCGTTTTTCACGAGATCGACGATTCCTTTTAGCCCCTCGGTCGTCAGCACGACGCTGGCCGCGGCCTTGGCGACGTCGGTCGCGCTGCTTACGGCAATGCCGACCTCCGCCTGACGAAGCGCTGGCGCGTCGTTGACGCCATCGCCGGTCATTCCGACCACGCCGCCGGCGGCTTGCAGGCCCTCGACGACGAGGAATTTGTCCTCCGGATACACCTCCGCAAAGCCTCCTGAATCACGCACGAGCTCGGCGGCTTTCGACGCGCTCTCCGCCGCCCGCAGCTTGGGAGCGCGCACGACGTCTCCCAACCCCAACGTCCGGGCCGTCTCACGCGCTACCGCCAGCGCATCGCCGGTCAGCATCTTGACGGCGACACCCAGCGAGCGGAGCTCCTCAATGAGGTCACGGGAATCCGGGCGAAGAGCATCCGAAAGCAGCGCGATGCCGACCAGCCGGAACGGCCCGCCGCCCGCTGCACGTGCCACGGCAATACTGCGCAAGCCTTTCCGCGCTCCCTCGTCGGCACGCGCCTCGAGTGCGGCGATCGCGGCCTCTTTCAGTCCCGCCGCCTCTGAGAGAGTCCGCAAAGCACCCTTGATCACCCGGAAATGTTGACCGCTTCTCTCCACGGCAGCCTCGGTTCGGCGCGTCTTCGGCGAGAACGGGGCGAACGAGAGCACTTTCCCAGCCCCCTCGAGAAGCCTCCGCTCCCGCGCCGCACGCAGGAACGCGAGATCGATCGCGTCCTGGTCCGCCTCACTCGAGGCGGCCGCTCCGTCGCGAATTACATCGTCCTCAGTGAAATCCGGCTGCGGCGACGCGCTGACGAAAGTAAGCCGGTTCATGGTGAGCGTGCCGGTCTTGTCGGCGCACAGGACATTCATGTTCGCCGCGTCCTCCGCGGCGCTCAGCCGCGTGACGAGAACGCCGCGCCGAGCAAGCTCGATGGAGCCCACCGCCATGCTGACGGTGAACATCACCGGCAACGCCACCGGCACAGCGCTCATCAACAGCACCAGCGCGAGCGGCAAAATCTCGACAAGCGAGGTTCCCTTGGTCAGCGCCACAGCGACTGCGATCGCCACCTGCACGCCCACGATCGTGAACAGCCATCGGACCACCCGGGTAACGACTTCCTCGACATGGAGTTTCGGGTGCGCTGCTTCGACCAGTTGAGTGGTGCGCCCGAAATATGTCCGGACTCCCGTCGCGACCGCGACGGCGGTCGCTTCGCCCTGCTTCACGACCGATCCAGCGTAGAGCAAATCGTCGACCACCTTCTCGATCTCTCGCGATTCGCCTGTCAGCGCCGCCTGATCTGCCCGCAGGGTTCCATCGACGATCTGCGCATCGGCGGGAACGAAATCCCCGGAGCGCACTCTGATCACGTCACCGCTGACGAGTCCGGGCGCGGGTATGACCCTCCACGTGCGGTCGCGCAGCACCCGCGCTGTCACCTGCAAGCGACCGCGCAGCGCGGCCACTGCGGTCGAGGCACGTTGCTCCTGAAGGAAACTGAGCGCCGCGTTCGCGACCAGAAGCGCCAGTGCGATAACGAAATCGGCGACCTTGTCCAACAAGAAGGACAGCACGGCAATCAGCTCGATCATCCATGCCGACAGGCCCCAGAATTTGCGCGCGAGGGCAAGTGCCGGATGTGATTTTTGCTCGGCAATGTCGTTCGGACCGTCTCGCAGAAGCCGTGCGGCCGCCTCTTCGCTGGTTAGGCCCGTTTCCCGGCCGGAGCCTAGGGACGCGAGCGCATCGGCAGCACTCGCTCGTGCCGGTTGCCCTCGGTTTCGCCCGTTTTCCGCGGGCAGCTTCGGCGGCTGGTCCGCCTGCACCGGAAGCGCCTCAATAAGTTCCCGGATACAGCCCGCCGTCGCACAGCCAATTCTGGCCGGTGATGTAGCTCGCCTGTTGGCTGCAGAGGAAGGCGCACATGGCGCCGAAGTCGTCGATGGTGCCGAAGCGGCCGGCGGGGATGCTGGCGACGCGTTCGGAGCGCGCCTGATCCACCGAGATATTCCGGTTCTTGGCGGTGGCCTCGAAATTCGCGGCGAGGCGGTCGGTCTCGATCGCGCCCGGCAGCAGGTTGTTGATGGTGACGTTGAATTTGATGGTCTTGCGCGAGAGGCCGGCGATGAAGCCCGTCAAGCCCGAGCGCGCGCCGTTGGAGAGGCCGAGAATATCGAGCGGCGCTTTTACCGCGCTCGAGGTGATGTTCACGATCCGGCCGAAGCGGCGCTGGATCATGCCGTCGACGGTCTGCCGGATGAGCTCGATGGGCGTCAGCATGTTGGCGTCGAGCGCCTTGATCCAGATATCGCGGTTCCATTCGCGGAAGTCTCCGGGCGGCGGGCCGCCGGCGTTGTTCACGAGGATGTCGGGATTGGGACAGGCCTTGAGCGCGAGCGTCTTGCCCTCGGGGGTCGTTATGTCGGCCGCGAGCGCCGTCACCGTGACGCCGGTCTTGCGCCGGATTTCGTCCGCGGTGGCCTCAAGCGCAGGCTTGCCGCGGGCGAGAATGACGAGATTGGCACCCTCCGCCGCGAGCGCCATGGCGCAGCCCTTGCCGAGCCCCTTGCTAGCCGCGCAAACCAAGGCCGTCTTGCCCCTGATGCCGAAATCCATGGCCGCTCTCCCTCGAAGAAAATAGAGCGCGGCATCATAGTGGAGGCTCTGGCTCCCTGGCTACGAGCCCGGCACCGGCCTCAGCGACTTCAGATAGACCGCGATGGCGTGCCGATCCTCGTCGGTGAGCTGGCTGGTTCCCTTCACGACCTCCGCCATGCCCGAGCCGACGTAATCGAAATACGGCAACTGCCCGGTCTTCAGCACGGTCTCGATGTCCTCGAGGCTCCATTTGCCGATGCCCTTCTCCGGATCCGGCGTGATGTTGGGCGCCCGCTGCCCATCGGGACCCTGCGGATTGCCGGAGTAGGCCCGGCTGGTCTTCATCGCGCCCATGAAATTCCGGGGCGTGTGGCACTCGCCGCAATGAGCGACGGCATTCGCGAGATAACTGCCGCGGTTCCAGACCGCATCGTGGCTGGGATCGGGCTGCCACGGACCTTCGTCGAAGTACAGCAGCCGCCAGAACACCAAGCCGAACCGGAAGCCGAAGGGCGCCGTCACCTCATGCGGCTTGTTTGGTTCGCCCACCGGCTGCTGGGTCCTGAGGTAGGCGTAGAGATCTGCGATGTCCGCATCGGTGAGGCCCGTGAAGGATGGAAACGGAAACACCGGAAAGAGATGAGTCCGCCCGGGCGCGATGCCTTCGCGCAGCGCGCGGTGGAATTCGGCCTCGGTCCAATCGCCGATGCCGTATTGCGGATCCGGCGTGATGTTGGGCCCGTAGAAGGTCCCGAACGGCGTCGCGAGAGCGCGGCCGCCCGCGAGCGGCTTGCCGTTGTTCTTCACGTCGGTGTGGCAGCCCGCGCAGTCCGCGGCCGCGAAGAGATAGGCGCCGCGTTTCACCGCCTCATCGTCGGCGGCGTGCGCCGACGGGACCATCGCCATCAAAAAGAGGGCGGCGAGCAGCCCGAGATGCCGTGCGCCCACCGTCCTCTCCACGTGTTCCTACACTTTCTCCCGATAGGTGCCGTGGCAAGTGCTGCAGCTGCCCTTGCCGATCGTGGCCACGGCCGCCTGCACCGCGGCCTTGTCGCCCTTCTGAATGGCCTCGAGCAACTTCTGCTCGCCTTCCTTTTGGCCCGCGTAGAGCGCCTTGAACTTGTCCATCTGCTCCCAGATTTCCGGCTTGGCGTTGCTCTTGCCCGGCAGGTCCTTGGAGCTGGTGCCGGCCGGCCACAACCCCATGAGCTTGTCGCTGAGCGCGAGCAGCTCCTGCGCCTTGGCGATCGCGGTGGCCTGGTCAGTGCCCTTGTCGGCGGCATAGTCGGAAATAGCCCTGAGATCCGGACCCTCCAGCTTCATCGTGGCTTGGCGCATCGCGACGACAGCCTCCTTGTCCTGTGCCAGGCTGACCGCGGCGCCGACGCTGATCATGGTGACCAGCGCGATACCCGCAGCGCTCCACCGTGCGTACTGATGCATTTTGGTTTCCCTTTTTTCGGTTCGTGAACGAGGGCGCGATGATACCGGCTCGATCCCAGGATCATGGATCACGATAACTTTATGAAAGCGGACCTATACGGCCTGTGACACCGGTTGGACTCCGGCCGGCTCGGCCTTATTCCATGCCCGATGAAAAGGCGCGGCTTGCCACGGTCTCCCCGATGGGTACGATCTCGCCCAGGAGGAAGCGCCCATGAAATTCCTGGCCTTTATCGGTGTCCTCGCGATCCTCGGCGCGATCGGTGCCGGGATCTTCTTCTTCGGGGGCTTTTACAACGTCGCCGCGGCCGAGCCCGATCTCGGCGTCGTGAAGTGGGCGCTGGTGCGCGTGCGCACGGCCTCGATCGAGCGCCACGCGACGGACCGGCCGAGCCTTCAGCTCGGCGACCCCGAGGTGGTGAAGGCGGGAGCGCGCGCGTTCGGTGCGCTCGGCTGCGTCAGTTGCCACGGCGCGCCCGGCGTCAAATGGGCCAAGTTTTCCGAAGGCCTCCACCCCGATCCGCCCGATCTCAGCAAGGTCGGGAAGGACCTCGAGCCCGCGCAGATCTTCTGGGCGATCAAGAACGGCATCAACATGACGGGCATGCCGAGCTTCGGCGCAACCGGTACCGACGACCAAACGATCTGGCAGGTCGCCGCTTTCGTCAAAAAATTGTCGAGCGTCTCCGCCGACGACTACAAGGCCTGGACCGCCGCGCCCTAGCTCACGGGCATCATGATGTGAGTCTTGTAGGCGGGCCGCGTCGCCAAGCGGTCGTACCACGCCCTCAGGTGCGGCATCGCCGGCCGCTCCACCGGATAGCTGTACCAGCGGTGCACGAACATGCCGAGGCTGATGTCGGCGAGCGTGAGGTCTTTGCCGGCGACATAGGGTTTGCCGCCCTTGAGCTGATCCTCGAGGATGCGCCAGGCCGCCACCGAGCGGGTATGCGCCGTATCGAGCGCGGCGGCATCGCGCCGCTCCGGTGGCGTCCGGTAATAGCCCAGGAGCAGCGTTCCCATGGGCGGTCCTAGCACCGAGAGCTGCCAATCCATCCAGCGCTCGACATGGCTGCGCTCCGCGGGATCTTTCGGATGCAGCCGCTCGCCGCCGCGGGTCGCCGCGAGATAGCGCAGGATCGTGTTGGACTCCCAGATGACGAGCTTGCCGTCCTCGACGGTCGGCACGAGACCGTTGGGATTGAGGGCGAGATAGTCGGGATCCCGGTTGCGGCCAAACTGCAAGCCGGCGTCGATCCGCTCGAAGGGGATGTTCATCTCCGCGCACGCCCACAGCACCTTCTGGACGTTCGAGGACGTGGTCCGGCCCCAGATCTTGAGCATGGCGTTCCTCCTATTGAAGCGCGTTCCGGCGCGGCGCGCGGATGCTAGCCGTCGGCGCCGGGACCCCGCAACCTCGAACGAGCGAGGGCGCTAAATGTCCATCACCTCGAGAATACCCGGCAGCGATTTGACCGCTGCACGCACGCGCGGGCTGATGCGGAAGCCACCGGGCAGCGTGATCTCGACCTCGCGCGCGGGCGGTAACGGCACCACCACGGTGACGCGCCCCTTGCCGCCGGACTCCCGGGAGATCAGTCCTTTCAGCGGCGGTACGGCGTCGCGCCCGCTCACGAAGACCTTGAGCCCCGCCGCGGCTTGCGCGACCACGCCGTCGAGGGCCTCGATGCGCTGCGCGGTGAGGCGCACGCTTTCCTCCTCCGCGCGGGCGTCGGCGGTGACTAGGAGCGGCTGGCCTGCTTCCAGCAGGCTCCGCGATTGTGCCAGCACCTCGGAGAAGACGGTCACCTCGAAAAACCCGCTGGCGTCGGACATCTGCAGGAAGGCGAAGCGATTGCCGCGCGCGGAGGTGCGCTCCTTCTTGCCGACCACGATGCCCGCGAGCTTGAAGCGCGGCGCGCCGCCCATGGCGAGCCGCGCCGGCAGATCCGCGGAACGCACCACGCCCACCCGCTCGAGGCTGCGGCCGTAGGCGTCGAGCGGATGGCTCGAGAGATAGAAGCCGATCGCCTCGAATTCCTGCTGCAGCCGCTCCATCGGCAACCAGTCGGCCTGCTGCGGCAGCGCCGCACGCGACGCCGTCTCCGGAATGTCGCCGAACAGACTCACCTGCCGGCTCTCCCGATCCGCCGCCACCGAGCCCGCGTGCCGCAGCAGCAACTCGGCCGCGGCGAGAGTCTGCGCGCGATTGGCGTTGAGGCGATCGAAGGCGCCGGCCTTGGCCAAGCTCTCGAACTGCCGCTTGTTGAAGCTCTTGAGGTCGAGCCGGCGCGCGAAGTCGAACAGGTCCTTGAAGGGACCGTTCGCTGCGCGCTCCGCCACAACCGAGCGCATGGCCTGCGCGCCCACGCCTTTCACCGCCGCCAGCGCGTAGCGGATCGCGGCGCCTTCGGCGGTATCCTCGACGGTGAAGTCCGCACCGCTGCGGTTGATGTCGGGCGGCAGCAGCTTGATGCCGACCCGCTCGCATTCCTGGCGGAAGGTATTGAGCTTGTCGGTATTGCCGAGGTCCAGCGTCATCAGGGCCGCCAGGAACTCGACGGGGTGGTTCGCCTTGAGGTAAGCGGTCTGATAGGCGACGACCGCGTAGGCCGCGGCATGCGATTTGTTGAAGCCGTAGCCGCCGAACTTCGCCATCTGGTCGAAGATGTGCTCGGCAGTCGCGGGCGCGACGTTCCGCTCGGTGGCGCCGCGCACGAAGACGCCGCGCTGCGCGTCCATCTCCGCCTGGATCTTCTTGCCCATGGCGCTGCGCAGCAGATCGGCGCTGCCGAGCGAATAGCCCGCCAGCGACTGCGCGATCTGCATCACCTGCTCCTGGTAGATCATGATGCCGTGGGTCTCGCGCAGGAGCGGCTCGAGCGCGGGATGCGGATAGTTCGGCTGCTCCTCGCCGTGCTTCACCGAGATGTAGCGCGGTATGTTCTCCATCGGCCCCGGTCGATAGAGCGCCACCACCGCGATGATGTCCTCGAAACGGTCGGGCTTGAGCTTGCGCAGCATGTCGCGCATGCCCTGACCTTCCAGCTGGAACACGCCGACGGTGTCGCCATGGCCGAGCATCTCGTACGTCTTGGCGTCGTCGAGCGGGAGATGAGCGAGGTCGAGCTCGACGCCGCGCGATTTCAGCAGCTCGACCGCGCGCTCGAGCACCGTCAGCGTCTTGAGGCCGAGGAAGTCGAACTTCACGAGGCCCGCCAGCCCCACGTATTTCAGATTGAATTGGGTCGCCGGCATGCTGGACCGGGGATCGCGATAGAGCGGCACCAGCTCGTCGAGCGGCCGGTCGCCGATCACGACGCCCGCCGCGTGGGTCGAGGCATTGCGGTAGAGACCCTCGAGCTTGAGCGCGATCTCCATCAGACGCTTCACCGCCTCGTCGCCGTCGCGCATCGCCTGCAGCTGCGGCTCGCCCTCGATCGCCTTGCCGAGCGGAATAGGGTTCGCGGGGTTGTTGGGCACCAGCTTGCAGATGCGGTCGACTTGGCCGTAGGGCATCTCGAGCACGCGGCCGACGTCGCGGAGCACCGCCCGTGCCTGCAGCTTGCCGAAGGTGATGATCTGCGCCACGCGGTCGCTGCCGTATTTCTCCTGGACGTAGCGGATCACCTCGTCGCGCCGGTCCTGGCAGAAGTCGATGTCGAAGTCCGGCATCGAGATGCGCTCGGGATTGAGGAAGCGCTCGAACAGCAGCCCGAAGCGGAGCGGATCGAGGTCGGTGATGGTGAGCGACCACGCCACCACGGAGCCCGCGCCCGAGCCGCGGCCGGGACCGACAGGAATGCCTTGGCGCTTCGCCCACTGGATGAAATCGGCGACGATGAGGAAATATCCGGCAAAGCCCATCTTGACGATGACGCCGAGCTCGTAGGCGAGTCGGTCGCGGTAGGGCTTCGCGGCGACGGCGCGCTCCGCGGCGCTCATCTCGGATTTGAAGAGCTGCGCCTCCAGGCGCTTCTCCAATCCTTCCGCCGCCATGGCACGGAGCTCGTCGGCCTCGCTCAGCCCGCTCCGGGTCGGGAACGCCGGCAGGATCGGCTTCTGCGCCTCCGGCATGAAGGCGCAGCGCCGCGCGATCACCAGCGTGTTGTCGCAGGCCTCCGGCAGGTCCGCGAACAGGATGCGCATCTCCGCCGCCGACTTGAAATGATGCTCCGGCGTCAGCCGCCGCCGGCCGGGATCGCTCATCACTGTGCCCTCGGCGATCGCCAGCAGCACGTCATGGGCCGGATAGAACTCCGCATCGGCGAAATAGGCGTCGTTGGTCGCGACCAGCGGCAGGTTGTGCTTGTAGGCGAGATCGACGAGCGCGGCCTCGATGCGGTCCTCCGCCGGGAGGCCATGCCGCATCAGCTCGACGTAGAGCCGGCCGGGGAACAGCGCCTCAAGGCGCAGCAACAGCGCTTCCGCAGCCTCGCCCTGCCCTTCCGAGAGCAGGCGCCCAACGGCGCCCGACGGCCCGCCGGTGGGCGCGATCAGGCCGCCGCTCATGCCATCGAGCGCCGCGAGATCGATTTGCGGCGCTTCTCCCGCATCGCTCTCGAGGAAGGCCTTGCTCACGAGCTTGGAGAGGTTGGCGTAACCGGCGCGGTCCTGGACCAGGAGCACCAGCGTATCGGGCGCCGCCGCGGGGCCGATCCGGCCGAGCCGCGCCGTCGAGTCCTCCGTCCCGGCGCGCCGGATCGGCAGCTCGCAGCCGATGATCGGCTGGATCCCCGCCTCCGCGGCTGCCGTCGCAAACTCCAGCGCGCCGAAAAGATTGCCGGTATCCGTCACCGCGACCGCCGGCATGCGGTGGCGCTCACAGAGCTTCACCAGCTCCTTGGTCTTGATCGCGCCCGTCGAGAGCGAATAGGCGGAGTGGACGCGCAGATGGATGAAGTCGGCGTGGGGCATCAGCCGGTCATCCTATAGGCCCGGACGTGCCTGGCGCGAGCCTTCGCTGCCCAATCGGCCTTGGCGGCCGCATCTGGCGTCGGGAATTTGGCTTTGCCCTGTGGATAATTGGCTCTCCCGAAACGAGGATCACTGGAATTGCTCATTAAATTGGGTTCGTTTCGCAAAATTCATTTTCCGCTGGCGCACGCTCTCCATCCGACAGGACACATGACCGCATTTTGCGGTCGATATGGGGTGGCGGGAGCGCCGCGTCAAGCCCCGGCTCTACACGGTAAGCGGACGGTTCCCCGACTCGGCTCCCGGTGGAGTGGCCCAACTTCTCCGGCATTCTCTCCTCCTTGGTCCTTGCGCTCGTCGGCGACCGGTGGTGCAACATATCTCTCAACGGGGCCACCACGTCGCAAAGGAACCCACGCATGGGCATGACATATCTGCACACGATGGTCCGGGTGACCGATCTCGAGCGGTCGCTCGATTTCTTCTGCAACAAGCTGGGCATGGTCCAGGTCAGCCGGTCGGAGAACGAGAAGGGCCGCTACACCCTCGTGTTCCTCGCCGCCACCGACGACGTCGGGCGGGCGCGCAGCGAGAAAGCGCCGGTGGTCGAGCTGACCTACAACTGGGACAAAGAGGCCTACACCGGCGGCCGCAATTTCGGCCACCTCGCCTACGAGGTCGACGATATCTACGCGACCTGCGACAAGCTGATGAAGGCGGGCGTCACCATCAACCGCCCGCCCCGCGACGGCCGCATGGCCTTCGTGCGCAGCCCCGACAACATCTCGATCGAGCTCCTCCAGAAGGGCCAAGCCAAGCCGATCGCCGAGCCCTGGGCGTCCATGAAGAATACGGGGGCGTGGTAAGCCCCTCTCAATCGCTCACGGCGCGGGCGCGCTCACGCCCCAATCCGGATGGCCGGCGGGGTCCTTGTTCCAGAACATGATCTTGTCGAAGTAGATGGTCTGCGTCTCGGCGCGCCAGTCGCGGTAGATGCCGAAGCGCGGCTGGGCATTGATGAAGGGCACGCCATTGCGGCGCGCGCCGTGCTCGGGATCGCCCATGGGGCCGCTGTAGGAGCCGCAGGCGCGGCCGTTCAGCCAGATGTCGACACGGCCGCTCGCGTCGTGCGCGGGGAGCAGGCGCACGTTCACGGTGGTCCAGGTCTCTCGAGGGACGTCGTCGGTCACGCAGATCAGCGTGCGCTTGACCCGGGCGGGCGTCGAGCAGGCGTCGCCCGCGGCGATCTGCGCGAAGAAACGCACGGTATCGCCGAGCGGCCGCGCCTCCACCTTGAAGAACGGGCTCGCGCCGCAGGAGGCTCCGTTCATGAACGCGTCTTGCTTGATTTGATGGATTACCGTCCGGCAGGGCTCTCGTCCCGCGATGGGCACGTCGCGTGGCCAGTCGTTCGAGACCTTGAAGGCGAAGCGGTACCAGACGGTCTCGCCGAATTTGACGACCTCGCCGGCGCCGGTCTTGCGATCGGATTTGACCTGGATCTCCGCCCGTTCGCTGGGCGTCACGCCGCCCGGCTCCACCTCCATCTCCGCCGCGCGCGAACCCTCGGCGTCGCAGACGTAGCGCTTCGCCTCCTTGATGGCCTCGCTCGCGCCATCAAGCGCATCGCCCTCCTGGACCGTGATGCGGCCGACCGTGTGTCCGATCGGATCCGCCGCCACGCCCACACGCACCGCCCGCAGCTCTGGGGCGAGCAGGCCGGAGATCAGCCACTTTGCCTCGATTTGCGAGAGCATCGCGGGATCGTAGGCGAAGGTCTCGACGAAGACGGGTGCGGGCGGCGTGGCGTTCTGCGCCCAGGCACCCGCAATCGCGATGGAAAGGGAAGCGCCGGCGAACGCAATTGCTCTCATGAGCATGGCGGATCCTAGACCTTCCGCTCCACCACCACGCCGTCCTCCAGCGCCAGCACGCGGTCGAGGCGGCGGGCGAGGTCGAGGTTGTGGGTGGCGATGAGGGCGGCGAGGCCGGTCTGGTGCACGAGCCCGATGAGGACGCCCATCACCTCCTCCGCGGTGTGATGATCGAGATTGCCGGTGGGCTCGTCGCCGAGCAGCACGCTCGGGCCGTTGGCGAGGGCGCGCACGATCGCCACCCGCTGCTGCTCGCCGCCGGAGAGGCGCGCGGGGCGATGGCTCGCGCGCGGAACGAGGCCGACCAACCCAAGGAGCTCGCTCGCGCGCGCGCGCGCGGCGCTCCGCCCGACGCCCGCGATCATCTGCGGCACCATCACGTTCTCCAAGGCGGAGAACTCCGGCAGCAGGTGATGGAACTGGTAGACGAAGCCCAGCTTCGCGCGGCGGACCTCGGTGCGCTCGACGTCGGACATCCGGCCGCAGTCGCGGCCTTCGATGCGCACCGCGCCTTTGTCCGGCCGCTCCAACAGGCCCGCCACATGCAGCAGGGTGGATTTGCCGGCGCCCGAAGGCCCCACCAGCGCCACGGTCTCGCCCTTGGCGAGACGGAGCGAGATCCCGCGCAGCACCTCCAGGCTCTCGCCCGCCTGCCGGAAGGTGCGGACGACGCCCTCGAGCTCGAGCGCGGGCTCACTCATAGCGGAGCGCTTCGACGGGATCGAGCCGGGCCGCCCGCCACGCCGGATAGAGCGTCGCCAGGAACGAGAGCCCAAAGGCCATGGCGACCACGCTCACGACGTCGGAAACGTAGACCTGGGCGGGAATGCGCGTGAAGAAATCGAGCTCGGACGCGAGGATATCCAGGTGCAGATCGCTTTCGAGGAAGTCGCGAATCGCCCCGATGTGAGTCGCGAACTCGACGCCGATGATGAGCCCCGCGAGCGCGCCGACGAAGCCGATGCTGGCGCCGGAGAGCATGAAAATGCGCAGCACCATGCCGCTGGTCGCTCCCATGGTGCGGAGGATCGCGATGTCGCCACCTTTGTCCTGCACCAACATGATCATGCCGGAAACGATGTTGAGAGCCGCCACCAGGATGATCAGGGTCAGGATCAGGAACATGACGTTGCGCTCGATGGTTATCGCGTTCACGAACGTCGCATTGTTCTGCCGCCAATCATAGATGCGCGCGCCCGGACCCATGATCGTCGCAATCGCCGCGCGCTGCGCATCGAGATGATCGGGGTCACGCGAGAACACCTCGAGCGCCGACACGCCTTGGCCGGTTCGGAAAAAGAGCTGCGCCGCGCCGAGGGGCATCAGCACCAGATTGCCGTCGTATTGCGCCATGTTCACGTTGAACACGCCGACGACGCGATAGCTCTTGATGCGCGGCACGTTGCCGAAGGCGGTGACGTTGCCGTTCGGCGATATGATCGTCACGTCCTCGCCGACCCGCAGCCCGAGGCTCTGCAGCAGGCGCCAGCCCAGAATGACGTTGTCGTCGGAGAACTGATCGAGCGCCTGCCTGGCGATACCGTTGGCGAGCAGCGGCTGGCTCGCGATGTCCTCGGCACGCAAACCCCGCACCGAAACGCCCATCGAGCCCCGCGGCGTCTGGGCAAACACCTGTCCTTCCACCAACGGACGCACGGCGACCACGCCGGGAATTTGCCGGATCTTCGCGTCGAGGTCGTCGATGCCGGTGAGGACGGCGCCAGCCGGCCCATGGACCGTCAAATGCCCGTCGACGCCGATGATGTTGGAGACGAATTCGAGGCGAAAGCCGTTCATCACCGCCATCACCACGATCAACGTCGCGACGCCGAGGCCGATACCCAGCAGCGAGAAGACGGCGATCACGGAGACGAAGCCTTCTTGGCGGCGCGCGCGCAGATAACGGAACGCCACCATGCGCTCGAAGCTGCCGAAGATTATGGGCACGCGTCCTCACGCATAGCGGAGCGCCTCCACGGGATCGAGACGCGAGGCGCGCCAAGCCGGGTAGATCGTGGCCAGCAACGAAAGTGCGAAGGCCATCGTCACGACCGAAATGACGTCGGATGCATAGATCCGCGCCGGAATTTGCGCAAGGAAATATTGCTCCGGGTTGAAGAGATCGACGTGGAAGATACCTTGCAGAAAGCCGCGGATCGCCTCGATGTGATGGGCAAATTCAACGCCGATGACGAAACCGGCGAGGGTGCCGAGGAATCCGATGCTGGCCCCCGAGAGCACGAAAATGCGCAACACCATGGCGCGGCTCGCCCCCATCGTGCGGAGGATCGCGATGTCGCGGCCCTTGCTCTTCACCATCATGA
>DATNIT010000298.1:0-4182 GCA_035604335.1 Allostellaceae bacterium | reverse complement strand
CCCGCGTCAGGTGCCAGGTCGAATGCATGGGGTTGATGCCGTTCTCGGGCGAGGCGCCTTGGACGAGAACGGTAAGCTCGTCGCCCTCCTTGATGAGCGTGATCGGGACGCGGGTGAGGCTCAAGCCGCCGCCGATCTCGTCGTCGTTGAACATGACGGCGCGGAAGACCCCGTCATTGAGCTGGCGGATGCGGGCGCGGGCCGCTTCCTCGCTGCGCACGAGCATCAGGCGCATGCCGCCGACGACGCTCTCGATGCCGCGCCGCTCGATCTCGCGGATGAGGCGTTTGTGCATCTGCACCATGGTGGCGAGGCGCGAGCGCAGATCGGAGATGAAGACGAAAGGCGTGCGCACCGAGCCCGCCAACATGTCGAGCACGTCCTGATGCAGCAGGAAGTTGCGGCCGATGCGCATCATCGGCACGTGCAGGCCCTCTTCGTAGCGGCTCTTGGCCTTGGCGTTGAAGCCGCCCGGCACCGGCGAGCCGGTGTCGCCCTGGTGGCCGCCGCAGGTCACCCAAGCCACCAGCTCGCCCTGCCAGAACACCGGCATGGCCGTGAACATGTCGTAGGTGTGGACGCCGCCGCCCAATTCGTCGTTGAAGAAGAAGATGTCGCCGTCGACCAGTCCGACAGAGGGGTCGTGGCGGTAATATTTGTTGGCGTATTTGAGCTGGGCGTTGTTGAGCATGGTGTGGAAGTAGATGCCGGTCGCCACCGCCGCCGGATCCCCCGAGGCGGTGAAGATGCCGCAATTCATGTCGCCCACCATGATCGCCTCGCTGATCGAGAGCGCCATGTAGACGTCGCGGGCTTCCTCGATGATGGTGGTGAGCTTGTGCGTCAGCAGCTCGGCATCGACATCGCCGAGCTTCGCCATGCCGCGCGCCTCGATCTCGGTGATGGGCTCGAGGCCGTGGCTGATGAGTTCGGGATCGCAACCCGGCCGCTTGCCATAGGCGTCGCGCTCATAGACGAGCCCGTCGAACAGCCGGACGTGCGTGGCGAAGAGTCCTCCCATGGCGCAACCCCTGGCTCGGCACGATGGCGCGGCGCGGTCTTGCGTGCATGATTCCCTCATCAATTGACGTTGTCAATTGACGCGGTTAGCCTCGCGGCATGAGCGATCTTCCCTACCGCTTCGGCTTCCGTTTCAACCGCATCGCCGCCGCGCTCGAGGACCGGGCCAACCGCACGATCCGCCGGCACGGGCTGCGCGTCCAGGGCGTCCGGGTTTTGCTGTGGCTGCTGCATGACGACGGTCAGCGCTTCTCGGAACTGGCGACGCGCACCAGCCTCGATCCCTCGGCGCTCTCGCACATCCTGCGGCGGCTGGCGCGCAAGGGATGGATCGCACGCGATCGGGTGGACAGCGACAACCGCGCCGTGACCGTGCGGCTCACCCCAGCCGGACGCCGACTTGCCAAGGCGCTCACCCCCGCCTTCCTCGGCCTCGACGAGGCGCTGGCGCACGACCTCACCGCGAAGGAGCGCAATCAGCTCGAGCGCCTGCTCGACCGGGTCTACCGCAACCTCCTCATCGCCGAGGCCGAAGAGGCGCGGCTCGAGCGAACGGAAGCGCGCGCAGCGCTCTGACACGCGCCGCGATGCGACCGGTCAGGAATTGGCCCGGGCCGCTCAGGCGGCCAGCGGCGGCGCGGTTCCCTTGACCTGGATGCGGTATCCCGATCGGACGTTCGGCCAATAGTCCCAGATCGCCAGATGCTGCGTGCAGCGGTTGTCCCAGAAGGCGATCGAATCCTTGGTCCAGCGGAAACGCACCTGCCAGTGCGGCTGGGCGCAATGATTGTAAAGGAACTCGAGAATTGCGGCGCTCTCCTCATGCGGCAGCTCGTTGATGTGGTCGGTGAAGCCGCGGTTGACGTAGATCAGCTTGCGCCCGGTCTCGGGATGCCGGGCGATGACCGGATGGATTGCGGTCGGATATTTCGTGGTCGCGCCCTTGTCGAAGGCGAGCGCGCCGTCATGAGTCGCGGTCAGCCCTTCGAGGAATTTCTGCAACCGCGGCGACAGCTCCTCATACGCTGCGTACATGCTGGCGAAGAGCGTATCGCCGCCGCCCTTGGGCGGCACGATACGCTGGTGCAGGATGCTGGCCATCGGCGGAATGGCGGCGCAGGACTGGTCGGTGTGCCAGACCTCGCCGGAGACGCGCTTCGAGTTCTCGTCGAAATGCTGACGCCTGACCTCAGGATGTCCGTCGATGATCTGCGACGCGGTTCCGTCGCCGCCGACATGGACGTGCAGCTCGCCGAAATGGCGGGCGAAATCCCGGTGCGCGTCCAGATCGATCGGCTGGTCGCGGAAGAAGATGACCTGATACTCCAGCAGCGCGTCATGGACCTCCTGGACTTCGCGGTTGCTGAGCGGCCTGGTCAGGTCGATGTCGCCGATCTCCGCCCCGATGCAAGGGCTGAGCGGGGTCACGCTGATGGTGT
Source organism: Allostellaceae bacterium (assembly GCA_035604335.1). Taxonomy (GTDB): domain Bacteria; phylum Pseudomonadota; class Alphaproteobacteria; order ATCC43930; family CGMCC-115725; genus DASZHJ01. The sequence continues at coordinate 1,723 of DATNIT010000298.1, read as the reverse complement.
CGTAAGGCATGAGCCGTCTCCTCGGTCCGCCCCTTGCGATTGTGCGACGCGCCCGATCACCGCGGCACGTCGCCTTGGACGGTGGTGCGGTGCATGTGCCGGCGCAGCTCGGGTGGGCAACCATGCGCCAAGTGGATGACGCAGCGATTGTCCCAGAACACCAAATCGTGGTCCTCCCAGCGGTGCCGATAGATGAAGCGCGGCTCGGTGCTGTGCCGGAACAGATACTCCAGCAGCTCGCGGCTTTCGCTCTCGGGCAGGTCGAGAATCCGCGAGGTGAAGCCCTCGTTGACGAACAACGCCTTGCGCCCGGTCTCGGAATGCGTGCGCACGACCGGATGCGACACTTCCTGCACTTCCTCTTTCTGCGTCTCGCTCAGCGGCGGGCGCCAGGCCGAGCCTTGGATGAGGTCGTAGGTCTTGCGGTAGGAATGAATCGCGCGCTTGTCCGCGAGGCGCCGCTTGATCTCGGGCGGTAGCGCCTCGTAGGCCGCATACATGCTGGCGAAGGAGGTATCGCCGCCTTCGGCCGGCAGTTCCTGGGCGTGCAGCAGGGAGCCGAGGCTGGGCTCGGCGACATAGGACAGGTCGGAATGCCAGTAGCGCCCGGCATCGCCGAGCCCGATCGGCTTGCCGTCCTCGATCACGTTGGAGACCAGCAGGATCTCGGGATGGTCCGGCATGAGGAACTGCCGCAAGACATGGATTTGCAGCGGGCCGAAGCGCCGGCTGAAGGCGATGTGCTGTTCCGGCGTCAGGTGCCGGCGGCGAAACACCAGAACCCCGTCGCTGTCGAGAAAGGCCTGGCGGATTGCGGCGAAGGTCGCATCGTCGAGCGGACACGACAGGTCGAGATCGCGAATCTCGGCGCCGAGCGGCGCGGCAAAGCGAGCGTAGCGGAAGGGTGCCGTCCTCGTCCCGGTCATCGTCGTCATGGTCGCGTCCGTCCCGTGCTGCGTCCCCGGCCGCCTGGGTTCAATCATACTCGATCATTTCGGTCTTCTGACCCGTCGATCCCAGGCCGGCCGGCCTGCCTCCTTGGGTCGAGGGTGCGCCGTTCCGGGGCCGGGGGCAAGGGCGTATGAAAACAGGGCGTTTGCCTTGCGATGCCCGTGGAATGCTATACTTGGCGAGGTACGGGGCAGCGCCGGGCGCATAGCGGCGCGCCGCCAGAGACAGGGAGGGAAGGAATGAAAACGCTTTGCCTGATTGCGGCGGCCGCGATCATCGCCGCGGCGCCAGCCTTGGCCGCCGACGAGGACACGCTCACCATCGGCATGACGATGTCGCAAACCGGCGCCCTCAATGTCGATTCGCTTGCCCTGCAACGCGGCGCCGAGATGTGGCGCGACGAGGTCAACGACGCCGGCGGGATCAAGGCGGGCGACAAGCACTACAAGGTGCGCTTCGTCACCTATGACGACCAGTCCCAGGGCGGCCGCGTCCAGCAGCTCTATACCCGCCTCATCGTCCAGGACCACGCGCAATTCCTCTTCAGCCCCTATTCCTCGGGGCTGACGGCGACCGCCGCGGTGATCAGCGAACAATATGGCAAGCTCATGCTGGTCACCGGAGGCGCCGAGCCCAAGACCTACGAGCTCGGCAACAAGTACCTGTTCCAGGCGATCACGTCGGCCGACCACTACCTCACCGGTGCGGTCGAGGCGCTGGCGTCCAAGGATCCGCACGCCAAGGTGGCGCTGGTCTATTCCGACGATCCGTT
>DATNIT010000297.1:0-23042 GCA_035604335.1 Allostellaceae bacterium | reverse complement strand
AGGGGAGAGGGGGAAGCGAGCCGCAACCAGTTTGCCCTCGCCCCAACGGGGAGAGGGTTGCGCAGCCTTAGCGAGCGATAGCGACCTCCGGGTCACAGCCCGGGGGTGGGTGAGGGGGATCGTTGGCAGCCAGCCCATGTGGCTTCGAACCTTGAGAGACAGTAGCATCTCGCGAGGAGGGTCCCGCATGTACAAACTCTACTACTATCCCGGAAACGCCAATCTGGTGCCGCATATCGTGCTGCAGGAGATCGGCGCGAAATACGAGCTCGTGCTGCTCGACCGCGACCGGCAGGAGCACAGGTCGCCGGAATACCTGAAGCTCAACCCGCACGGCCGAATTCCGACCCTGGTGGACGGCGACCTCGTGCTCTACGAGACCGCCGCGATCTGCCTTCATCTCGCGGATCGCCATCCCGAGGCGCGCCTCGCGCCCGAACTCGGCAGCGCCGAGCGCGCGCACTTCTACAAATGGTTGGTCTATCTCACCAACACCGTCCAGTCCGAAATGATTACGTACTTCTACCCCCAGCGCTGGGCCTCGAGCGAGGCCGGTGCGGCGGATGTGAAACGCCACGCCGAGCAGCATCTGGACTCCATGTTCGACACCATCGAGCAGAGCCTCGGGCAGCAAGGCCCCTTTCTCCTCGGCAACCGCTACAGCGCCGCCGATCCCTATCTCTTGATGCTGGCGCGCTGGAGCCGAGGTTTCTCTCGGCCGGCGCGGACACTGCCGCGCATCGGACGGCTGCTGGAAACCGTGGCGGCGCGTCCGGCCGTGCAGCGCGCTTTCGCCGCCGAGGGCCTCGCCGCGCCCTTCTACTGAGTGGCCGCGTCCGTATCGCGCCAGTCCTCGATCCAGAGGGTCGAGACGTTGAGGTGGCCGGTCGGCGTTACGCCCGCGAGCCACTTCGGCAACACGGAGCTGTCGGTACGGAAGAATAGCGGCAGGTCCGGTAGGGTGTCGGCGTAGATCTGTTGCAGCCGGTGCCAGAGCCGCTCGCGCGCCGGGCGGTCGAGGGTGACCTCGATCTCGTCCATGAGCTTGTCCATCTCTGGATTCCGATAGCCCACGTCGTTCTGCCCGCGGTAGCCGTTCTCGGGCGACGGAATCTCCTCGGAATTGAGTTCGCTGCGCGGCACGTTCTCGGGCGCGCTCACCCAGCCGAAGAGCGCTAGGTCGAACGCGCGCCTGCGCAGCGTCTCGCCGAACAGCACGCGCGCGGGCTGGTTGCGCAGATGCACCTCGACGCCGATCGCCCGCCACTGGCTCTGCATGATCTGCTCCAGGAGCTCGCGCGTGCGGTTGCCCGAGGTGGTCGCGAGATCCAGGGAGAGCCGATCGCCCTTGTCGTTGCGCCGGATCCCGTCGGAGCCGGGATGCCAGCCCGCGGCCTCCAGCAGCGCGCGCGCCGCCGCGGGGTCATAAGGATATTTGCGGACGTCGTCCGTGTGCACCCAGTCGAGCGGATGGACGATCGTGTCCGCGACCGGCTGCTTGCCGCCGTACATCTCCTGGCTGATGCCGGCGCGGTCGAGACCCTGGAGCAGCGCCTGGCGCACGCGGACATCCGCGAGAAGGGGATTGTCCAGATTGGGCGCGACGTGCTCGTAAAAGAGGCCGGGCTTGGTCAGCACGACGAAGCGGTCGCCGTGGCGCCTGTCGAAGGCGAGCGCCTGTTCGACCGAGATTTGCCCGACCTCGCCGGCGATCATGTCGATGGAGCCCGCGAGCAGGTTCGCCTCGAGCGCCGCGGTGTTCTCGACGACGGACACCACGACGCGCTCGAAGGCGGGCCGACGGCCCCACCAGGTCGGGTTGCGCTCCAGCACCACGCGCGAGCCCGGCACCAGCTCGGTGATGCGATAGGGTCCGAAATAAAGGCCGCGATTGGTGGGATCGGTGTCGTAGCGGGTGCGGAAGCGGTAATTGGCGGGATCGGCGAAGGCCTCGCGCTCGATATGCGCGGGCAGCACCTCGAAATCGCCGAGGGCCTGGTACTCGTAGTCGATGCGGTCCTGGGTCACGCTGAAGGTCTTGGCGTCGATCGCGTGAAGATCGACAATTCGCCGATAGAGCTCAGAGTTCGAGAGGCCGCTCTTTGGGTTCTTGCCGACCTCGTAGGTGAAGAGCACGTCCTCGGTGCTGACGGGCACGCCGTCGCCCCAGGTGGCATTGGGCTGCAAGGTGTAGGTGAGGCGCACGCCCTCCTTGCCGGTCGGGAGAGCGACGCGCTCGGCGAGCCCGTTCTCGAAGCTCGGCAGCGTCACGCAGAGCATGCAGACGAGGTGCCAGCTCGCGTCATAGGCCGTGATCGGCCGCCGCGCCATGCCCAGCACGTAGCTCTTGGCCAGCACCGCATCGATGGCGGGATTGAGCGTCGGCGGAAATTGGCTCACGCCGATAACGAGCTGCTCGCGCGCGAGCGCGGGCGCGCTGAGAACCAAAGATGTGAGGAATGCCGCAACGACCGCGGCCGTGCGGCGTGGGTGTCGGAGTGGCCCCCCACATCCCCCTCCCCCTCGAGGGGGGAGGGGGATGTGAGACACGGCGTTCTACTCCCCCTCCCCCCTCGAGGGGGAGGGTAGGGTGGGGGGTTTGCGCGGACGCGTGCGGCGCATACCTACTCCGCCCTAGGAAACCGCGGGATCACTTTCTCGCTGAAGAGACGCACCGAATGCGCCGCGTGCTCGTAGCTGACGGTGTTGAAATTCACCTGCAAGGACGCGCTCTCGAAGCCGCCGACCTTGCGGTGATATTCGTGGGCCTGCTCCACGATGTCGGCGGGCGTGCCGACCCAGGCGGCGCCCGAGGCCCGCTGGGTCTCGAAGGTCTCGCGGCTCAGCCCCTCGATGATCTTGTCGTAGCCAGGGTAGTCCGCCGACGACATGCCGGTGGTCCAGTCCGAGGCGGCGTCCACCAGCGAGCGCAGATAGCGGTTCAAAGGCTCGCGCGCGATGGCGGCGGCCTCCTCCGGGCTCTCGTGGCAGAGCATGTGGAAGGCCAGCATGACGCGGCCGCGGCCTTTGTGCCCGGCCGAGCGCCAAGCCTCGCGGTAGCGGCCGACCAGCTCCGCCATCTTTCCGCCCGCCATGGGGATCGCCATGATCCAGTGGCCGAGCTTGCCGGCGTTCTCGAAGCTCTCGGGCGTGGCGATGGCGGCGATCCAGAATTGCGGACGCGGCCGCTGGGTCGGGCGCGGCAGAGAGGTGGTCGGCGGAAACCGGTGGAAGGTGCCCTCGGAGGCGACCTTTTCCTGTTCCAGGAGCTGGCGCACCTGCTCCATGCCCTCGGCGAAGCGGGCCTTGCTCTCATTGACGCTGACGCCGAAGCGGGCGAACTCGTGGGGCAGGAAGGCGCGGGCGAAGCCCACCTCGAGCCGGCCGCCGGAGATCGCGTCGAGCATGCCGATCTCGCCCGCAAGCTTGAGCGGGCTGTTGAAGATCGGCAGCACCGCGCCGGTTATGAGCCGCGCCGTCTTCGTGCGCTGCGAGGCCGCGGTCAGGAACACGATGGGATTGGGCGAGTAGCCGCCGTAGGGATGGAAATAGTGCTCGACCGTGCGGACATGGCCCCAGCCATAGGGATCGCAGAAATCGATGAGCCGCAGGGATTCGTCGAAATACTCCGCCGCCGATTTCAGCTCCGGCCCGACATCCGGGAAGAACTGCATGCCGAATTCGAGCGCGATGTCCGTCATATCTGGCCTCGAGCACGTTGAAATCGACGCGCACTCTAGCAACCGCGGACGGCACTTGCCTATGGCTTCGGTCCCGTCGGCTGCGGCAGGATGCCGCCATGATCGTCCACACGATCGGACATTCCACGCGCACGACCGGCGAGCTCGTCGAGCTCCTGCGCGAGGGCGCCGTCGACCTCGTCGCGGATGTCCGGCGCTTTCCGCGCTCGCGCACCAATCCGCAGTTCAACGCGGAGGCGTTGGGTCCCACGCTCCAGAAAGACGGCATCGGCTACCGGCATCTGCCGGCGCTGGGCGGCCGGCGTAGCGCAGCCGGCGACAAGGTGCCCTCGCGGAACACGCTCTGGCGCGAGGCGGCGTTCCGGGCCTATTCCGATTATGCGGAAACAGACGAGTTCCGGGTGGGGTTCGAGGCGCTGCTCGATCTCGCGGGCGAGCACAAAGTTGCGATCATGTGCGCGGAGGCGGCCTGGTGGCGCTGCCACCGTCGCATCGTGGCGGACTACCTGATGGCGCGCGGCGTCGAGGTGCGCCACATCCTCGGGCCCGGCAAGATCGAGCCCGCCAAGCTCACGCCCGGCGCGGTGGTGGAGGCGGAGGGGAAGGGGAAGGTCGCATACCGCGACCCCCAGCAGGGGCCGCGGCTACCGGGGATTTAAGAGGGCTGCTTGGAGTGGTCGCGGGCGAGGCGCTCGGTGTCAGCGAGGGTCTCGCGGAGGACCTTGTCGGCCTGATGCGCCATCTTGGCGAAGGTGCGCAGGAAGCTGTCGCTGCGCGGCAGCTGGAACAGGGTTTCCTCGCCGCCCTCGGCGCCCTGCATGGAGATCAACATGACCTGGTCCTGGGGCGAGATCAGCAGCTCCTGGAGCGGCACGCCGGGACCGGTGACGTACTCGACGACGCGGCAACGCGGCCGATCCTCGCTGGCCGGCCGGATCAGCATGCGGAAAGCGGCGCGGGTGGTCGCGGCCTCGATCAGCGAGCGTGTGAAGGGCCGGAGGAAGCTTTCGTCGAAGCCGAGGACCGCCGTGGGCTCGTCGTTGGTCGCGCTGGAGCGGATCTCAAGCGTCGCCCAGAGCGAGGCGCGGCCGCCGTAGTAGTCGACCGAGGCGAGGTCGAGGTTCAGGGAGTCGATGGGGAGCGGTGCCGAGACGGCGGAGGCGCTCAGAAACGCGAAGCAAGCGGGCTCCCGGCGCAGGGAAATGATGGTCGCCGCTTCCAGGTTCCGATCGATGAGCAGGTTTGGCGTGTCGGTCATCGGCGTGAGCTCCAAAGCGCGTCCTATACACCTAGCATCGCCCGCGGCCAGTTAACCAATCCATAATTTCGGGAGGCTCCTGCGTACGCATTTCCCCGACCTTGGGGTCGGGCTGTTGTGACAATCGGCGAGGCTGTGGCCTTGGTCACAGACAAATCTGGTTAAAGGCAAAGATTCTTTTAAGGAAATCGGGCGATAGTGCCGGAGTTTTCAGGGGTATCCGCAATGACTTCCTTGGCAGAAACCATCGACACCGCGCTCGCCGCCGTGGGCCGGGAGACCGAAGACCAGCTCCGGGACGTCTCCGGCGATTTCGAGGCGCTGGAGCTCGCCGACGAGGAGCGCGTTTCCGCTCTTGCCACCGCGATCGCGGCGATCGCCGTCCAGTATCACAAGCGACACGTCTCGGCTTATCTCGAGGCGGTGCGGACCTGGTCCCTGGAGATCGCCGAGATGCTGCAGCCGGCGCCGACCGAATTGCGTTACATCCCGGATACCTCGACCATCGAGGCGGCCGGCCGGCGCCTCTACAGCGGCCTCGACGGCGTGATCGACCGCATGCGCGAGGGTGGCGTCGACGTGCGCGACCGCCTGATCGCGGAGCTCGCGCTGGTGACCCGCTTCCTCGGCCAGCACGACCCCAACACCATCACCATCGCCGTCATGGCGGTGAACCGCGCACTCGGCGATCCCGAGTATCGCCGCGGCGCCGTGGTGCGGGTGCCGCTGCGCGAAGTGGCGGCGTCGGCCGCCATCGAGCCCGGTCTCGAGACCATGGAGCCCCGCGGCAACGCCTGAGGCGCCGCCGCATCCTCATCTCCAGTAGCGTCACCGGCCGGCATTGACACCGGCGGCGCCGAGCCGCTTCACTCCCGCGAGCCATTCGCAGGGAGGACGCGCCGGCATGACCGAGTCCAGCCGCAAAACCTATGACCAGCTCCGCAGCGCGCGCTGGATGGGCGCCAAGGATCTGCGCTCCTTCGGTCACCGCTCGCGCACGAAGCAGATGGGCTTCGCGGCGGAGGATTACGCGGGCAAGCCCGTCATCGCCATCCTCAACACCTGGAGCGAGATGAATCCCTGCCATTATCACTTCCGCGAGCGCGCGGCGGAGGTGAAGCGCGGTGTCTGGCAGGCCGGCGGCTTTCCCGTGGAGATGCCGGCGATCTCGCTGGGCGAGCCCTTCATGAAGCCGTCGACCATGCTCTACCGCAATCTCCTCGCCATGGAGACGGAGGAGCTGCTGCGCGCGAACCCGATCGACGGCGTGGTGCTGCTGGGCGGTTGCGACAAGACGGTGCCGGCGCTCATCATGGGCGCGCTCAGCATGAACCTGCCGGCGATTTTCGTGCCGGCGGGCCCGATGCTGCGCGGCAACTGGCACAACCAGCCGCTCGGCAGCGGCAGCGACGTCTGGAAATACTGGGCGGAGCTGCGCGCCGGCAATATCGACGAGGAGGACTGGCGCGGCATCGAGGACGGCATCGCGCGCTCCTTCGGCACCTGCATGACCATGGGCACCGCCTCCACCATGGCGGCGGTCACCGAGGCGCTTGGGTTCACCTTGCCCGGCGCCTCCTCGATTCCCGCGGCGGATTCCTCGCACGCGCGCATGGCGAGCGCCAGCGGACGGCGCATCGTCGAGATGGTCTGGGAAGACCTGAAGCCGCGGGACATCGCGACCGTCGCGGCCTTTGACAACGCCATCGCGACGCTGATGGCCTTGAGCGGCTCGACCAACGGGATCATCCACCTGACCGCCATGGCGGGCCGGGCAGGCGTCCCGCTCTCGCTCGACCGCTTCGACGAGATCTCCCGCAGGACGCCGGTGCTCGCCAACATCCGCCCCGCCGGCAAATACCTGATGGAGGATTTCTACTACGCGGGCGGCCTGCGCGCGCTGCTGCGCCAGTTGAGCACCGGCCTCGACGCCGACTGCGGCACGGTCAACGGCAAGACCCTCGGCGCCAACATCGCGCGCGGCGAGGTCTACAACGACGACGTAATCCGGTCATCGAACAATGCGTTGACCGGCGCGGGCGGGCTCGCGGTGCTCCGAGGCAATCTCGCGCCGGACGGCGCCGTCATCAAGCCGCCGGCGATGGAGGCTCGGCTGCAGAAGCACCGCGGCCCTGCGGTCGTGTTCCGCGACTACAACGACATGAGCGCGCGCATCGACGATCCCGCGCTCGAGGTCAGCGCGGACTCCGTGCTCGTGCTGCAGAACGGCGGCCCGCAAGGCGGCCCGGGCATGCCGGAATGGGGCCAGCTGCCGATCCCGAAGAAGCTGCTGGCGCAGGGCGTGCGCGACATGGTGCGCATCTCCGACGCGCGCATGAGCGGCACCAGCTACGGCGCCTGCGTGCTGCACATCTCGCCCGAGGCCTTCGTGGGCGGACCGCTGGCGCTGGTCAAGACCGGCGACACCATCGAGCTCGACGTGCCCGCCCGCCGCCTCAGCCTCGCGGTCGCCGACGAGGAGTTGAAACGCCGGCGCGCGCAGTGGACGCCGGCCAAGCCGTATTATCCCCGCGGCTACGGCGCGCTTTACAGCCAGCACATCGCCCAGGCGCATCTGGGCTGCGACTTCGATTTCCTTGCGGGTACCGCGCCCGTGCCCGAGCCGGAGATCCATTGATGGCCGCGACGCTGCCCACCAACCGCTTCAAGCGCGCGCTCACCGCGGGCACGCAGCAGATCGGCTTCTGGCTCAATTTCGCGAGCCCCAACGTGACCGAAGTCTGCGCGGGCGCGGGTTTCGATTGGCTCCTCATCGACATGGAGCACTCGCCCAACGAGCTCCCGGACGTCGTGCACAATCTCCGCGCCTGCGTCGGCGGCACGGCGGAGCCGGTCGTGCGCGTGCCCTGGAACGAGCCCGTGATGGTGAAGCGGCTCCTCGATCAAGGCGCGCGCAGCTTCCTCTTTCCATTCGTGCAGTCGGCGGAGGAGGCGCGCCGCGCGGTCGCCGCGACCCGCTATCCGCCGAAGGGCATCCGCGGCTTCGCCGGCGTGACGCGCGCCAACGACTACGCCCGCGTGGTCGATTACCCCAAGCACGCGGAGGACGAGATCGTCGTGTTGGTCCAGGCCGAGACCCGCAAGGCGGTCTCGGAGATCGAGGCCATCGCCAAGGTCGAGGGCGTCGACGGCATCTTCATCGGCCCCGCCGACCTCGCCGCCGACCTCGGCCATATCGGCAACACTCAGCATCCCGACGTGCAATCCGCGATCATCGAGGCCGGCCAGCGTATCAAGCGCGCTGGCAAGGCGCCGGGTTTCCTGAGCTTGCGCGAGGACGAGACCCGCAAGGTACTGGCCGCCGGCTTCGTGTTCGTGGCGGTCGGCACCGACGTCGCGCTCTTTGCCCGGCAGGTCGACACGCTGGCCCAAAAATTCCGCTCTTGATGCCGGCCTCGACGGTCCACATCCTCGTCGGCGAGTCTGCCGGCAGCTCTCTGCGCCAGGCGCTGCGCTCGATGAAACGCGACGATTGCATTGTGGCGATGGACGACGACCTGAGCATCGGTCCGATCGACCCGGCCGAGCCCAAGGCGCGCATCGCGTGGATGGCAGAAGAATTGGGCTACGACGTTGATGAAGCTCTTGTGGGCCGCGTCGAGAGGTTCTGGGTGGATGCCCTCGCGCCCGCGGACCGGCGGATTGTGTGGACTTCGCGGCGATCCGCGCGAGACTACGCCGGTTTTCTCGAATGGCTGTGGCGGCTCGGCGATCAAGGCTGCGAAATCGTCGGCCTCACCGATGCCAGGTTCCCGGATCGGTGCGCCGAAGGACCGGCCGGATATTTGAGCCTGGTCATCAGCCCGGGAATTCTGAGTCCCGATCAAATCGTGGCGATGGGATTGCTCGATCGCGCGGAGCCGCTGGCGCCCGCCGTGCGCGCTGGGTATCGAGATCTCTGGCGCCGGCTACGGACCGAGAACGCCCCGCTTCGCGTCGTCTCGGAGACTGGGCTCAGCTCCGCCCCGATCACGGTTTACGACGACGAGCTGATGTCCTACGCGGTGCCCCAGTGGCGCAAAGTCGCGCGGATCGTGGGAGAAGCGCTGACCAACCAGCACGAGTACTTCCAGTGTGCCGATCTGCTGTTGGCCGCGCGCGTGCGCGCCCTCGCCAAGGCCGGCCGGCTGGAGGCGAGGGGCAATCCGCTCGAAATGCGATTCAGCGAGGTTCGGCTGCCGGCGGGCTAGAGCGTGTCCCGCGTGCCTCGACATCCTGCGTCCTTCGTGGTTCGACAGGCTCACCATGAGGTCGCTCGCCCTCACCCTGAGGAGCCGCCGCAGGCGGCGTCTCGAAGGGCGCTCGCGGCTCAGGATGAGGGAAAGTTTTGATGGCATTAAGAAAACACCTCATCCTGAGCCGGCGCGCAGCGCCGAGTCGAAGGACGCAGTGATTCCATCCAGCCGGGACACGCTCTAGGCTTGCGCCTCAGTCTGATCAAGCCCGCCGCGCGGCAGCGTAGCCTTGCGCGCTTTCCCGGGCGAGGCGGTTGGTGACGCTCACAGGCAACAGGCGTCTGCGCGTCATGGCCTCGACGATCCCCGGTGCGTCGTCCAGCGCATCGAGGATCGCGTGCAGCAACGCTTCGGGCAAAGCGGCGCTTTCGTTGGTGAGCAGGGCCCGGATCACCTGGGGGTCGCGGGACTCGCAGAGCGCCTGCGCCACCTTGGCCGACAGCGCATCCCGCTCGGCGATCGCCAGCCGGTGCGCGCGCGAGCATTCCCGGGCGATCCCGACCAGATCGTCATCGTCGAGCAGCGGCGACGTCCGCAGGATCGGCCGCGCCACCTGCGCCTCGTCGCGCGCCAGGCTCAGCACGATGTCGCGGGGCACGTGGGTCATCCGCTTGAGGCTCTCGGCGAGCACGCTGCGGGCGAGAGCTTCGTGGTCGTAGATTGCGGTCCGGAGCAGGTCCTCCGCCTGGCGGCGTTGCGCCGGCGTGAAGGTCCCGTCGGCATACGCCTCGGCGACCTGCTCGATCAGCATCGCCCGGCGGATCCAGGAGGGGTTATCGAGACCGGTGACGGCGGTGTCGGGAGCGGCTTGGAGCGGCGTCATCATCAACATGGAAAAATCCTCTCGGGCGTCCTTGGTTACTTTTTTCCTCCGCGTCCACACAGTGTCGCCGAGTCGAATTAACCGTCCTTTAAGCATCTCGCGATTGCCAAGAGAGCGAAATCGTACGAGGCGACTCGCCAGATATCAGGCGCTTAGCCGTCGAGGCTCGCGCGTGCGCGAAGAGCGAGAAGTTTTCCACAATCTCCCAAAGGGGTGAGGGCGATGAGTGGCTGTGACCAAGATAAGTCGGGCGCAGGGACCGGCTTCTGTCATCGACTCCGCCGCGGCGGGGACGCCTCTCAATCCGCGTCCTCGAGAGCCTCGGCGGCCGACAACCAATCGCGCTCGGCGAGCTCGAGCGTGGCACGAGTTTCTGCCTGCTGGCGGAGCAAGTCCGGGACATCGCGACCGGCGTAGGTCGCGGGATCGGCGAGCGCCTTCTCGATCGCCGCGAGATGCTTGGTGAGCGCGGCCATTCGTGCTTCCGCATCCCGCACGCGCTTGCGCAGCGGCTCGAGCTCGCGCCGCCGCTCGGCGGCCGCGCGGCGTTCGGCGCGCCGGACCGTGCGCGCGCCTTCGCGCTCGCCGGTGTCCGCGCGGTTCCGCGTCAGCAGCAACCGGCGATAGTCCTCGAGATCGCCGTCGAATTGCCGCGCCGTGCCATCCGCCACCAGCCACAGGCGGTCGGCGACCAGCTCCACCAAGTGCCAGTCGTGGCTGATCAGCACCACCGCGCCCGGGAACTCGTTGAGCGCCTCCGCGAGCGCTTCGCGCGCCTCGATGTCCAAATGGTTGGTGGGCTCGTCGAGGATCAGCAGGTGCGGCGCCTCGTGGGTCGCGAGGCACAGCGTCAGGCGCGCCTTCTCGCCGCCGGAGAGTTCGCGGGCCCGCACGAAGACCTTGTCCTCGCCGAGGCCGAAGCGGGCGAGGCGCGCGCGCACGGCTTGGGCTGGCGCATCCGGCATCAACAGCGCCAGGTGGTCAAAGGGCGTGCCCTCCGGCATCAGCTCCTCGATCTGATGCTGGGCGAAGAAGCCGCAGGTGAGGCGCGGCGCGCGGATTGCGTGTCCCGACATCGGCGCCAGCCGGCCGCCGATCAGCTTCGCGAGCGTCGACTTGCCGTTGCCGTTGGCGCCCAGCAGCGCGATCCGGTCGTCAGGGTCGAGGCGCAGCCCGAGCCGCCGCAGCACGGGCTTGCCCGGCTCGTAGCCGACCGAGGCATCCTCCAGCGTGAGCAGCGGCGGGCGGAGCGAGGTCGGAGCGGGGAAGTCGAACACCGGCGGCGGCTCCTCGCTCGCGACCGACACCGGCACCAGCTTCTCCAGCGCCTTGACTCGGCTCTGCGCCTGTCGCGCCTTCGAGGCCTTGGCGCGGAAGCGGTCGACGAAGGCCTGCAGGCGAGCGCGCTCCACGTCCTGGCGCGCCTTCAGCGTGCGATTGCGGAGCAGCGTCTCCTCGCGCTGGCGGAGGTAGGCGCTATAGCCGCCGGAGAACACCGCGAGCGTCCGGTCCGCCAGCGCCAGGATATGATCGACGACCTCGTCCAGGAACCGGCGGTCGTGGCTCACCAGGATGACCGTCCTGCGATAGCGCGCGAGGAAGGCTTCGAGCCAGAGCGCCGCCTCGAGGTCGAGGTGGTTGGTGGGCTCGTCGAGGAGCAGCAGATCCGGCTCGGCGAAGAGCGCCGCGGCGAGCGCCACCCGCATGCGCCAGCCGCCGGAGAAAGCGCTCAGGGGCCTGCGTTGATCCTCGGCGCTGAAGCCGAGCCCGTGCAGGATGCCGGCCGCGCGCGCCGGCGCGGCGTGGGCGTCGATGTCCAGAAGACGCATCTGCACTTCGGCGATGCGGTGCGGGTCCTGGGTGGTCTCGGCCTCCATGAGGAGTCGCGCGCGCTCCTCGTCCGCGGCCAGCACGGCCTCGAGCGGTGTCGTCGCGCCGCCCGGCGCCTCCTGCGCCACGAAGCCGATGCGCACGCCCTTCTGTAGCTGGATGTCGCCGCCGTCGGACTGCCGCTCGCCACGAATGAGATCGAGCAGGGTCGATTTGCCGGCGCCGTTGCGCCCGACGAGGCCGACCTTCCAGCCCGAATTGATCTGCGCCGAGGCGCCCTCGAGCAGGGTGCGGCCAGCGATGCGGTAGGTGAGGTCGGTGATGGTGAGCATGACGGCGCGGGTGATAGCACGGGGCCCCAGTGTCCCGCCCCTGAAATTCGTTACCGAATTTCAGGGGCAAGCGAGTTACTAACTCCTTGAAGTTGGTGTGATGCGATAGCGCCAACTCGCCCATGCCGATATGCTCGCCCGCCGCCGCATTGCTTTTCCCGAAGGAGCACCTCCCTGTGGACCGATGGCTGGGCGCCGCCCTCGATTACATACCCCGCTGGCTCGAGTTCCAGATGCGGCAGACGGAGCTGCCGGGCTGCTCGGTCGCCATTGCTCAGCGGGGACGGATCCTGCTCGAGCGGGCGTTCGGTCATGCCGATCTCGCGCGCGGCGTGCCGCTGACGCCGGGCCACTGGTTTCGAGTGGCTTCACACTCCAAGAGTTTCACCGCCGCCGGCATCATGAGGCTGCGCGAGCAAGGCAAGCTGAAGCTCGACGACACCGCCGGCCGCTTCGTGCGGGATCTGCATCCGATCGTGGCGCGCGCCACGATCGCGCAGCTGCTGTCGCACAGCGCCGGGCTCGTGCGCGACGGCTGGGATGCCGGTCAATGGCAGGACCGGCGTCCGTTTCGCTCCGCCGAGGAGCTCAGGACGGATCTCAAGCTGGCGCCGGTCATCGAGGGCAACACGCGCTTCAAGTACTCGAACCACGGCTACGGTCTCGCGGGTCTCGTCATAGAGGCGATTACGGGCGAGCCCTACCGCTCCTGGATCAAGCGCGAGATCGTCGATCGTGTCGGGCTCGAAGAGACTGAGCCGGACGTACCCCTTCCGCGCGGCACGCCCGTCGCGCGCGGCCACAGCAGCAAGCAGCCGCTCGGCCGGCGGGCGGTCATTCCCGGCGACAATCCGACCCATGCACTGGCCTCGGCGACCGGCTTCGTCAGCACGGCCGCCGACCTCGCCCGCTTCTTCAATCAGCTGTCGCCCGGCGCCCGCGGCAGCGTGATCTCGCTCGCGAGCCGGCGCGAGATGATCCGGCGGCAATGGCGCGAGCCGCATTCGAGCTTCGAGCGCTACTACGGCCTCGGCATCATCAGCGGCACGCTCGGCGACTGGGACTGGTTCGGCCACGCCGGCGGCTTCCAGGGCTACATCACGCGTACCGCGACGCTCCCCGCGCAGGATCTCACGGTGTCCGTGCTCACCAACTCCGCCGACGGGCTCGCGCATCCCTGGCTCGACGGCGTCGTGCACATCTTGCGCTGCTTTGCCAAGCACGGAGCTCCGCCGCGCAAGCTCGCGGACTGGCGCGGCCGCTGGTGGAGCCTTTGGGGCGCGGTCGATCTCGTGCCGACCGGAAACAAGGTTTTCGTGACGACGCCGGCGTTCTTGAATCCGTTCCTGGACGCGAGCGAGCTCGAGGTGACCGGCCGAGACCGCGGCCGTATCGCGCTCGCCGGCGGCTTCGCGAGCCACGGCGAGCAGACACGGCTCATGCGCGCCGGGCGCGGGAGAGTCACGGAGCTTTGGCTCGGCGGTGCCAAGCTGCTGCCGGAGGCGGCGGTGGCGCGAGAGATGGCGGCGCGCTACGAGAAACGCAAGCGCTAGGGCCGGGCGGTGTAGACTCTTCGGCTGCACCGAGTCGAAGGCACCTCGACATGACCGACGCCCTGCCGGGCCTCGCTTCCACCGCGCCCGACGTCGAAGATCGCGCACTCGCGGTCCTGCGGAGCGTTTTCGGTTTTGACAGCTTTCGCGGGCAGCAGGCCGATGTGATCGGTCACGTCGTCGCCGGCGGCGACGCGCTGGTGCTGATGCCGACGGGCGGCGGGAAGTCGCTCTGCTACCAGATTCCCGCGCTGATCCGGCCCGGTCTCGGCGTGGTGATCTCGCCGTTGATCGCGTTGATGAAGGACCAGGTGGACGCGCTGCGTCAGGCCGGCGTGCGTGCGGCGGCGCTCAATTCGGCCTTGCCGCCGGGCGAGGCGGGCGCCGTGGAGCGCGCAATCCGGGACGGCGATCTCGACCTCCTCTACGTCGCGCCCGAGCGGCTCACCATGCCGCGCACCCTCGAGCTGCTGGCGGGGACGCGCATCGCCCTGTTCGCGATCGACGAGGCGCACTGCGTCTCCCAATGGGGTCACGACTTCCGGCCGGAGTACCTTGCCCTCTCGGTGCTGCATGAGCGCTTTCCGGATGTGCCGCGGATCGCGCTCACCGCCACCGCCGACACGACGACGCGCCGCGACATCGCGGAGCGGCTGGGACTCGACGATGCCCGCGTCTTCGCCGCCGGCTTCGACCGGCCGAACATCTGCTACCGTGTCGTCGCCAAGCACGAGCCCCGCCAGCAGCTCCTGGCTTTCCTCGATGCCGAGCATCGGGGCGACGCCGGCATCGTCTACTGCCGGACCCGCGACAAGGTGGACGAAGTGGCTCAGTGGCTCGCCGCTCGAGGCCGCACGGCGCTCGCGTACCATGCGGGGCTGGAGCAGGCAGTGCGTGCGCGCAACCAGGATCAATTCCTGAAAGACGAAGGTGTCGTGGTCGTGGCCACCGTCGCCTTCGGCATGGGGATCGACAAGCCCAACGTGCGCTTCGTCGTGCACCTCGATGCGCCGCGCAGCCTCGAGGCCTATTACCAGGAGACCGGCCGCGCCGGTCGAGACGGGCTTCCCGCCGACGCCTGGATGACCTACGGCATGGCCGACGTGACCGCGCTCTCGGGCTTGCTCGCGGGCTCGGACCTCAACGAGACGCAGAAGCGCATCGAGCGGCACAAGCTCAACGCGCTCCTGGGGTTTTGCGAGACTGTGCGCTGCCGGCGCCAGGTTCTGCTGGCATATTTCGGCGAGCGCGACCATCCGCCCTGCGGGAATTGCGACACGTGCATAGCACCGCCGCGCACCTGGGACGGGCTGGTCGCCGCGCAGAAGGCGCTGTCGGCCGTCGCGCGCACCGGCCAGCGCTTCGGCGTCGCGCACTTGACGGACGTGCTGCTCGGCGACGCGACCGAGCGCGTGCGGCACTTCCGCCATGACCAACTCAAGACCTTCGGCGTCGGGACCGAGCTCGACAAGCGGCAGTGGCGCTCGGTGTTCCGGCAGCTCGTGGCCCAAGGCCATCTCGATGTCGATATCGAGGGCCATGGCGGATTGCACCTCGGCGAGAGCGCGCGCGACGTGCTGCGCGGCACCACCTCCGTGTCGTTCCGCGACGAGCCCGCGCGGCTTCCGCGCTCGCAGCGCAAGCGCGTCGTTGCCGGCGCGCCGATGGAGCCGCTCACCGGCGAGGAAGCCGCTCTCTGGGAGGCGTTGCGTGCCAAGCGCCTCGCGCTGGCGAAGGAGCAGGGCGTGCCGCCCTACGTGATCTTCCACGACACCACGCTTCTCGCCATGGTCCGGCAACGGCCGCGCGACCAAGCGGCGCTCGCCGAGATCCCCGGCGTCGGCCGCAGCAAGCTCGAGCGCTACGGCGAGATCTTCCTCGACGTTGTGGCGCAAGGAGCAAAGGCGTAGAGGTCAGAACACCCGGTCGAAAAAACCGAGGTGAAAATCGAAGGGCGACTCGAGCGGAACATCCGGGCCTGGATAGTCAGCCGGCGGCGGCGGCACCGGTGAGGCCCGGTGAAGCGCATCGAGGATCGCCTGGTCCAGTGCAGGATACCCTGCGCTCTCGACGATCACCGCCTCAAGCACCGTCCCATCGCGTCCAATTCGGAACATCACCCGCCCAGTGCCTTCTTTCTTCTCCTTCTTCTCGACGACGGGATATTTCACGAACCGCTTGACGTGCCGCCACACGCGCTCGAGATAGTCGTCGCCGGGGCCGTTCCCCGAACCGATGATCCCGTGGCCGCTGCCGGTCTCGCCCTGGCCGACGCCGCCGGGACCGCCGCGGCCGGTGCCGGTACCGGGCGTGCCCGGCGTCGGCTGCGGCACGGGGGCGGTCGCGGCCTGCGGCAGCGGCGCGGGTGAAGGTGAGGGCTGCGGCGTCGGTTTCGCCGGCTGTGGCGGTGGTGGTGCTGCGGCGACGGCCGTCGGTTGCGGCGGCGTCGGCTTGCGCGGCGGCGGAGGCGGCATTGGCACGAGCGGCTTCTCGGATACGGGCGCGGGCGGATTGTTGGTCACGGTGGTTACCGTCGGCGGGGTCGCCGGCGCGGGCGGCGTCTCCGTCTTCTGCGGCTCGGGCGCCGGCGGCACCGGCTGCGACTGCACGGTCTCCTGGATCGCGGCCTCCGGCGGCGCGGCCTCGGCGGCGCGGTTAGGCGTCGGCTCCTCGGAACCTTGGGCGAGCGCACCTTCCTTGGTGGCGCCCCCGCCGCTGCCGCCGGCCTTGCCGGCGTCTCCCATGCCCGGTACCAGCGCGACCTCAATCGGTGGGAACTCGTCGACGTGCGGCGACTGCCAGAGCCCCAGCAGAAGCGCCAACACCACGGCATGAAGCAACGCGGAGGCGAGCCAAGCGAGGCGGCGCAGGCGCCGGTCGCGGCCGCCGCGTTCCGGCGCCGTGCTGGGGTCATGAACCAGCGGCGGGTGCAGGGATGGAGCCAACCCTAGGGCCATCGCCACTTGTCTCCGGTCCCGTTCACGATAAAACACTACCGACGCGGCCGTGCGATAACCAGGGGCAGCGCGAGAGGGAGCATTCCATGAAAGTCGTGATCACCGGCGGTACCGGTTTCATCGGCAAGAAGCTCGCGCAGCGGTTGCTGACGCGCGGCTCTCTGATCGGACCCGACGGCACCGACACGCCCGTCGACGAACTCGTCCTGTTCGACGTGGCGGCGCCGAATCCGCCCCTGCGACCGGACAACCGGCTCAAGGTGGTGACCGGCGACATCGCCGACCCCGCAACGGTGCGCCAGCTCATCGACAAGCGTACGGCGTCGGTTTTCCATCTGGCGGCCGTGGTGAGCGGCCAGGCCGAGGCCGACACCGACATCGGCCTGCGGGTCAATCTCGACGGCACCCGCGCGGTGCTGGAGGCGTGCCGCGCGCTCGGCACGCGGCCGCGTCTGGTGTTCGCGAGCTCGCTCGCAGTCTATGGCGGCAATATGCCGCCCGAGGTCAGCGACGACACGCCGCTGACGCCGCAGACTTCCTACGGAAACCAGAAGGCCTGCGGCGAGCTGCTGGTCAACGACTACAGCCGCAAAGGCTACATCGACGGCCGCTCGCCCCGGCTTCCGACCATCGTGGTGCGCTCGGGCCGGCCGAACCGCGCGGCCTCGACCTGGGCGTCCTCGCTGTTCCGCGAGCCGCTCTCGGGCGTCGATGTGGTCTGTCCCGTGACCCACGAGGCCGTGATGGCGCTGCTGTCGCCGCGCCGGCTCATCGCCGCGCTGGAAAAGCTGCACGATCTGCCCGGCGAGGCCTTCGGCTTTACGCGCGCCATCCAGCTGCCGGGGATCTCCGCCTCCGTCGCCGAGATGGTGGAGGCGCTGAGGCGCGCCGGCGGCGAGGCCGCGGTGAAGCGCATCCGCTGGGAGCCGGATCCGGTGATCCAGAAGATCGTCGCGGGCTGGCCGCGCGGTATTTCGTCCAAGCGGGCCGAGGGTCTGGGATTGGAGGCGGACCGCACGGTCGACGAGATCGTGCAGGCCTTCATCGAGGACGACCTGCCGGCCCAGCGAGTCCTCGCCGGCACGGCTTGAAGTCACAATAAGCCACAATAAACAGCGCCTAATTGCCCCAGGAATGTGTGGGCAGCGGTAGCGCGCGCACGCCATTGTGAGGGGCACGGGGACGCCTACTCTCGTTATGATCCAAGGGAGGAAGGAGCCATGACTCAGACTTCCCACTTCGGACGGCGGCGGCCCTCCTGGATCCCGGCGATCGCCGTCCTCGGCGCGGTGGTGGCGCTCGCCGCCGCCGTGATCCTGATCGTTGCGCCGCTCGGCTATCGGGTGGGCATCTGGTCGCTCAGAACGGCGCTTCTCGACCTGCCGCGGACGTGGGTCTTCTACACGGGCATCGCGGGGGCCGTGATTTCTCTTCTGGCTCTTGGGGTCACCGTGGCCGGCAAGCGGCGCGGCTGGGCCGCGCTGGCGATCCTTGGGATCGTCGTCGGCGCCAGCGCGGTTTATGTGCCCTGGAAGTTCGCCCAGATGGGCCGCGCCGTGCCGCCCGTGAACGACATCACCACGGACACCGCGAATCCACCGGACTTCGAGGCGGTGATGCCGTTGCGCGCGGCCGCGAACGCGGAGCCCGTGACCTACGGCCCGGATTTTCCGGCGCTGCAGCAGAAAGCCTTCCCCGATATCGTGCCGGCCCACCTCGACAAGCCCGTCGATCAGGCTTTCGCGCTCGCCCTCGACGCGGTGCGCAAGATGGGCTGGACGGTCGTCGCGGCGGACGGCGAGCGCGGACGGATCGAGGCGACCGACCGCACCCTCTGGTACGGCTTCACCGACGACATCGTCGTGCGCGTGAGCGCCGACGGCACCGGCGCCCGCATCGACGTTCGCTCCAAGAGCCGGATCGGCCGCGGGGATTTCGGCACCAACGCGCGCCGCGTGCGCGCCTATCTCGCCGCGATCAAATCAGCCGGCGGCGCGTCGTAACCCGGGCTCAGCCTTCCTTCTGCCGCACATAATGGCGGTGCGCCTTCGCGCGATTGCCGCAGGCTGACATCGAGCACCAGCGCCGCGTGCCGCTCTTGCTGTCGTCGAGGAAGAGCCAGAGGCAGCGCTCGTTGGCGCAATGCCGCACGCGCGGGAGGCGCGGGCCCGTCAAGAGGCTGGCCGCCGACCAGATCACCGGCGCCAGCAGGGTCGGCACGCTCGGCTCGTCGATCGGGAGCACGCGCCAGGCGAAGCCGGACCCCGAGCGGGCGAGGCCGATGCGGCTCGGCGCCGCGAGCAGGGCGCGGTTGAGGGCGTCGAGATCGGCGGGGGCGGGAACCTTTCCCTCGGCGGTGCAGAAGAAAAGTCGGTAGATCGTCTCCCGAAGCGCCACAGCGTTGCGGAGGATCTCCGCGGCCGCGGCGTCGTCACGCCAGACCCGTCGCAGAGACCGCTCGCCGCCTGCTGACAGCAGCGTCGCCGAGCGGCACCACGCCAAGAGTGCGTCGAGATCGCCGAGCGCCTCCGTCGGCGCGTCGCCGCCCCGATAATACCGGGTGTTCGCGAAGCCGAGGCAGATGTCGTCCGGAAAGCCGGGCACGAGATCGCCGGTCGTTCCGCGGGAAGGTTGCACCATGTCCTTCACATACTAACCATCAAGCCGGTTGACAATCCCGGTCGTGCGCGCCATTCTTATAACCATCATGACAGTTAGTCATGCGCAACCCCATCTGCCATAAGGAGAGGCCTCAATGATCAATCACGTTTCCGTCGGCGTCCGTGACATCAAGGCGGCGCGGCGTTTCTACGACGCGACCCTGTCGACGCTGGGCTACACGTGCTTGGCCGAGGGCGAAAGCTATCTCGGTTATGGCGCGAAAACGGCGCAATTCTGGGTGCTCGCAGCCGATCATCCGGTTCCCGCCGACGCGAAATCCGGCTTGCACTTTTGCTTCAACGCGGCGAGCCGGAAGGCCGTCGATGCCTTCCATGCCAGCGCGCTCAAATCCGGCGGCCGCGACAATGGCAAGCCCGGCGTGAGGCCCGACTACAGCGACACCTATTACGCCGCCTTCGTGGTTGATCCCGACGGCTACCGGCTCGAGGCCTATACGGGTCAATCCTGAGCGGGTCGGGCACGCGGTGCGCACCAACGCCCTCCCGCAATTCCGAGCAGATCGGAAGCATCCTTCTCGCCCGTCGCCCGTCGCCCGGCGATCCGCTCAGCGGCTCGGCCGAAGGGTCGCAGAGCGACCGGGCGACCGGCTAAGCTCGCTCTCGCTAAGCCTCCGCAACGGTCATCCAGCGATCCGGGTGAGGGGGGCTTCAATCCGAACGAAGAGGACCAAGCGCATGAGTGCGAACCCCCATCCCCTCGCCGTCGTCGCGGAAGAGTTGCCGGAGCGCCCGCGACCCACGCTCGGGGTCTTCACGGCGCGGATCGGCGGCCGACAGAAGCGCGTGCTCGGCGACGTCTTCGGTTTGACCAATTTCGGCGTCAATCTGACGCGGTTGCCGCCGGGCGCGATCTCCGCCTTGCGCCACGCCCATACGCGGCAGGACGAGCTCGTATACATCCTCCAGGGCGAGCCCACGCTCGTGACCAACGCGGGCGAGACCCGGCTCCGTCCGGGCATGTGCGCGGGTTTCAAGGCGGGCACCGGCGATGCTCATCATCTCGTCAACCGCGGCGGCGGTGATGTGGTGTTCATCGAGGTCGGCGACCGCACCGCCGGGGACGAGGTCGCCTATCCCGACGACGATCTCCAGGCGGCCCTGGGGCCCGACGGGAAATACCGGTACCGGCACAAGGACGGCACGCCTTACTAGGTCAACGCGCGCGTACAAGTGGCCGCCAGGAAAGCGGCGAACTGGTCCTTGTAGTCCGGGTGCCAGCGCGAGAGCGCCGGCCGATTGTGGATGATGTCCTCGGCCGCCCATTGGATGCGCCGGTTGTCGATGTCCCGCGTCACCTCGTTGTCGGGGCAGATGATGTAGAAGTCGCCGGCCGCCATGCCCTGGAACAGCATGTCGATGACCTGATCCGGCATCCAGGCGCCCGGCGGCTTGGCTCCGCCGGCGCCGCGGGTCATGCCGGTGAAGGTCGAGCCCGGCACCAGCAAGTGCGCGCTCACCCGGCAGCCCTCGGTATTGCGCAGCGCATGGGCCAGCCCCTCCGTGAGCACCTTCACGCCGGCCTTCGACACGTTGTACGCGGTATCGCCGGGCGGGCAGGTGATCCCCTGCTTTGAGCCGGTATTGACGATGGCGCAGGGCGTGCCCTGGCCGATCATCGCCGGGGCAAAGGTCTGCACGCCGTTGATCACGCCCCAGAGATTGACATCGAGCACATGGCGCCAGCGGTCGTAGTGATCCCAGGGCCCGCCGCCGGGCGCGGTGCCCGCGTTGTTCATGAGCACCGCCACTTCGCCGAAGGTTTCATAGACCGCGTCCTTGAGGCGGCTGACCGCCTGGTGGTCGCTGACGTCCGTGGAAACCGCCATCACGTCGGACGTCCCTCGCGGCGCGGCGGCGCCGACCGTTTCGGCCGCTCTCTCGAGTGTGCTGCCTTCGATGTCCGAGAGGCAGACCCGCAACCCCATACTCGCGAAGCGCCGGGCGGCGGCGAGACCGATGCCGCTCGCCGCGCCCGTGATCACGGCGACCGGCCTTCGGTGAGCGCGGGATGTTGGCTCATTTTCTTGTGCTCCGTGATGTTGAGGGACCTCTCAGTTCGACATTCCAGCGGACGAGACGAGCACGGGCTCCGCCCGATAGAAATCGGGGAAGAGGCGCTTCAGCTCTTCGATCTTCGGGAGATCGTTGATGACGATATAGGGATAGGTTGGGTTCCGCGTCAGGAAATCCTGATGATAGGTTTCGGCCGGGTAGAAGCTCCGGTCGGGCTCGATCCGCGTCACGATCGCGGCGTTGAACGCGTGGGCCTGGTCGAGCTGCGCGATGTATGCCCTCGCGGTTGCCGCCTGCTCCGCGCTCGTCGGGAAGATCGCCGAGCGATACTGGGTCCCCGTGTCCGGGCCCTGGCGGTTCAATTGCGTGGGATCATGGGCCACCGAGAAATAGATCTGCAGGATGCGGCCGTAGGTGATCTTGCGGGGATCGAAGGTGACCTGCACCGATTCCGCGTGACCGGTCATACCGCTGCTCACTCTCTCGTACTCCGCGGTTTCCTTGTCGCCGCCGGCGTAGCCCGAGACTGCGTTGCGGACGCCCTCGACATGCTGGAAGACGCCCTGCACGCCCCAGAAACATCCGCCCGCGAGGACGGCGACCTCCGAGCTTGCCGTCGAGGGCGGGTCGACGGCGGGCGCCGGGATCGCGCGCGCTTCCTCCGCGCCCGACGACGATGCCAGCAGCGTCACCCCGGCGCCCAACAGAAGCGCCGTTAGGAGCAAAGCGATAGCGACGCGTGAGGCAGGGCTTTTCGCCACAAGGCGATCGATCATGGATGCTCTCCGATTCTTGGTCGACCGGGACGGCATGGGCTCTCGCGCCCCGATCCTGGAATTGGATCGGGACTATGCGGTTACAAGTGGAAACTGCACATCACGTGCCCGTGACCCATTTGGATGCGGCAGCGTTCGCGATCAAGCGGGATCGCCCACCTGGTCGTCGCCTGGTTGGCGCGGCGCCAGTGGCGTGAAGGAGCCGCGCTCGGGCTTGAGGTCGAGCAGCGGCGTGCCGTCGACGCAGTCGAGGCCCCGCACGAAAAGGTCGCCGCCTTCGACGCGAACCAGCGCGACGATCTGCGTCCCGATCGGGTTCGGGCGAGCGGGGCTGCGCAAGCTGAAAGTGCCGCGCGCGATGCCATCGTTCCGCGGGCTCTGGCGGACGAGATCCCGCCGCGAGAGGTGCAGCCAGTAGAGCACCTCGAGTTGCGGGAATTCCTGGATGGCGTCGAGCGCCGCAACCCACGGCTCGAACACCTCGATCCGGCAGGTCGGCCCATCGAGCCGGCCCTGGCGCGGCGTTTCCAATCGGTCGGTCCAGGGAGTGTGGATGCGGCCGATGAAGACGAGACCGGCGTCCGTCTGAGGCGGCGCGTCCACGACCATCTCGCCCTCGCGAACCTCGTTCCTGCGGACCATTGCGGAGATCCCCTAGTGTCCCGCCCCTGAAATTCGTAAGACGAATTTCAGGGATAAGCGGGCCACTAATCTATTGAGGCTAGGGTCTGGACTCACAGCTTGATCCAATAGAGTGCGCCGACGAGGTCTGCGGCGGCGAGGAAGTTTCGGGCGAGTTTATCGTAGCGGGTTGCGATGCGGCGCCAATCCTTGATGCGGCAGAAGTAGTTCTCGATCTTGT
>DATNIT010000296.1:0-2501 GCA_035604335.1 Allostellaceae bacterium | reverse complement strand
GCGCAACCTCTCGGCCGCCGAGATCCTGGGCCAGGTGATGCTGGCCCGCGACGCGCTCGGCGAATGGCCTTCGCCGCCCGAGGGACGGCTCATCTCCAACCTCGTGCTCATGGGCATGGGCGAGCCGCTCTACAACTACGATCACGTCGCCAAGGCGTTGCGTATCGTCATGGACGGGGAGGGGATCGCCATCTCCAAGCGCCGGATCACGCTCTCGACCGCCGGCGTGGTGCCCATGATCCGGCGGGCCGGGGCCGAGCTTGGCGTCAACCTCGCGGTCTCGCTGCACGCGGTCAACGACGAGCTGCGCGACCGGATCGTGCCGATCAACAAGAAATACCCGATCGCCGAGCTGATGGCGGCCTTGCGCGACTACCCCGGCCTCTCCAACGCGAGGCGCATCACCTTCGAATACGTCATGCTGAAGGGGGTCAATGATTCCCCGGCCGACGCCAGGGCGCTGGTGCGCCTCATCGCCGGCATCCCGGCCAAGGTCAACCTGATCCCGTTCAACCCCTGGCCCGGCGCGCCCTTCGAATGCAGCAGCGATGAAGCGATCGCCGCCTTCAGCGACATCGTCTTCGACGCCGGCTATGCCAGCCCCGTGCGCACGCCTCGGGGCCGCGACATCATGGCGGCTTGCGGCCAGCTCAAGAGCGACAGCGTGCGCAAGCGCAAGACCGAGCGGGCGGCGTAAGACAGAGCCCTATCGTTCCCGCGGCCTCAGCCCGACCATCGAGGCGCTTGGCGGCTCGATCCCTCAAGGGAGCGGGACTAAGCATCTAGGCCGTGAACTCATGCATGCGCCTCGCGGCGGCTTGTCCGAGTCCGCTTTGGGTTCGCAAGCGGTCTTACCTTGCCGCAAGCGTCACTTCCGAGATGTGCCAGGACTGGACATGGCACAGCTCTCGCCACCAGATACCTGTTGCGCTCCGTCATGGCTGCGGGGGCGAACGGCTAGATCAACCGCCTATTCCGATGTTACAAACGGCCACCCTACGCAAATGGCGGCCGGTCAGCCGTCCAGCCATAACATCGAGGATAGAAGCGTGCGCGCGCCAGAAAAAGGAGCCATCTGACCGACATTCGGAGGCATAGCGCCGGACAAGGAGATCAGGTTCTGCGGCTCTCACGGCCACAAATTACACCTCTTCGGAGAGTGCGGCTCGCATGATGAACGGGCCCTCCGGGCGCCGCGCGCAGGCATGGCTGCGCCAGCTCTGGGTTCACAAGTGGTTTACACTCTGTGCGGTTCTTCTAATTGGATTTGGCGGCTGGCAGTCCATACGCATCATTCTCGGCCCCGGCATAGTCGTCGATCCCGTCGTCCGGGGGAATCTCGTGCAGACAGTCGTCGCGAGCGGTCATGTCGAGACGCCGTTCCGTGTCGAGATCGGCAGCCAGATCACAGGCACCGTCGAGGATGTCCTCGTCCAAGAGGGCCAGCAGGTGACGAAGGGCCAACCGCTCGTGGCGATCGAGGCCAGCGAGTTGCAGGCGGCGGCGGTGCAAGCCGAGGGTGCCGTCGCCCAAGCCGAGGCCCGGCTGCGCCAACTGCGCGAACTGACGCTCCCTGCTGCACGCGAGGCCCTTACGCAAGCTCAGGCGACACTGCTCGACGCGCAGCACAATTATGATCGCACGGCCGATCTGGAAAAGAGCGGATTTGCGACCAATGCCTCGCTGGACGACGCATTGAAGAATCTGGACGTTGCTCGCACGCAGGTGCGGGCCGCCGAACTCCAGGTCTTCACGAACAGCCCCGGCGGCAGCGACTACGTCATGGCGGAAACGCAACTGAATCAGGCAATGGCCAATCTCGACACGGTCCGTTCGAGGCTCAACTATGCAACCATCGTCGCGCCGCGCAGCGGCGTGCTGATCTCGCGCAATGTGGAGCGCGGTACGGTCGTGCAGCCTGGCAGGGTGCTCATGGTCCTGGCTCCTGCCGGCGACGTTCAACTCGTGCTCCAGATCGACGAGAAGAACCTCGGGCTCATCGCCCTTGGCCAAAAAGCGCTCGCTTCGGCGGATGCGTTCCCGGATAAGACCTTCGCGGCCAATGTGACCTACATCAACTCCGGCATCGACATCACCCGTGCCTCGGTCGAAGTCAAGCTGACCGTGCCGCAGCCACCCGACTACCTGCGCCAGGATATGACCGTCTCGGTGGATATCGAGGTTGGGCGACGCAACGATGCGCTCATTCTGCCCCTGCGTGATATCTACGATGCTCTTGGCGGGGCGCCATGGGTGATGGTCGTAAGGGACAAACGGGCGCATAAGGAGCCGGTTCGGCTGGGGCTGAGAGCAAGCACCCATGTCGAGATCTTGGACGGCGTCGCTGAGGGTGACCTCGCTGTTCCGGTCACGGCGGGCGTGAGGACGGGTCAACGGATCCGGCCCATAATGCCATGAACCGGTGGACACCATTCGAATGGATCGCGGCCATCCGCTTCCTCAAGGAAGGTCGCGCGCAGACGTCGTTCATCATCGGCGGG
>DATNIT010000295.1:0-72390 GCA_035604335.1 Allostellaceae bacterium | reverse complement strand
TCCTCATGGGCTCGCCGCGCGATGCCGAACAGTATTGCGTGGGCGCGCTGGTCGATCCGCCGCTCGGGCTCGACCTGGT
This sequence comes from Allostellaceae bacterium, assembly GCA_035604335.1. Classification (GTDB taxonomy): domain Bacteria; phylum Pseudomonadota; class Alphaproteobacteria; order ATCC43930; family CGMCC-115725; genus DASZHJ01. Next base: position 72,311 of record DATNIT010000295.1, on the reverse strand, counting down.
CGTCATTCAGTCCGCCCACAGCACCTTGTCTCCGGCGGCGGAGGCCTTTCTCGTAACGCTCGCGGAGGAGACGACCAGGGTCAACCAGGTTTGGACCCAGGGCTAGCCTAGATAGCGCTGAGGCCGCCGTCGGCGAAGACCGTCGAGGCCGTGATGAAAGCCGCGAGATCGCTGGCGCAGAACAGGACCGCGCGCGCGATGTCGTCCGGGTGGCCGAACCGGTTCAACGGTATGCTGCTGCGCACGCGCGCCTGCATCTCCTGGAAACTGTCGCCCTTTGCGTCGCCTTGCCGGGATACCTGGCGCTGCTCGTCGAGGCCGGGGGTCTCGGTCATGCAAGGCGAAACCGCGAGCACGCGAACCCCTTTCGGCCCGAGCTCGACCGCGAGCGATTTCGTCAGACCGACGACGCCATGCTTGGCGGCGGCATAGTGACCCACCGACGCGCGGCCGCGATACCCGGAGACGGACGTGATGTTGACGATCACGCCGGATCCGGCCTGCGCCATGCGCTTGCCCGCCTCGCGGCATCCGAAGAACGTGCCGCGCAGATTGACGTCATGCACCTGGTCCCACTGCTCGTCCGTCGTCTCGATGAGCACGCCTGGAGGAAACACGCCGGCGTTGTTGACCCAGATGTCGATGCGGCCGAAGCTCCGCTCCGCGAGGTCCGCCAGAGAGGCGACGGATTTCGAATCGCCGACGTCGAGATGCGCGGCGACCGTCTCCACTTGGAACCGGCGGCGCATCGTCTCGGCGGTCTCGGCGGCGCTCTGCTGGTTCAAGTCGCCGATCGCGAGATGGGCTCCAGCCTCGGCGAGCCGCCGCGCGATCGCCTCGCCGATGCCGCGCCCGCCTCCCGTGATCACCGCGGCCTTGCCGCGCAGCGAGATCAGGTCGGCGACCGAGCGCGACGCAAGCTCTTCCGGCTTCATGGTCAATCGGCTCTCCCGTATGTGTCCGAGAGATCCATCTATCCCAAAGCCGGTCGAGCGGCACCAATGCCGATTTGCTATCGCGACACCGCGAGACGGTATCCCGTCGCGGCTGCCGCCGGCGTTGAGCCAGCGCGACGAGCGTTTGGCTACCCGCGCGATCCTAGTATTTGAATCTGGGCGCCCAATCGCCGGGCCCGCCCCGCAGCATGTCGAACATGTGCCAGAGCGCGCAGTAATCGTCGCCGGGATGCAGCGGTGTGTCGGCGACGCGCAGGATGCGCTTGCCCTCGCGCCGGAACACCGAAATGCCGGGCATCCAGCCCCCGTCGCCGGAGCGGTATCCCATGTCCGCGGCGAAGCTGGTGTCTTGGTGGCTCACCATGGGAAAGCGCCAGCCTCGGCTCGCCGCGAATTTCTTCTGCGCGGCGGGAGGATCGGGGCTCGAGACCACGAAGGCCGCGCGGTCCGCGAGGTGGGGATAGATGCCGTTATAGCCGTCGGCCCACAGCGTGCAATAGGCGCAGGACGCGCCCATGTTGTGGATCACGATGAGATCGTCCTTCTTGCCGAAGAGCTCGGAGAGACGCACGCTGCCATCAGCCGCGGCAAGCTTGTAGTCCTCGACCTCCTGCGGCTCGGCCGCGGCTTGCACCTCTCGCATCTTGGCTCGGACATCGGCGATTTGCTGCCGGTAGTCCGCGAGCTTCTTCGAGGTATCCGTGTAGTTCATCGCTTCGCTCCTTGGTCGGAAACTAGTCGACGTATTCGTCGTGGCGTCGCAGCCAAGCGGAATGTGAGGGGAGATTGGCCTCGTCGCGGCCCTTGGGAACCAGGTCGAGCAGGTGGTAGGCGCCGTTCAGCATGTCGAGGCCGCGCGCGTAGCAGGAATATGTGTGGAACACCGCGCCGCCAGGATCGCGGTAGAAAACGCTGATGCCCGGCGCCTCCGCCGCATAGGGCTTCTGCCGCGTGTAGTTGTAGTAGGCTTCCTTCTTCTCCAGCTCCTCCGGCGTGTGCGAGACGTGATAGTCGCGATTGAAGTCGCTTCCCGCCGACGAGACCCATTTGAAGGTCCAGCCCATTCGCTTCTTGTAGGTCTCGAGCTTGGCGAGCGGCGCGCGCGAAACGGCGAGCAAGGTGACGTCGCGGTGCTTCAGATGCGCGACGATGCCGTTGAGATTGTCGGCCCAGAACGAGCAGCTCTTGCACCCGGCATCCCAGCCGGTATCGAACATGAAGTGGTAGACGATCAGCTGCTGCCGGCCTTCGAACAGGTCCGACAGGGTCTCCTTGCCGCTCGGCCCGTCGAACACGTATGGCTTCTCCACGCGCTCCCACGGCAGGTCGCGGCGCTGCTGACTCAGTTGGTCGCGCAGGCGCGTGAATTCTTTTTCCTTCGCGAGAAGCTGCTTTCGGGCTTCGATCCACTCATCGTGCGAGGCGACTGGGTGGCTCTTCATCGCTGGACCTCCTTCGATCGGGAAAATATGTCCGCTCAGCGCTGCCGTCGCGTAGCGCCTTTGCGCTGGCTGCGGCGAGCGGCCGGTCGCGGCTTGTCGGGATGCCGTTCCTCGATATCGCTCAGCGTGGCCGCCAGAAGGTCGAACTGCTGCTGCCAATACTTGGCATAGCGATTGATCCACACCGCGGCTGCGTAGACGGGGCCGGCATCGAGGCTGCAGCGGCTGATCCGGCCGGTGCGTTCCTGCTTGACCAAGCCGGCGCGCACCATAACCTGGATGTGCCGCGACACCGCTTGCAGGGAGATTGCGAAGGGCGCGGCGAGCTCCGAGACGAGCAGGGCTTGGCCGTCCAGGCGCTCAAGGATCTTCCGGCGGACGGGATCCGACAGCGCGAAAAACACGCGGTCGAGCAACGCCGTCTCGGACTCCTCGGTTTCCTCGGGCAAGGGCAGCGCGTGCAGAGTTCGCATGCGCCCCTATTAACAACTGGAATGTTGATAGTCAACAGATTGTTTGATTGAATTGCGGGCGCGCCCCGGGGCGATCGAAGATTGGTTCACGGCCGCCGGGACGCCAGCGGGGGTTTGCCAACCCGGCCGGGCGCGCTACACCTTCCGCAACGAAGCTCGTGTGGGAGATGGGCATGCCCAGGGACGGCAACGGCAATGGCGGCGGCGGCAACGGCAACGCCCGCGCGCCCTCCCGGAACGTACTGGGCGAGCGGCTCGAGAGCTGCTCGATCAAGCCGATGACCGGCTTCTTTCGCAACGGCTGCTGCGATACCAGCCGGGAGGACGTCGGCAGCCATACGGTCTGCATCGTCGCCACCGCCGAGTTCCTGAGGTTCTCGAAGTCATGCGGCAACGACTTGTCGACGCCGGTTCCGGAATATGGATTTGCCGGCCTCAAGCCGGGCGATCGCTGGTGCCTGTGCGCGCCGCGCTGGCAGGAAGCCCTCGACGCGGGGGAGGCGCCTCGGGTCGTGCTGCGGGCGACCCACGAAGGCGCGCTCGAATATTGCGAGCTCGCCGACCTCAAGCGCCTGGCCGTCGATCTGTCCTGACGGGCGGGGCGAGCGCGAGGCTCGGCGACGACAAAAGAAGGCCCCACCGAATCCGAGTTTGGCGGCGGGGCCGAAGTCAGGCAGGAAGCGCCGCCGGAGGGAGAGCAGGGGCGGCGCTGCCCTGAAGTTGGGGCGCACCGACGTGCGGGCAAGACGTTGCGATAAAAGCCTCTCCGTGGCTCTCTTCGCGTCACAGTCTCTTTAGGATCGCGCCAGCCAAGCCAGCAGGCAATGCTTGCGCTCTCAGCCGCGCGGTCACTCTTGGGCGGAGCCCCGTAGCGTCTGTTCGACCCGCTGGTGATCCGCCCCGGTGACCGGCCGCTCCGGTCCAAACCGGACGACCCCTGCGGTGATCACCACGGCAACAGCGGCCGCAATCATGGCCCATTTGAATGCTTCCGGATCGGGGCCGGGAAGCCGCGTCGTACGAGTTTGTGCGCGCATCGCTCGATCCTCCAAGACCGAAACGCCCGTGTGAAACTGTAAGCGGCACCCTTCGACGCCGCCAACAGGTGATATGCCAGGAGCCAAAATGCTCACGCGGGAGCAACCAGGAGTTTAGCGTCACGCCGGACAATCGCGGCAGCGCGCGCGACTCGAAGAGGCCAAGTGGCAGACAAGATCAGTGCAATTTTATCGATGATCTCGGCGGCGATCCGGACTTTGGCAAACCACTCTTCCCTTAAAGCGAGGAAACAACTAATAAAATGGAATGGCCTTTTTATGTCGCCGACCCCACAGTGCCGATGTCCGCGCAACTCAGCTTGATGCTCGGGCGCGACGCCGGCGCTGCGATACCCCCCTTTCGAATCCCTGGTCTGCAATAGGAGTACCGGCATGAGGGTGCTCATTACGCGCCCCGCCGCCGACGCGACGGAGCTCGCCGCCGCGCTGCGAACCCATGGTCACGAGGTCCTGTTTGACCCGCTGCTGACGACGTCCGAGGAGCCGGGATCGGCGGCGGCCCTCGAGCGGTCGCTCCCCGGCGTCCAGGCCGTGGTGTTCACCAGCCCCAACGGCGTGCGGGCGTTCGCCGCCGCGAGCCGGCGCCGCAACGTGCCTGTGATCGCGCTCGGAGATGCCACCATGGCCGCGGCACGGGCCGCGCGCTTCGGCGAGATCGAGAGCGTCGATGGCGACGCCGAGGCCCTGACGAGCCTGGTCGTCGGCCGGCTCAACCCGCTGGGCGGCGCCCTTCTCGTGGTCACGGGAGCGGAGGTCGGGCGGGACCTCGCCCGTGTGCTTGGTACGGCCGGGTTCTCCGTGCGGCGCGTGGCGCTCTACCGCGCCGAGCCCGCGCAGGCGTTCAGCAGCAAGGTCGTTGCGGGTTTCAAGAGCGGCACCATCGACGCCGCGGTGTTCTTCTCGCCGGGAACGGCAACCGTCTTTGCCCGGCTGATCTCCGCGTCCGGGTTTGCCTCGGCGTGCGAAGGCATGACGGCGGTCGTGACCAGTCCGGCCGTGGGCGCGGCGCTCAAGGGCATCGCGTGGGACAATCTCGTGGTGGCTCGCGCGCCAACGCAAGCGGCGATTCTGGAGGCCTTCGGCGGACCGCTGCCGCCAACCCGCCCGGAAAGCCCGCGAGAGGAATTTCACGCCGACGAAACGCGTCCCGAGCGGATCGAGCCGTCACCGGTGAAATCGGGCGGTGCCGACACCGCGGTGCTGGAGCCGCCGACGTTCGCGGCGCCCTCAACTCCGGCACGGCTGCCCCCGGTCAGGACCGAAACCTTCGCGCCGCGCAAGAAGCCCGCGGGCCGCCCCGGCGGATCGCGCGTGCGGAGCGCCGCGCCCATGCTGCTGGTCGTTGCGGCGCTGTTGATCGCGGTCGCGACCTCGCCCTACTGGGCGATTTCGCTGGCGGCCCACCTTCCCTGGGTGGCGCCCGGCGACAGCGGCGTCGTGTTGGCGAAGGTCAACGAGATCAACGAGCGGCTGGACGCGCTCGACCAGCGCCTGGACAAACGCATGACGGAGCTGGCGGCCAAGGCTGCCGGATCGGACGACGCGACTCATCGCATCGATGCGGCGCTCGCCGAGAACGGCACGCGCCTCGACGCTCTCGACAAGAACCTGACGGCGCTGTCGGCCGGCGTCGACAGCGCGAACACCGCCTCCGGCAATCGAGAGTCGGGCATCGAGGAGCAAGCGCGAAAGGTCGAGGCCGATCTCGGAGCGCAGAGCAAGCATCTCGACGGGATCGACAAGGGCATCGCGGCGCTAACCGCCGGCGCCGGAAGCATGACGCAAGAAACGCAGAAGCTCGAGTCGGCGCTGACGGATCAGCGCTCCCGGCTCGACACTCTCGATCAGCGTCTTCAGGCGCTGGTCGCGAGCACCGACACGGCAATCAATGCCGCCGTTGGCCGGTTGGGCACTCTCGAGGATCAGGCTCGAAAGGTCGCCACGTCGCTCGCCTCGCAGAGCGATCGTCTGGCCGCGGTCGGAACGCGCGTCGAGACCCTGGCAATCGCGACCGACACGGCGAATGCGTCGACCGCCAGCCTCAGGGACGATACGCAGAAGCTTGGGGCGGCGGTCAAGGGCCAATCCCAGCGCCTGGATGCCGTCTCGGCTTCCGCGGACGGCGCCAATGCCGCGGCTGTCGGCCTCAGGGACGATACGCAGAAGCTTGGGGCCGCGCTGAAGGTCCAAGGCGATCGCCTGGATGCGGCACTCAAGGGACAAGGCGATCGCCTGGATGCGGCACTCAAGGGGCAAGGAGATCGCTTGGATGCGGCGCTCAAGGGACAGGGCGATCGCCTGGACGCGGTCTCTGGCTCTGCTGATCGCGCGAACGCCGCGGCCGCGCATCTGGAGGAGGAGGCGCAGGGGTTGGGGAGTGCGCTCAAGGCGCAAGGCGAACGCTTGGACGCGGTATCCAAGTCCACCGACGCCGCCAATGCCGCCGCCGTCAAGCTCGCGGAAGACACGCAGAAGCTCGGGGCGACGATGGCCGAGCAAGGCGATCGCATCGGCACGCTCGCCGCGCAGGCGGATAGCGCGAGAACCGCCGCGACGGCGCGGGCGGCGGACCTGGAGGATACGGCACGCAAGCTCGGTGGAACGCTCGCCGAGCAGGGCGACCATTTGACCACCCTCGACAAGCGCCTCGATACCCTCGCCGGCGCGAGCGAGAGCATCAGCGGCGCCGCCGCGGCTCTGGGCGACGACACGCGAAAGCTGACGGCGCGCTTGACGGATCAAAACAGCCGTCTCGACCTGGTTGACCGGCGCCTCGATACGCTGTCCCAGGCAGCCAATGGCGCGAGCGCCGCCGAAGCGAACCTTGGCGGCGACTCGCGCAAGATGGGCACACAGCTCGCGGACCATGACGCCCGCTTGGGCTGGCTCGAAAAACGCCTGCAAGCCGCCTCGGACTCCGATCTCACGAACGTCACCGCTTCCGCGCAGGTCGCGCGCACCGCCAGCCTCGAGGAAGCCACCGGCAAGCTCAACTCCGAGCTCACCGAGCAGCGCAACCGGTTGAATCGGCTGGAGGCCACGGCTACGTCGCTGGAGAGCACGACGACGGACCTGCAGGATCGCACCACGGACCTTCAGGGCCGGACGACCACGCTCCAGGATAAGGCGACCGCGCTCCGGGACAATGCGACCGCGCTTCTGGACAAGACGGATGTCGCGCTGTTGTTCGCGATCGACACGCTGCGTGCGAGTCTGGCGACCTCGAGGCCGTATGCCGCGGAATTGCAGACGGCCGAGAGCTTGGCGCAGCAGCGGCCGGATGCGCTGACCGCGCTCCGCACGCTGGACGAGCGTGCTCCCAGGGGGATCCCCAGCCTGACAGCATTGGTCTACCGGTTCAGCCTCGTGGCGCGCGACGTCCGCCGTGACGATGCCGCCCGGCACGCGAACGACAATGCAGCCGGCAGCGTCATGGGTAAGCTCCAGGAGATCGTGATCGGCCGCGCCGGCGATCCCAACGCACCGCCGGAGCAGATCGGGAGCGAGGCGGCGCTCGCCGCCACGGAGGCGGCGCTCAAGAACGAGGACCTGGCATCGGCCATATCGGCGCTCAAGCAACTCGAGCGAGCCCAGACCGAGAGCGTGGGCCTTTGGATCCGGGAGGCGGAAGCGCGCCTTGCGGCAGAGACCACGCTCGCAGGGCTCGGCTCCACATTGGCCCGCAAGCTGCGCGAGAGCGGCTCCGCGTCCTCGACGAAGCCGTAGACGCGTCGCGACCGAGCTGGAACCAATTCGCTCGTTCAGGTGATGCCGAGGCGTTTCATCAACGCCCCGGCTTTCGCCGCGACATAGTCGGCCGTCTCGGCATCGAAGTGATTGACGGTGGCGGCGCCCAGTGAAATGACATCCATGTTAGTCTGCGCGAACACGATTTGCGTGTGCCGCCTCAGACGATCGGCGAGAGCCCGCCGTCGACGTTGATCGCCGTGCCGGTCACATAGGAGGCGGCATCGGACGCAAGAAAGCACGCGAGGTTCGCGAATTCTTCGGCCTCGCCCATCCGCCCGAGCGGAATCCCAGTCCCGTGCTCTCGGATATAGGCGGCGAGCGGGACGTTCATTCCCTCCGCTCGATGACGCCGCGCGATCTGGTCGCTGACGATCCGGCCGACCAGGAGAGCGTTGACCAGCACATTGTCCGGCGCGCATTCGCTCGCGAGCACCTTGGTGAGCGCCATGCCCGCCGCTCGGGAAACCGAGGTGGGCGCGCTCGCGGCTCGGGGCGCCTTCGCGGCGGTCGCGAGCACATTGATGATCCGGCCCCATCGCCGCGCCTTCATCTGGGGCAACGCCAGCCTGGTGAACCGGATCGCCGCGAACAGCTTGAGGTCGAGGTCGGCTTGCCAGATCGCGTCGGTAATGTCCTCGAACCTGCCCGTCTGCGACGTACCCGCATTGTTGACGAGGATATCGACCTTGCCGAACGCCGACAGGACGGCGTCGTAGGCGCGCTTGATCGCGGCCGGGTCGGTGACGTCGCACGGGAATGCCGCAACCGAGCCACGCGCGGCCCGGCCGATGAGCACCTTCGCGGCCTCGAGCGTCTCGGCGTTGCGCGCGAGGATCGCCACCTCGGCGCCGGATCCCGCGAATCGGATGGCCGTGGCAAGCCCCAGGCCCTTGCTGCCGCCCGTGATCAGGGCCGTGCGGCCGTCGAGTCGAATGTCCATCTCGGGGCGCTTATTGCCGTTGGTAGGGAAAGCAGCGCGACCGCTCCAGCGAGATGCCGAAATGCCGGCCGAGCGCTTCGATGGCAGGTCCATGCTCGGGATAGGGATCGCCGTTGTTGGGCCCGACAATGACCATCCTGAACGCCGTGTCCTCTTTCCCGCCCGGAGGCAGCATGGCCGTGACGAGGGCGGTGCCCTCGGAATTTCGCAAGGTCAGGAACAGCGGCATTTCCCGCTGGATATGCGCCTTGAGGCCGATCTCCTGCTCGACGAAGCTCTTGGAGGCCGGCTGAAAGCTTCGTGTCGCCTTCTCCATCTCGCGGCAGAAATGCTTCTCGACGGCGTGATGCATCCCCAGCGATTCCGCGGCGGCCTCGGCCGCCGTCTCCAACCGGAACCAGGTTCTTTCTCCGGGAGCGTCGCAGACGTATCGCATTCGCCCTCCGATTCGCGGCCCAGCGTGCGAACCATCGAGACATTAGGATAGGATGGATCGCGCGGCACGCAAGGGCTTCGCGATTGGGCGTGCGGGGGATTTCGATTGGAGACGACGCTCTATCTGCCCGTGAAGCGCTTCCTCGAGCGGCTCGGCTTCGAGGTCAAGGGCGAGATCGACGGGTGCGACCTCGTGGCGCTGCGCGGCGACGACCCGCCCGTCGTGGTGATCGGCGAGCTCAAATTGAGCTTCACGTTGGAGCTCGTGCTCCAGGGCGTCGATCGGACCGCGGCTTGCGACGAAGTCTGGCTCGCCGTCCGCGCCTCCTCGCGCGGCCGCGGCCGCGAGGCCGATTCGCGCGTGCGCAAGCTCTGCCGGTTTCTGGGGTTCGGCCTGCTCGGGGTGTTTCCGCGCGGACATGTCGAGCTGCTGGTGGAGCCACGCCCGTGGCGGCCGCGGCGCGATCCGCGCCGGCGCTCCGGACTGGTGGAAGAGCATCGGCGCCGCCAGGGCGATCCCGCCGCCGGCGGGAGCACGCGGGCGCCGATCATGACCGCCTATCGCCAGCGCGCGCTGATCTGCGCCGCCGCTCTTCAGGCGGGCCCGCTCAGCACCCGCGCGGTCAGGGTCGCCGTGCCGGACGCGCCGACGATCCTGCTGCGCAATGTCTATGGCTGGTTCGTGCGGGTCCAGCGCGGCCATTACGCGCTCACCCAGCAGGGCAAGGCCGCCCTCAAGCGCTGGCCGAGGAGCGCCTATGCCGGGCCCGAGGAAGCGCCGGCTAGAGCATTTTCCGCCGAAGTGGACGCCGGTTCGGCGCAGAAAATGCGACCAAACCAGAGAATCTAGAGCACGTTCCGAATCAACTTGATTCGGAACATGCTCTAGCGCGCCGGCGAGTGCGGCAGCTCCTCGGGCGTGACGGCGAGATCGAGCTTCTGACCTTGCCGGAGCACGACGAGAGGGATGCTCCGGCCGACCCGCTCCTCGGTCATGAGCCGGTGCAGGTCATCGATGTCGCAAATCGTGACCCCGTCGGCGGCGATGATGATGTCGCCGGCAAGGACACCCGCACGGGCGGCGGGACCGTCGGCACCGGTGGATTGCGTCAGGACCGCGGAGCTCTGCTCGAGCTGGTGAAACCGGGACAGCCGCCGAGGCAGAACCACGTTTTGCCCGGCGACCCCGATGAAGCAGCGGCGCACGCGGCCGTCGCGGATGAGCCGAGCGGCGACGAACTCCACCGTGTTGGACGAGATCGAGAAGCAGATGCCTTGGGCACCCGCGATGATCGCGGTGTTGATGCCGATGACCTCTCCCATCGAATTGACCAGAGGGCCGCCGGAATTGCCGGGATTCAGCGCGGCATCGGTCTGGATCACGCTGTCGATCAGGCGGCCTGACCGCGCCCGCAACGAGCGTCCGAGTGCGCTCACGACCCCGGCGGTCACCGTGTACTGAAAGCCCAGCGGATTGCCGATCGCGATCGCAAGCTGACCCACGCGCAGCCGGCGCGAATTGCCGAGCCGGGCGAAGGCGGGCGCCGGCGCGTCGAGGCGCAACACCGCCAAGTCCGTCTCGGGATCGTCGCCGACCACCGACGCGGTCGAGACGCGGCCGTCGGCGGAGGTCGCGCGGATGCGTGTGCCGCCCGCGATCACATGGCTGTTGGTGAGGGCGTAGCCGTCCGGCGTGAAGAGGACGCCCGATCCGGCGCCGGCCGGTCGCCCCGCGCTCTCGACCTGGATGTGCAGGACCGATGGCCCCACCAGATCGACCGCGCCCACCACCGCGCGCGAATACGCGTCGAGCAGCTCGGCGTCACGGTCTCCGCGGCCTCCGTTCAACTCAAGCGCCGCCCGGTCCCAAGTCTCATCGGCGGCGACGGGCAGAAGTTCGGCGGGCTTTGGATAATGTGTCATGAAGGCGGGGTCTTAAGTGGGCAGCCGTCGGCCCGGACTCAAGCCCCTGGGCGTGCATTCCCAGGCGCTTCGTGCTTGAATGATTTCATGCTCAAAGACGAGGGAGAGACCGCAATGTCCACGACACCTTGGTCGGGTGGCGCCGCCTACATGCATGGCCGCTACATGCCGCTGGAGGAAGCCGCGATACCCGTAACCGATCTCGCTTACCGCCGATCGGACGTGACCTACGATGTCGTGGGCGTGTGGGGCGGCGCGTTTTTTCGCCTGGACGACCACCTCCGCCGGTTCCGCAAGTCGATGACGGCGTTGCGCCTCGATCCCGGCGTGAGCGACGACGAGATTCGGACCGTCGCGACCGAATGCGTGCGGCGCACCGGCTTGCGCGAGGCCTACGTCGCGATGGATTGCCTCCGCGGCGCGGTGAAACCCGGAATGCCCCGGCATCCCCTCAACTGCCAGAACTACCTGTTGGTTTATGCGATGCCCTGGGTCTGGGCGATCTCGCCGGAGGTGCAGGAGCGCGGCGCCCATCTCATCATCGCGAAGACACCGCGCATTCCCGAGGCTTCCGTCGATCCCACGGTGAAGAATTTCCACTGGGGCGACCTGACCCGCGGCCTGATGGAGGCGTATGACCGCGGTGCGGACACCTGCGTCCTCTTGGATTATGAAGGTTTCGTGACGGAGGGCCCGGGCTTCAACGTGTTCTCGGTGACCGGCGGCGTGGTCGCGACACCCGACCGCGGCGCGCTCGAGGGCATCACGCGCATGTCCGTCATCGAACTCTGCGAGGGTCTTGGCATCAAGTCGGAAATCCGGCGGATCTCCGCGATGGAGCTGCGGGACGCCGACGAGATATTCCTAGCGACCACCGCGGGCGGCATCATGCCGGCCGCGCGCATCGATGGCCGCATCATGGGCAACGACCGGCCCGGGCCCATCTCGGCGAAGCTGCGCGAGACTTTCTGGGCGAAGCGCGCCCAGGGCTGGCACGCGACGCCGATCGATTACGGAGCGTAGCACCTTCAGCGTAGCACCTGGAGTGAAGTCCAATGTCGTAACGCAATCATCAAAAAGGGGGCAACCAATGCATTACAGAACGAGACTGGCTACATGCTGCGCCGTCGTGGCGGGCATGCTCGGCTTCGCGGCCGAGAGTTGGGCGCAGGAGGTCAAGAGCCCGACCATCGACGCGATCAAGAAGCGCGGCGAGCTGATCTGCGGCGTCGATACCGGCATTCCCGGTTTCGCGTTCCAGGATTCCGCCGGCAAGTGGCAGGGGCTCGACGTCGCCTATTGCCGCGCGCTGGCGACTGCGGTGCTCGGCAGCGCCGACAAGGTGAAGTACATCGGCACGACCTCGAAGGTGCGGTTCTCCGTGCTGCAGTCCGGTGAGATCGACGTGCTGATCCGGGATTCCACGCTGACGCTCACGCGCAATACCGAGCTCGGCCTCGCCACGGGCGCCAACAACTTCTTCACCGGCGAGGCCTTCATGGTGAAGAAGGCGCTCAATGTCGCGCACGCGAAGGAGCTCAACGGCGCCACCATCTGCGTGCTGACGGGCACCACGCTCGAGCTCAACATCGCCGACTACGGCCGCGCGAACAACATCAAGATCAACACCTTGCTGTTCGAGCGTCCGGAGGAGGCCTTCGCCGCGGCCGAGGCTGGCCGGTGCGACGGCTACACCGATGACGGCGGCAGCGTCGCGGCGGCGCGCTCCTCCATGAAGAACCCGGATGATTGGGTGATCCTGCCCGAGCTGATCTCCCGCGAATTCTTGGGATCCTATACCCGGCAGGGTGATGACCGCTGGAACATCCTGGTACGGTGGACCCACATGGCGATGCTCGAGGCCGAAGTGCTCGGCATCACGCAGGCCAATGTGGACGAGATCAAGAAGACCGCCACCAACCCCGAGGTCCGCGGCTTCCTCGGCCTGGAGGAGACTTTCGGCCAGAAGCTCGGCGTCGACAACGACTGGGCCTACCGGATCGTCAAGGAAGTCGGCAATTACGGCGAGAATTACGACAAGTACTTTGGCCCGCTGAAGCTTACGCGCGGGTGGAACGAGCTCTACACCAAGGGCGGACTGCAGTACCCGCTGCCCTGGCGGTAAGCCCGGACTGAAATAGGAAGGGGCTGTCGGAATGGTCAGGCGCCCGTCGCGGCGCGCCTACATCGGCCAGTGGGTGTTATTGGCCGCTGTGGTCGCGTTCGGCTGGTTCCTGGCCGACATGGTTTCCGAGAACTACGCGCGCAAGAACCTGCATTTTGGCTTCGGGTTCTTGGCGCAGCCCGCGCATTTCGACATCCCCTTCCATCTCATCTCCTGGGACCTGTTCGACACCTACGCACGCACACTCCTCGTCTGTTTCCTCAATACCGCCTTGGTCGCGGCGTTGGCGATCGTGACCGCGAGTCTGCTCGGCCTGATGGTCGGCGTGATGCGCCTCTCGGTCAACTGGCTCGTGCGCAACATCGCGCTCGCCTTCATCGAATTCGTGCGCAACACGCCTCAGCTGGTGCAGCTGATCTTCTGGTACGTCGGCGTGCTGCAGACGCTGCCGTCGCCGCGGAACAGCATTCACCTCCCGGGCGGCGTGCTCTTGAACATCCGCGGCCTCTACGTGCCCGACGCGATCACGCGCGCGGACAGCGGCATCTTGTCGTGGTCTGCGCTCGCCGTGCTGGTCTCGACGCCCTTCGTCTGGCGGCTGCGGATCGGTTCCGTCCGCGTCGGACCGAAGGCGCTCTTTCTGCCCTTGCTCGCCCTGATCCTGTTTGCGGCGGGCATCGACCATATAGAGTACCCGGCTCTCTCGGGGTTCAATCTCGCCGGCGGGACCCAGGTGCCGCCCGAGCTCGCGGCACTCTGGGTCGGCCTCTCAATCTATGCGACCGCCTTCATCGCCGAGATCGTGCGAGGCTCGATCGAAGCCATATCCAAGGGGCAGCAGGAGGCGGCTCTGGCGCTTGGCTTGAAGGGCTGGCAACGGCTCTTCCTGGTCGTCCTGCCGCAGGCGCTGCGCATCATGGTGCCGCAACTGACCAGCCAATATCTCAACATCATCAAGAGCACCACGCTGGGCGCCGCCGTGGCCTATCCGGAGCTGATGCAGATCTTCGCGGGGACGGTCATGCAGCAGGCGGCCAAGGAGGTCGAGACGATGGTTATCGTCATGGCGATCTTCGTGGCGGTCAACTTGGCTGGCTCCGCGCTGATGAACTGGTACAACCGCCGGGTTGCCTTGGTGGAGCGATGACGATGCGGTGCGCGCGATCCGGCCTAGCCTGCTCGAGCGCTGGCGAGCGCGTGCGATGGAGGTAGGGAGTTCGACCATCGTGGCGGGCGGGCCGGCTTCCGGAGTACGCTCGCGCGGGACCGGCTCGGGGGATCTGGTTCCTGGTAAGGCCGGTGGGACCGTTGTGCGCGTCCTCGATTGGTTGCGGCGAAATCTCTTCAGCTCGGTCGCGAACACCGTTCTGACCCTGGTGGTGCTGGCGGCGCTAGCATGGGTCGTGCCGCCTTTCATCGAGTGGTCCTTGACGGACGCAACCGTCTCCGGCAGCGCTAAATCGTCCTGCACCGGCGGTGGCGCCTGCTGGACTTTCATCCGGATTCGGTTCCCGCAATTCTTTTATGGCCACTATCCCAGCGAGGAGATTTGGCGAGTGAACCTCGCTGGCTTGCTGCTGGCGGCCTTCAGCATCCCGGTCCTGCGCGACAACATTCGCCGGCGCGGGCTTTGGCTGCTGTTGCTCCTGACGGTATTTCCGGTGCTGGCCGGTATTTTCCTCCTGGGCGGTCTGCCGGGGCTGCCTTACGTCGACACCAGTCAATGGGGCGGGCTGATGCTCGACGTCCTGATCGCGTTCGTCGTCGTGGCGGGATCTCTGCCCTTTGGCATCATCCTGGCGCTGGGTCGACGCTCGCAACTGCCGGTGGTGCGAACGCTCTCCGTCGGGTTCATCGAGCTCTGGCGTGCCATGCCGCTGCTGACCGTCATCACCATGTCGGCCGTCATGCTTCCGCTCTTTCTGCCGGAGGGAGTGCACATCGATCGCCTGATCCGCGCCTTGGTCGTGCTCGTGCTCTTCAACGCGGCCTACATGGCGGAAACCGTACGTGGCGGGCTGCAGGGAGTCGAGGCTGGACAGGAGGAAGCAGCCTATTCGGTCGGTCTCAAGTGGTGGCAAGTCGAAGCGTTCGTCGTCCTGCCCCAGGCACTGCGCTACGTCATGCCCGGCATCGTCAACAACGTCGTCGATCTTTTTAAGGATACGACGCTCGTCACCATCATCGGGCTCTTCGACGTGCTCGGCGCGGTCAATCAGGCGATCAAGGATCCCGCCTGGCTCGGACTCGCGCACGAAGGTTATGTCTTCACGATGGGGGTCTTCTTCGCCTGCTGCTTTGCCATGTCGAGCTATGCCCGCCGCATGGAGCGGCGCCTCAATCGGCACCGAGCTGGACGCCATTAGAGAGCGACGGGCGCCGCAGACGCCCAATCGCCATCCGAGCTACTCGCCCGTTTCCCTGCCGCCCGCATCCGAATGACTTCTACAAAGCGTGGTGCTACCGTCTCCTGAACCGGCGGTTGTTTTGAAGCCGTTCGGTTCTCGGCCTAACGCCTGCTTTGGAGGGGGCGATGCGTAAGGTCCTGTACGTGCTGGGGGCTCTCTTCCTCGTCCTCATTGTCGGCGTCGGCACCCTGGTCGGCGTGACCGCATATAAAGGCGCTGCGCTCGACAAAGAGAGTGCGCGGTACGTCGACGACGCCGTCGTCTCGATCGTGGCGCACTGGAACAAGGGCGAGTTGCTGAGCCGCGCCACTCCCGGATTCAAGAAGGTGACGAGCGCTGATCAGTTGGCGTCGTTCTTTGATGCCGTCTCCGGTGCTCTCGGTCCGCTGGTTGACTACGAGGGTTCCAAGGGGGAGGCCACGATCAAGACCATGATCGGGTCCGGCACGACGATTACCGCTGTCTATAAAGCCAGAGCAAAGTTTCAGAAAGGCACGGCGGAGTTCACGCTGACGTTGGTGAAAGTCGATGACATCTGGATGATCGATGGATTCCACGTGGGATCTGATCAAGTCATGACCAACGTTATCGGACGCGGTAGCTGATTCTCGAAACCAGCGCGCTTCTCGCGCCATCGTTGGGCGCGATGTGCCCGTGCTTACTCGTAAGGTTGTGTTGAGCCACCCTGCGAGGGTCCTCGAAGGTTCCACTCGAAATCGTGTTCGCAAAGCACGTATGCGTCGGGGTGAGTGACGGCGCGCGAGGGGACACCCACATTCTGCCTGCCAAAAGAGAAGAGCTTTGTCCCCCGAAGTCATGGAGAGTGCTGTATGAAGGGAATGTTACGAATGCTTTGGCCGATGGGCTTTGCGGCCCTTTCGCTCGGTGTGCTCGCCGTCACGACGCCCCTCGCATCGGCGTCGCACGATGTCTATCCACCCGGCTGGAACCAGCCGGCGCAGAACGTGCCGAAGTCCACCTACGATTTCCGGTCAGGATGGGGCTGGGATGACTCCCAGAGGTATTGGCCGGACCAGACGGGGCCGGGCTCCGCGAAATCGCGGCCGATGGTGTACGGCCCGACGATCTATCAAATGGAGCCGCAAGGCCATCGGTATCATCGAGTCGAGTAGTCCGCGGGTGTCGGGGAGGCGTCCCGCATTGGACGCCCCCTCGATCTCGTCATATCGGGCGCTTACGGGAGCCACGGCCCTCGGACGGCGGTTCACCCGTTATCCCGCAGTCGTACAAAAAATGTGACCACTCGGACTCGAGTTGGGGAGATCCAGCCATGTTCCAAGGCAAGAAATCGAGCGAGCGCCGGGTCGCTCGCATCTTCGAGAGAGCGGGCGACCTCGTCGCGCTTGGCGGCGGCATGATCGGCATGGCGCTGATCGTCGCCGTGGTTCTCGTCGGACTGCACGAGCGCCAGACGCCGTTCCGGGTTATGGCGCCGGCCCCGCAAGGGACAACCGCGCCATAGCGGAGAGGCCACTGATGCGCAACTGCCTAGTCTTTAAGCAAGCACGAGCACATACTCGGCATCCATCGGGTGAAGGCGGCGTCCGCGCGGGCGGATGAACCTTCCCGGCGAGCATGGCGCAGGGATTGCAGGAGCAGGCCGGGGGATCGGCCGATTGGGAGGCGTGCATCGCGTGAGTGGCGCCAAGGCGAAGCTGGGGGGAAAGGCCGCCGCGTTCGACGAGATGCGCGGGTCGGAAGGCTGCTACGCAAAGTACGAGCCCATCCGACGCTGGCTGGAGCAGACCCCGGCCGAGACGATAGCGCTCAAGCGCGCCGAGGCGGAGTTGCTATTCCGGCGCATCGGCATCACCTTCGCGGTCTATTCCGAAGGCGGCGATCCCGAGCGCTTGATTCCTTTCGATATCATCCCGCGCGTTCTCGATGGCGAGGAATGGCGCCTGCTGTCGCGGGGCCTCACGCAGCGCGTGCGCGCGCTCAACGCATTCCTGCGCGATATCTATCACAGCCGCGAGATCCTGCGCGCGGGCAAGGTGCCCGACCGGCTGATTCTGCACAACGAGGGCTTCCGCCCGGAGATGCAGGATCTGGATCCGCCCCAGGGGGTTTACTGTCACATTTCCGGGATCGACGTCGTGCGCACGGCGCCCGATCAATTCTACGTGCTCGAGGACAATTGCCGTACGCCCTCGGGGGTCTCCTACATGCTGGAGAACCGGGAGGCGATGATGCGGCTCTTTCCGGACTTATGCGCGCAGCATCGCCTCGCTCCGGTCTCGCGCTATCCCGAGGAGCTCTCGGAAATCCTCAAATCCGTCGCGCCGGCGAACTGCGCGGGCGATCCCGTCGTGGTGCTGCTGACGCCGGGCTCCTACAACAGCGCCTACTACGAGCACTCTTTCCTGGCGGACGAGATGGGCATCGAGCTGGTCGAGGGCGCCGATCTCCTGGTGGACGACAACGTCGTCTACATGCGCACCACGGAGGGACCGCGGCGGGTCGACGTGATCTATCGCCGGATCGACGACGACTTCATCGATCCGCTGGCGTTCCGCCCGGAATCCCTCGTGGGCACGGCGGGCCTGCTCAACGCCTACCGCGCGGGCAACGTCACGCTCGCCAACGCCGTCGGCACCGGCGTCGTCGACGACAAGTCCGTCTACCCCTACGTGCCCGCGATGATCCGCTTCTATCTCGGCGAGGAGCCGATCCTGCAGAACGTGCCGACCTACAGCTGCGGTCGCGCCGAGGATCTGGGATATGTCCTGGATAACCTGCCCGAGCTCGTGGTGAAGGAAACCCACGGCTCCGGCGGCTATGGCATGCTGGTGGGCCCGCGCGCGAGCGCCGCCGAGCTCTCGGCCTTCGCCGAGAAGCTCAAGGCCCGGCCCGGCGATTACATCGCGCAGCCGACCCTCGCGCTCTCCACATGCCCCACCTTCGTGGCGGGCGGCGTGGCGCCGAGGCACGTCGACCTGCGGCCTTTCGTCCTCATGGGGAAGGAAATCCGCATCGTGCCGGGCGGCCTCACCCGCGTGGCGCTCCGGGAGGGCTCGCTGGTGGTGAATTCGAGTCAGGGCGGCGGTACCAAGGACACCTGGGTGCTGGAAGGCTGAGGCGACATGCTGAGCCGGACCGCCGACAGCCTCTATTGGCTCGCCCGCTACGTCGAGCGCGCGGAGAACATTGCGCGCGCCGTGCTGGTCGGCCACTGGATGGCCAGCATGGCGCGCTCGCTCGGCAATCCCGGCAACGAGTGGCAGTCGACGCTGATCGCGAGCGGTTGCGAGCCCGGCTACCGCACCAAACATGCCGAAGTGACCCCGGCGGGCGTCGTCGACTATCTCGTGCGCGATCCCGAGAACCCCTCGAGCTTGGTCTCCTGCATCGAGACAGCGCGCCGCAATGCGCGCGCGGTGCGCACCGCGCTCACCGTCGATATGTGGAATGCCCTCAACGAGACCTGGCTCAGGATGCGCGAGAAGCTGATCTCCGGCTTCACCCCGGATCAGGTGAGCGAGGTGCTGGAATGGGTGAAGCAGCGCTCACAGCTTTTCAACGGTGCCTACGCCAACACCATGCTGCGCAACGACGCCTATTACTTCACGCGGCTGGGCACGTTCCTCGAGCGCGCGGACAACACCGCGCGCCTGCTCGACGTGAAGTACCACGTGCTGCTGCCGCAGAGCGAAGGGATCGGCGGCGCGCTCGATTACTATCAGTGGCAGGCGATCCTGCGCTCGGTCTCCGGGCTCCGGAGCTACCATTGGGTCTACCATGACCGCCTCAAGCCCTGGCTGATCGCGGAGCTCCTGATCCTGCGGCCGGAGATGCCGCGCTCGCTGGTGAGCTGCTACGACGAGATCGCGCGCACCCTCGATCTTCTCGCCGAGGCCTATGGGGGCAAGCGCGGCGAGTGCCACCGGCTCACCGGCGAGGTCTATGCGCGGCTCCGATATGGCCGGGTCCAAGGCGTGTTCCAGCTCGGCCTGCACGAATTCCTGACCGAGTTCATCAACCGCACCACGATCCTCGGCGACGAGACCGCGTCACTCTACTTGATTTGATATCGCCGCTGGACATGCCATCGATTCGGCTCCTACGGTTGTTGAAGCGTTTCGAGGGCCCATGAGACTGCGCGTTCAGCACCAGACCGTCTACCGCTACGAGAAGCCGATCCCGTACTCCATCCAGACGCTGCGCGTGAGCCCGCGCCCCTACGAGGGCTGCGCGGTGCTCGACTGGAGCGTGCGCGGGGAGGGCCGGCGGGAGCTGCCGTCGCTCATCGACGGATTCGGGAATCTCACCCACTGCCACTCGGTGACCCGGCCGCATTCCGAGATGACCCTTGCCGTCGAAGGCGAGGTCGAGACCACCGACACCGCGGGCATCGTGCGCGGCGCTCCCGAGCCGCTCCCGCCGCTGTTCTTTCTGAGGGAGACCTCGTTGACGGCGACACATCCGGCGATCGCGGCGCTGGCGGCGAAAGTCGCGGGCGCGCCCGCCGTGCTGGCTCGGCTGCACAATCTCATGAGCGCCGTCCGCGACGCCATGGACTACCAGATCGGCGTCACCGACGTGCAGACCGCGGCCGCGGACGCCCTGCAGAAAGGCGCCGGTGTGTGCCAAGACCACGCTCACGTCTTCATCGCGGCGGCCAAGATATTGGGCATCCCCGCGCGCTATATCGGCGGCTATCTCTGGACGGGACCGGAGAGCCGCGACTATGACGCCAGTCACGCCTGGGCCGAGGCCTTCGTTCCCGATCTCGGCTGGGTGGGATTCGACGCCGCCAACCGCATCTGCCCGACCGCGTCCTATATCCGCGCCAGCGTGGGGCTCGACTACTGGTCCGCGGCGCCCGTGCGCGGCATGCGCAAGGGCAGCTCGGTCGAGACGCTGGCGGTCAAGGTGACGGTGGGCGTCGGGGACCAGTGACCGGCGGTGCGCCCGCTCAGCGGCCGCGAAACACCGGCGCGCGCTTTTCCTTCCAGGCGGCGAGCCCTTCGGCGAGGTCCTCCGAGCGCATGCAACGGATCACCGCGGCCTCCACCTCGGCGGCATCGGCGGTGCCGCGCGCCACGGCGTTGAGCGTGCGTTTCATGCCCTGGACCGCGAGCGGCGCGCGCGAGGCGAGCGTTGCCGCGAGGGCGTCGACCCGTGCCGCGAGCTCGCCCTCGGGCACGACCTCATCGAGGTAGCCGATCTCCAGCAACCGATCGGCGCCCATGGGCACACCCGTCAGGAACAGCCGCTTGGCGGCGCCGAGGCCCAGCCGGGTGACGTAGCGCCGCATTCCGCTCAGGTAGTAGTGAACGCCGAGCCGGGTCGCGGGCATGCCGAGCTCCATGCCGTCGATCCCGATCCGGAAATCGCAAGCGAGAGCGAGGTCGGTGGCGCCGCCGTAGACGCCGCCATTGAGCGCGCAGATCGTCGGGATTCGAAGGTCTTCCAGCTGATCGACCATACGCTCGAACAGGTCCGGGCCGGGCTCGGCGGTGGCGGCCTCCGCGCTCTCCGTCTTGAGTGCGCCCAGGTCGTAGCCCGCGCAGAACGTCGATCCTGTTCCCGTCAGGATCAGGACCCGCAGGCCCGGATTCCCTTCGACCGAGGTCAGCAGCTCGCAGAGCACGTCCAGATCGCCGCGCTCGATCCGGTTGCGATGCCGCGGACGATTGAGCCGAATGGTGGCGCGATCTTGCGCCAGCTCGAGGATCGGCGGGCTGGGGCGGGGGCGTCGAGCGGTGGCGCTGGGGTCACGGACGGTCTCCTCGGCGATCAGGCGGGGCGGCGGCTCGGGCAAAGATACCCGCGACTCGGGACGATTCGGCTCGATTTCTCGAGGCGACGCGGCCGAGTCGTCCGCGGAAATCCACGGAGTCGCGGGCTCCCCGATGACGCGCGGCGGGAAGCGGAGTAAAGGGGATTCCGACGAAGGGCAAACGCACCTTGGAACCACCGCCGATGGGCCGGGCGTCGACGATCGCGGGACTATGCAGCAGAGAGCGCCGATCGAGACCAGCGGGGTCGAGGCCGAGACCGCGGATGCGTGCCCGGCGACCTCTCGCATGATCCCGCTCACGCACTCCAAGATGCACGAGATGCCAGTGCCCGCGCCGGAGCAACCGCTCCTGCCCCGGCGCTCCGCGCTCCTCATCGAGATTCTGTCGTTCGTCCTGATCGCGTTTCTGGTGGTCTCCGCGCTCCTGTTCAATCTGACGGCTCCGCGGACGCTGATCTCCGCGCCGCCCAGCGTCTCCGTCCAGCTTCCGGCCCCTAAGCCGGTCGAGCACTCCGAGGCATTGCCCGCGGCCGGCCCTGTCGTCCCGGAGGAGCTTCCCGCCGCCGAGACAGCGCCCGCGAGCACCGCAGTCCTGCAGGACGTGCAACCGCAGGCCGGTTCGGAGGCTACGCCGCAAGCCGAGCCTGCGGCCGAGACCGCGGCTCTGCCCCCCGCGGCAGCGCCCCTCGCTCCGGAGCCCTTGACCAGCGCGTCGATCGAGGTCGCACCGGCGCCGGCACCCGCGCCCGCCGATGAGACCGCGTCCTTGCCGCTGCCGGCCGAGGAGACCGAGGCGCTGATCCGGCGCGGCGACCAGCTCTTGGACACCGGCGACATCGTCGCGGCGCGCTCCGCCTTCGAGCGTGCCGCCGCCAGCGGCAACCGGGTCGCGGCGCTGGGGGTCGCCAAGACCTACGATCCCGTCTACCTGACTCAGGCCGGTGTGCGCGGCCTCAGGGGCGATCCCGCGCGGGCGGCGCTCTGGTACGGCAAGGCCGCGGCGGCGGGCGATCGCGAGGCGCAACAACGCTTGAGACGGCTCCGCGTCCAATTTCCGCAGTGACATGCGCTAAGCCGCGACCGCCGCGCGGAAAGACTTTTCCAGCGCGGCCTCGCCGATGGCGCGGGTGATGAACACGATCTTCGAGCGGCGGTCGCCGTCGGGCCAGTCCGAAAGCTCGCGCGGCGGGTGCAGCACGTGCTGCACCGCGTGGATCACGACGGGCCGCGACCGCCCTTGGACATTCACGATGCCCTTGACGCGCAAGAGATCGGGTCCGCGCAGCGAGGCCAGGGACTCGAGCCAGCGGGCGAGAGCCGGCCACGGCAAAGGCTCGTCGCGCACCAGGACGAAGGACGAGATGCCGTGATGGTGGCCGTCGTGAGCCCCGTGCGCGTGAGCGTGCGGCTCGGTTCCGGGCACCCGAGACGCCCGTTCCTCCGTTGACGGACCAAAGAGCGCATCGGGCTCGATCGCGCCATCGACCGCGCGGAGGATCGGCGCCGTGGCATTGAGCGCCCGGAGGCGCGCGGTGACCGCGCCGATGCCCGCCGGGGAGGCGAGGTCGCACTTCGTCAGCACCAGGCGGTCCGCCACCGCTGCTTGCTTCGCGGATTCGTAATGCTCCGCGAGCTGGCCGAGCGCGTTCACGGCATCGACGGTGGTGATGACGTGATCCATGCGATAGTGCCGCGTCACGGCGGGATCGGCCATGAGCGCGTGCAGGATCGGCGCGGGATCGGCGAGGCCCGTGGTCTCGATCAGCACGCGGCGGAAGGCCGGCACCTCGGCGCGGCGCCGCCGGTCGTATAGGCTCGCCAGCGTGTCCACGAGGTCGCCGCGGAGCGTGCAGCAGAGGCAGCCGCTTTTCAGCAGCACGGCGCTGTCGAGCGCCGTCTCGATCAGAAGATGATCGAGCCCGATCTCGCCGAACTCGTTGACGATCACGGCGGTGTCGCCCATGCCGGGGTGCCGAAGCAACCGGTTCAGCAGCGTGGTCTTGCCGCTGCCGAGGAATCCCGTGATCAGCGAGCCGCCGATCGGCTCGTTCGGGAGTGGGGCACGGGGCTCCGGGGCGCTCACGGCAGCGATCCTCGCATAGGGCCGGTCCTGTGCAAACCCGGACCCTTTGCTAAGATCGCCGCATGAGACGGACGGCATCGGCGGTCGTTCTTGGCGCGCTCCTCGCGCTGGCGGCGGCTTTGCCGGCGCGCGCCGATCCGGTGCCGATCCGCGTGGGCTGGGCGCAGGCGCCGGGCCATCTGGCGCCGCTCATCCGCGAGCTGCAGCGGCGCCATCCCGAGGTGTTCCGCCATTTCGGCGAGAGCTATGTGGCGGAGCCCATCCGTTTCCAAGGCAGCACGCCGCAGATCGTGGCCATGGCCGTTGGCGAGCTCGAAGTGGCGGCGTTTGGCTCCTCGGCCTTTGCGCTGGCCGTTACCAACGCGCATCTCGACGTGCGCGTGGTCGCAGACGTGATCCAGGACGGCGTCGGCGGCCATTTCAGCCAGCCTTACATGGTGCGGAAGGACGGGCCGATCCAGACGATCGAGGACGTTAGGGGACATCGGATCGCGACCAACGCCATCGGCTCCGCGAGCGACGCAGCCATGCGCATCGTGCTGCACCGGCACGGCGTGCTCGACGCCGATATCACCAGCGCGGAGACGAATTTCGCCAACATGCCGGCGATGATCGAGGACGGAAAAGTC
This sequence comes from Allostellaceae bacterium, assembly GCA_035604335.1. Lineage (GTDB taxonomy): Bacteria > Pseudomonadota > Alphaproteobacteria > ATCC43930 > CGMCC-115725 > DASZHJ01. The sequence continues at coordinate 48,325 of DATNIT010000295.1, read as the reverse complement.
GATCTGATCGCCTTGCTGCCGCAATTCGCGCCGCGCATCGAGGCGAGCGGCCGGTATCGCGCGCTGTTTCACATCAACGACGCCTTCGGCACCATGCAGACCGTGCACTGGGCGATGCGCGCGGACTTCATCGCGGCCCATCGCGCCGCCGTGGTGGATTTCTTCGAGGACCATATTCGCGCGCTGCGCTGGTTCCTCGATCCCGCAAATCGAGCCGATGCGCTGGCGATCGCGGCCGACGTGACGAGGCTGCCGGCCGACAATCTCGCCTATTGCTTCACCCAGGCCGATTGGTACCGCTCGCCCGATGCGCGGCCGGAGATCAAGGCCATTCAGATCGAGATCGACGAATCCGCGAAGCTCGGTATTCTCCCGAGCGTGATCCGCCTCGAGCCCGCCTATGTCGACCTCAGCCTGATCGAGGATGCCAAGCGCCGCATCGACGGCAACTGATTTTCCACCGGAGCATTCCCGCATGACCGAAAGCATTTCCAACATGAAGCTCCTCGCCCACGACGAGCTCGGCGGGTTCGGCAATATCGGCGAGGGCATGAGTCTGCAGCTCGCGAAGGGCGGGCGGCGTATCCTGTGGCTCGCCCATGAGTCCGCACCCAAGAATTTCACCGCGGTCGACGTGAGCGATCCCCGGCGTCCCCGGATGATCCTGCAGCAGGATCTGCCGCATCGGCAGATGCGCTCCAATTCCCTGGAGATCTGCGGCGACGTGATGGCCGTCGCCTACCAGACCGCGACCGTCGGCAAGACGCCCGCGGGCATCGAGCTCTTCGATATCGCCGAGCCGGAGCAACCGCGCTCGATCGGGTTCTTCGATTGCTCGGGGCCGCATTCGCGGGGCGTGCATCAGGTCTGGTTCGTCGACGGCGAAACCATCCACTGCTCCGGCGGCGCGCCGGATTTTCAGCCGCGCAATCCCCGCGACGACCAGGCCTACCGGATCGTCGACGTCCGCAACCCCGCCAAGCCCGTCGAGCTCGGGCGCTGGTGGGTGCCGGGCACGCGGGAGGGCGACGACGCGCCGCCGCCGCCGCGGCATCCGCAGTTCGACACCGGCATCCGCGCTCACAACACCAACGTCTATCCCGAGCGGCCCGACCGCGCCTATGTGGGAATGATCGACGGCGGCGCCTGGATCCTCGACATCTCCGACAGGGCGCGGCCGAAGCCGGTCGGGCACTGGAACCCGCATCCGCCCTATCCGGGCTTTACCCATACGGTGCTGCCGCTCCTCGACCGCGACCTCCTGGTGGTGAGCGACGAGGCCATCACGGATCGCGGCAAGGACTGGCCGAAGCTGGTTTGGATCGTGGACGCGCGCCGCGAGGACAATCTGGTGCCGATCAGCACGCTGCCGCTGCCGCCGATCGCGACCCAGCGCCAGGTCCCCGGCCGCTACGGCGCCCACAATCTGCACGAGAACCGGCCGGGCCCTGCGTTCCGGTCCAGCACCTTGGTGTTCGGCACCTACTTCAACGGCGGCGTCCGCGTGCACGACATCTCCGACCCGTTCCAGCCCAAGGAGGTCGCGCATTACGTGCCGCCCACGCCCAAGGGGTCGACCGTGGGCTCCGCGAACGTCAACGACGTCTACGTGGACGAGAACGAGATCGTCTACGCCGTCGACCGCTTTTCCGGCGGGCTTTATGTGCTGGAGATGACGCTGTAGCGGACTACGTGGACAGGATCTCGTCGAGGGCGCCGATCCGGAAGGGGCTCGAGGGAAGAGCCACCGTCTTCCAAAAATCGCTGAAAGGAGCGGGTAGGCGCATCCTCAGATCGCCAGCGCGCCCATGCTCGAGCTCGGCGCCGGGAATCTCGATCGCGGGATTACCAGTCTCCTTGAGGCGCGCGAGCCGATCGCGGCGCGCCCGGCTTTGCGACATGCCGCCGGCGATCTCCACCGCGTGAAAGGTCTCGCCGGTCCAGAACGCGAAATCGACCGGCGTCTCTGGAGCAGCCGGCAAGCGCGCCCGGGGTAGGGGACAGAGCGCGGCAAAGCTCCAGTCCTCGGGCCGGAACAGCCCGCCGTGCCCGGCCGCGACGCCCTCGATCGCGGAGCGGTCGCGCGCGATGCAGGCGCCGATGTCGCGGAAATAGGCGTCGAGGAACAGCCGCGGCAGCTTGTCCCAGATGCCGCAGAGCGACTTCAGATGATCGCGGAGGAAATCGAGCCGGTCGGAGACGCTTGTTAGCGCGATTAGGTCCGGCCGCTCCGGAAAGTCCCACGCCATGGTGCTGAGCCGCAAGGGTCGGTCCGGCTCGATCGTAACGCCGAGGTCGGTGCCGTACGAGATCACGAGCGGTGCGCGAAGCATGCTGTACAGTCTAGCAACTGATCTCGGCTCCATCAGGCATGCGTTGGCAGCTTGGAAGCGGTCGTGCGTCCTTCGACGCGCTCGCCAATGGCTCGCTTGCTCAGGATGAGGGTGTTCGTTGTGCCAATCTCAGCCTGCCTCATCCTGAGCAAGCGAAGCGCGTCGAAGGACGTAACGTCGCCGTGCAGCTATCTCCGGCTCAATGCGCGACCAGCCGCACCATCCAGAGCGAGAGCGAGGGGATGTAGGTCACCAGCATCAGCACGAAGAACATGACGCCGTAGAACGGCCAGATCTGCCGCATCACCTGCTCCATGGTGACCTTGCCCACGGCGCAGCCCACGAAGAGAATGGAGCCTACCGGCGGATGGCAGAGACCGATGCCCAGGTTGAGCATCATGATCATTCCGAAGTGCACGGGATCGACGCCGAAATTCACCATCACCGGCAGCAGGATCGGCGTGCAGATCAGGATCGAGGGCGCCATGTCCATGAGGCAGCCGAGCACCAGCAGCATCACGTTGACCAGCATCAGGATCACGTACTTGTTGTGCGAGACCGTGAGGAACGCCGCCGTGACCTTCGCCGGCACCTGCATCAGCGCCATGATGTAGCCGACGCTCGCGGCCATCGCGATCAGCGTCATCACCATCGCGACGGTGCGCAGCGTGCGGTGGATCAGCACCGGCAGATCGCGCCAGCGATAATCGCGGTAGATGAACATGGTGACGAAGAACGCCCAGACGCAGGCGACCGCGCCGGCCTCGATGGCGGTGAAGATGCCGCCCAATATGCCGCCGAGGATGATCATCAGCGTGATCAGGCCCCAGAACGCCTCGACCGCCATGCCGATCGCCTGCCGCATCGGCACCGGCTCGCCGCGCGGGTGGTCGTTTCGGTAAGCGATCACGATGCAGAGGATGATGAGCGCGACGCCCAGGAGCAGCCCGGGGACGACGCCCGCCATGAAGAGGTCGATGACGGATATCGCGCCGCCGGTCGCAAGCGAGTAGATCACCGCGTTGTGGCTGGGCGGGACGAGCAGCGCCTGCACGGAGGCGGTGATGGTGACGTTGGTGGCGAAGACGCGCGGATAGCCGTTCTTCTCCATCTGCGGGATCATCACGGATCCGATCGCGGAGGTGTCGGCGACGGCCGAGCCCGAGATGCCGCTCAAGAACGTCGTCGCGACGATGTTCACCACCGATAGGCCGCCACGGACGCGGACGACTCCCACCAGCACGTTGGCCAATGCCACCAGGCGCCGCGCCATGCCGCCCTCGGCCATGATGGCGCCCGCCAGCACGAAGAACGGGATCGTGAGCATGGCGAATTTGCTGACGCCGCTCGATATCTGCAGCATCACCGCCTCGAGCGGGATATCGATCCAGTAGGCGCCCACGATGGCGGCGACGCCGAGGGAATAAGCGATCGGCACGCCGATCGCGAAGCACAGGAACATGGCGCCGATCGGGATCAGGATGTCCATGAGCGATCCCCGGCGTGGCGCCTCAATGAAGCGACTGGGCGTCGCGCGCGGGCGGGCCGATCAAGACGCGCTCGATCACGAACAGCAGCGTGATCGCGCCGCCGACGGGTATCGGCAGATACGTGACACCCACCGACAGGAACGGAAACTCCGCGATCGATTGATGCCAGGTGGTCGCCACCAAGCGCTCGCCCCAGATCACCATGAAGGCGCACACCGCCGCCATCACGCCTTCCCCGAGGAGGTTCATGATCCGTTGTCCCAGCGGCGGCAGCAACCCCACCACCACCGTCACGCGCATGTGCATCCGCGCGCGATAGCAGCCGGCGGCGCCGACGAAGGTCAACACGATCGCCAGCAGTACCGCCATCGGCTCCGGCCAGGAGGCGGCGCTGTTCAGCACATAGCGCGTGAAAACGCCGTAGGGGATCACCGCGGAGATCAGCACCAGCGCTCCGCCCGCGACGAGGACGCAGGCGTGATAGAGCGCGTCCATCGCGGCGCGCAGTCCCGAGGCGAGGATGCCGAAGTCCTCCGCATCGAGCAGACCAGGCTCGGGCACCCGCCGAAACTGGTTCTCGCGGTCCCCTTGCTCGGAGATTTCGCTTGTCGCTGGCTCGCCCCTCACACCTCACCCTCCCACCGCCGTTGCGCGTCGGCGGGCCCCTCCCTCTCCCCTCTCCCCAAGCGGGGAGAGCGGAGAGGGGTTTCAAAGGCACCATTCTTCATAATCCCTCTCCTCTCTCCCTTGGGAGAGAGGAGAGGCAAGGTGAGGAGTGAGGGGTGAGTCCGCTGGCTCGGCGCCGACACTCGACTCACTCCGTCTCGGTTCAGCTCACCGCCTGGATGCGCTTGATGAGGTCGGCGTATTTGGCGCCGTACTTGTCCCAGACCGGCTTCACCGCGTCCTGGAACGCCTTCTTGTCCGAGACCGTGTCGATCTCGATGCCGGCGGCCTTCATCTTGTCGAGCGCGTCCTTCTCCTTCTCCATCCAAAGCTTGCGCTCGTCGAGCTGCGCCTCGCGGCCGAGCTTCGTGATCAGGTCCTGGTCGGACTTGTCGAGCTTGTCCCAGGTCGGGCGCGAGAAGATCAGGATCTCCGGCACGATCAGATGCTCGGTGATCGTGTAGTACTTCGCGACCTGATAGTGGTTGTCGAAATAGAAGCTCGGCGGATTGTTCTCGGCGCCGTCGACCACGCCGGTCTGCAATGCGCTGAACACCTGGTCGTAGCCCATCGCGACGCCGTTGCCGCCGAGATCGTTCATCATGTCGACGAACATGGGATTGCCCATCACGCGGACCTTCATGCCCTTGAGGTCCTCGATGCCTTTGATGGGATGCTTGGTGTCGTACATATTGCGGGCGCCCGCATCCATCCAGCAGAGCCCGACCAGGTGCGTGTTCGGATTGTTGGTGACCTTGTCCAGAAGCTCCTGGCCGATCGGCCCGTCGATCACCTTCTCCATGTGCGCGGTGTCGCGGAACAGGAAGGGCAGGTTGAAGACGTTGAGATCGTCGACCACGGGGCCGAGAGCGCCCACGCTGACGCGGCCCAACTGGATCGCGCCGACCTGGGCCTGCTCGATCGCCTCCTTCTCGCCGCCGAGTTGCATCGAGGCGTACATCTGGACGCTGATGCGGCCGTTGGTCGCCTGCTCGAGCTTCTTGCCCATGGTCTCGACAGCGACGACGGTCGGATAGCCTTCGGGGTGCACGTCCGAGGCCTTGAGCACCAGCTTCGCCTGCGCGGAGCTTGGCCGCGCGTAGCCCAGTCCGGCGGCACCGAGCGCAGTGGCCGCGCCGAGCTTCAGCACATCGCGTCTCTTCATCGCTTCCTCCCTCTATCGCGCGGAGCCGCGCTTGCGTGCGCGTCCACCCACTTGTACGATGAGCATACATCGGACGAGGTTTCCCTTGTCAAGCAGCTCCGAGGTCGCAGCGATCCTGATGCCGCTGGGCCCGCCGAAAAACCGCACCGCCGAGGTGGTCGACCGTCTCGCCGCCGAGATCGGCAGCGGCCGGTTGGCGCCGGGCGCACGTCTTCCGACCGAGCAGGAGATGGTGGCGGCGCTGGGCGTGAGCCGCACGGTGGTGCGCGAGGCGGTGGCGGCGCTCCGTGCCCAGGGACTGGTCACCACGCGGCAGGGGCTCGGTGCCTTCGTCGCGAGCGATCCGCAGCGCCGGCCGTTCCGCATAGATCCCGACGGACTCAAGTCGCTCGAGGCGGTGGTCGACCTCATGGAGCTGCGCATGGCCGTCGAGATCGAGACCGCGGGTCTCGCCGCCGAGCGCGCGACGGGCAAGCAGCTCCGCGGGATCAGCCAGGCGCTCGCCGCGATGGACCGCGCCATCGCGCGTAATGAATCCGCGATCGACGAGGATTACCTCTTTCATCGCGCGATCGCGGAGGCCACGGGAAACGCGCAATTTCCGCGCTTCCTCGAATATCTCGGCCGCTTCATTATTCCGCGCCAGACCGTGCGTCTTTCCGGCGCGCGCGCCTACCTGGACGCGTTCCAGCATGAGCATCGCACCATCCACGACGCGATCCGAAAGCACGACAGCACCGGAGCCCGCGCCGCCATGCGCGAGCACCTGCTGAAAAGCCGCGAGCGCTACCGAAAGCTCGCGGCGGCATAGCGAGCGTAAGAAGTTTCACCATGGAGGTACGGAGGCGCTGGATCGCTGCCGCGCGTCCTTCGACGCGCTTCGCTTGCTCAGGATGAAGTGTATATTGGGTCCCGCGGCGACCAAAGCTCCTCACCCTGAGCAAGCGACCACCGGGAGCGCGTCGAAGGAGGCACCGAGGTGCCACAACTCCAATTCCTCTGTGTCCTCCGTGTCTCCGTGGTAAATCTAAGGTTCCTATTCCTTCAGGACACCGCCCATGTTGCCGTTCGAGAAATCCGAGTATCTCGCCCGCACCGAGAAGACCAGGCAGGCGATGGCGAAGCAGGGGATCGACACGCTGGTCGCGGTCGATCCCGCCAACATGAATTACCTCACGGGCTACGACGGCTGGTCCTTCTATACGCCGCAGGCGGTGGTGGTGGGCCAGGGTCTCGCGGAGCCGATCTGCTGCACGCGCGCCATGGACGCCGCGGGCGCCAAGCTCACGACCTTCCTCAAAGCCGACAGCATCATCGGCTTTCCCGACCATTACGTGCAGTCGACCGAGCGGCATCCCTTCGATTATCTCGCCGAGAAGATGCGGGAGCGCGGCCTCGACCGCGGCACCATCGGGCTCGAGATGGACGCCTATTACTTCTCGCCGATGGCCTATGAGGCGCTGAAGGCGAAGCTGCCGAACGCGCGGTTCGTGGACTCGAAGAGCCTTGTCAATTGGGTGCGCGCGGTCAAATCGCCGCGCGAGATCGAGTACATGGGACAGGCCGCGCGCATCATGGAGCGCGTGATGCGCGTCGCCGTCGACGCGGTCGAGCCGGGCGTGCGGCAATGCGACGCCGTCGCCAAGATCTACGCGGCGCAGGTCTCGGGGACCTCGGAGTTCGGTGGTGACTACACGTCCTTCGCGCCGATGCTGCCGACGGGGATCGGCACCTCGACGCCGCACCTCACCTGGAACGACAAGCCGTTCGTCCGGGGCGAGGCGACCATCCTCGAGCTCGGCGCGTGCCGGCTGCGCTATCACTGCCCGATGGCGCGCACGGTCTATCTGGGGAAGCCGCCGCAGAAGCTCCTCGACATGGAAAAGGTCGTGCTCGAGGGCACGCAAGCCGCGCTCGACGCCGCCAAGCCCGGCGCCACCTGCGAGGACGTCGAGGCCGCCTGGCGCCACGTGATCGCCCGGCACGGCGTCGTCAAGGAATCCCGCATCGGCTATTCCGTGGGGCTCAACTATCCGCCGGACTGGGGCGAGCACACCATGAGCCTCCGCCCCGGAGACAAGACCGTGCTCCAGCCCAACATGTGCTTCCACGTCATCCCCGCCATCTGGATGGACGACTGGGGCGTCGAGATCAGCGAAGCGATTCAGATCACCGACCGCGGCGCGAAGCCGTTCTGCGATTTCCCGCGGAAGGTGTTCGTGAAGGAGTAGGGTGGAAGACCCTCACCCAACCAGCCCTGCGGGCTGGGTCCCTCCCTCTCCCACTTCGTGGGCGAGGGCAAGCAGGTGCTCAGTGTGAATAGCCCCTCTCCCGCGCTCGGGCGGGAGAGGGAGGGACCCGTCGCATAGCGACGGGAGGGTGAGGGTGCCGCGTCAGCCGCGCAGCAACTTCCCATACCCCTCGACCGCCGCCGTGCATCCGGCGAGCCGGAGGCAATCCCAGGCGAGGGCCTGGTTGCTGGTGATCACCGGCTTGCCGATCGCGTGCTCGATGCGCTCGATGACGGAGGAGCAGCGGAGCGCGGTGCAGGAGATGAAGAGCGCGTCGACCTTGCGGCGGCCGAGCTCCACGCCGGCGCGATAGATCGCCTCGGGCGGCACGCGGGCGATGGCGGGGTCGTTCGGCTGCTTGAAGCTCGCGCGCTCGGCGATCTCGAAGCCCTGGGCGCCGACATACTCGGCGACCACCTCGTTGACCACGTCGGGATAGGGCGTCAGCAGCGCGATCCGGCGCGCGCCCAGCGCCTTCAGGCCCTTCAAGGCGGCGCTCACGGGATCGGTGACGGGGATACCGGGCCGCGAGCGGTGTACCGCCGCCGCCACGCGCTCGGGCCCGATCGCCATGGAGCCGGAGGTGCAGCCGAACGCCATCACGTCGAGCCGGTCGTTGGGCACGATGAGTTCGACGGCGCGGGGGATGTGCGCCTCCATGTCGAGGAGCCCTTGCGGCGTCAGCTCGAGCATTAGCGGGATCCGGCTCGCGAACACGGCGGCGCCCTCGACCGGAGCCAGGAAGGTCCGCAGCTCCCGCTCGATCACCACGTCGTTGCCGAGGGTGATGAGGCCGATCGCCGCCGTGCGGGCAGGGCCGTCGTCTGGCGTGCACGGCATGGTTTCCCAGCCTCGGGCTTCCAGGGTGTCAGGCATGGCTGAATCTCCGTGATGCCGCCGACATGATCGCGCCGCTGGGATCGCAAGGCAAATCCCGCACGGCGGCACGGTGAGGGCATCGACGGCACGGCCGCTCTTGGGTGAAGATGGCTTGATAGTACACACCAGAGAGGCACCCGATGGCCAAGCGCGTGCTCGCCGCCCGCTTCATGCACGAGACCAACACCTTCAGCCGGGTCCTGACCGACATGGCGGCGTTCCGGCGCCGGGATTTCCACCTCGAGAACGAGATCCCCGCGGCCTTCCGAGAAACCCGCTCGGCGTTCGGCGCCACCTTCGAGGCCGCGGACAAATACGGCTGGACCTTGATCCATCCGGTCTCCGCGAGCGCGAACCCTTCGGGCCTGGTGACCCGCGGCGCCTTCGAGGAGATCGCGGGACTCATCGTGGGCGCGGCGAAGAAGCAAGGCCCGATCGACGGTGTGCTCCTGCACCTGCACGGCGCGATGGTGACCGACGAGCACGAGGACGGCGAGGGCGAGCTGCTGCGGCGCTTGCGCGGCGTGATCGGGCGGGACGTGCCGGTCGTCGTGACGCTCGACCTCCACGCCAACGTGACCCAGGCGATGGCGGATCACGCGAGCGCGCTGATCGCGTTCCGCACGTATCCGCACATCGATCAGTACGAGCGCGCCTGGCAAGGCGCCGAGCTCCTGGAGCGCGCCATAAAGGGCGAGATCAAGCCGGTGACGGTGATCGCGCGCCGGCCCACGATCTACGGGTTCAACCACGGCCGGACCCAGAGCGGCCCGATGGCGGAGGCGCTGGCGCGCGCCGACGGCTTCGAGCGCACGGGCGAGGCGCTGGTGGTGAGCCTCTGCGCCGGCTTCACCCGCGCCAACATCCGCGACGTCGGGCCGACGGTCACGGTGACCACGGATGGAGCGAGCCCGCGCGGGTCAGCGATCGCGGAGTCGCTGATGGATTTCGCCTGGGAGACCCGCGAGGAGAACACGGCGACGCTGCTGCCGATCCCGCAGGTGATCGAGCTCGCGCGCAAGGGCAAGCCCGGCGACAAGGCGCTGGTGGTGGCGGACTACACCGACAATCCCGGCGGCGGCGGGTATGGCGACGCGACGGCGTTCCTGAAGGCGATGGTCGAGGCGAAGCTGCCGAGCGTCGCCTTTCACGCGCTCGCCGACCCTGAGGCCGTGCAGGCCGGCATCGAGGCCGGCATCGGCGCGCGCACGACGCTCATGCTGGGCGGCAAGACCGATCCCGCCATGGGCGGCGGTCCGTTGACGCTCGAGGGCGAGGTCACTTGCCTCACCAACGGGAAATTCATCGCCTACGGCGCCATGGGCGGCGGCGTGGCGCGCGACTACGGCCCCTCCATGGTGTTTCGCGTCGGCGGCATCGACGTCGTCGTGATCACCAACAACGGCCAGGCGACCGATCTCGGGCAATTCACCTCGCTCGGCATCGACCCCACGCGCTACCGCACGGTCGCGGTCAAGTCGATGCACCACTTCCGTGCCGCCTTCGAGCCGATCGCGCGTGAGGTCGTGCTGGTCGACACCGGCGCGCTCTGCTCCGAGATCTACACGCCCGAGCTCTTCACGAAGGTGCGCCGCCCCATCCATCCGCTCGACGCGATCGGGTGAGGACGAGGCGATGCGCGCCAAGATCCGCGACACCGAGATCTACTTCGACGTCGAGGGCATGGGGCTGGTGCCGGACGGCCGGATCATGCGCGAAAAACCGGTCGCCTTCGTCATTCACGGCGGACCCGGCGGCGATCACAGCAGCTTCAAGCCGGTGATGTCGCCGCTCGCCGAGCGCCTACAGCTGGTCTATTTCGATCACCGCGGCCAGGGCCGATCGGCGCGCGGCGATCCCACCAAGTACACCCTCGACGAGAACGTCGAGGACATGGAGGCGCTGCGCCGCCATCTGGGCCTCGGTCCCATCGTCAGCATCGGCACCTCCTATGGCGGCATGGTGGCGCTCGCCCACGCCGCGCGCTATCCCGCCTCGGTGTCGCATTTGATCGCGGTGGTGACGGCGGCGCACGGCGGTTTCATCAAGCGCGCGCGGGAGATTCTGGCGGAGCGCGGCACGGCGGAGCAGCGCGAGGTCTCGGAGCCCGTCTGGCAGGGCGCGATGATGGATCGCGCGCAGATGCAGCGCTTCTACGCCGTGATGGGTCCGCTCTACAGCCGCCGGTACGATCCCGCCGCGGCGGCGCTCGGCCACGAGCGCACGCTCCACGAGCCCGAGCCGCTCAACCGCGCCTTCGGCGGCTTCCTGCGCGACTTCGACCTCAGGCCCGAGCTCGGCCGGATCACCGCGCCGACCCTGGTGATCGCCGGCCGCCACGACTGGATCTGCCCGCCGGAATTCTCCGAGGAGATCGCGCGCCTCGTCCCGCGCGCGGAGCTGCGCATCTTCGAGAACAGCAGCCATTCCGTCCGCGCCGACGAGCCCCAAGCGCTCCTCGACGCCATCGCGGGGTTCGTCGTCTACAAGCGGTGAGACGCCGCTAGATCGTCGCCTCGAGAAGTCGCCGCAGCTCCGGCGTCACCTCCGGCAGAACGCCGAACCAGGCCTTGAAGGCCGGCCGCGCCTGGTGGAGCAGCATGCCGAGCCCGTTCACGGCGAGGTTGCCGCGCTTGCGCGCGGCGGCGAGCAGCGGCGTCTCCAGCGGTACATAGATGATGTCGGAGACGAGCGCGGTCTTCGGCAGCCGGTCGAGCGAGAGATCAAGCGGCGCTTGGCCCACCATGCCTTGATTGGTGGTGTTGACCAGCAGGCTCGCGCCGTCGATCGCCTCGTGGCGCTGCTCCCAAGGGATCGCCCGCACGGGAGCGCCGAGGTCGGCCGCGAGCTTCTGGGCGCGCGCGAAGGTGCGGTTGACCAGACGGATCTCCCTGGCGCCGCGCTCGGCGAGGCTCGCCACCACGGCCCGCGCGCCGCCGCCGGAGCCCATGACGACCGCGGGCCCGGCATCCGCGCGCCAGTCCGGCTTCGCCTCCTTCAGGCATTCGATGAAGCCATAGCCGTCGTTGTTGAAGCCCGAGAGCGAGCCGTCCTCGCCCACCACGATGGTGTTGATGGCGCCGATCCGCTTCGCCAGGGGATCGACGCGATCGACGAGGCGCATCGCGGTCTCTTTGTGCGGGATGGTCAGGTTGCAGCCCGCGAAACCCAGCGCCGAGAGCCCCTTGAGCGCGTCCGGCAAGCGCTCGGGCTGCACCGGCAGATACACATAAGCGCCGGAAAGCCCAAGCTGGCTGATCCAATAGCCATGCAGCTTCGGCGAGCGCGAATGCGCGACCGGCCAGCCCATGACGCCGGCCAAACGAAATTTCTGAGTCTCTGCCATGATGCGCGTGCCCTCGACTGCGATGATTTCGACCGTACACGAACCGAAATCGGCATTCCAGGAGGTCGCGCGCTAGAGTGCCTGCGCCCAGGCCTCGAACGCCGGCGTCGACCTCGACTGCGCGGCCATGCGGACGGGCGCGTTGACCGCGCCATAGTCGCGATAGCCGCGGCGCTCCACGATCTCGAAGCAGAAACGGTCATCGAAGGCGGCGGTGTAGAGCTGGAAGTATTCGCCGTCGCTCGAGCGGTCGTAGAGGATGCCGTGGCGCGCGAGCCGATCGACCATTTCCTGGGCAAGCCCATGCTTCGCGGCGAGGTCGTTGTAGTAGTTGTCGGGAATCTTCAGGAGGGGCACACCCGAGCCGGCCAGCCGCTCCGCGCTCGCGAAGATATCGGGGGTCGTGAGCGCGATGTGATTGACGCCGGCGCCGCTGTAGGTCGAGACGAAGCGCGCGGTGGCGGTGTTGCGGCTCTCGGAGATATTGAGGGGGATCCGGATCTTGCCGCAGCGGCTCGTCACGGCGCGGCTGCGCACCAGCCCGTAGGGATCCGGCAGCACCACCAGATCGTCGGCCTCGAAGCCGAAGACGGCCTTGTAGAAGAGCAGCCAGCCGTCGAGGTCGCCCGCGGGCAGCGCCAGGGCCACGTGATCGATGCGCGCGAGCCCCGGGCTCGCCACACGCTGCCGCGCGCCGGCATCGAGCACGAAATCCACGTCGTAGATGGTGGCCGCGCCCTCGTGCTGCTCGACGAAATAGATCAGGCTGCCATCGGGCGCTCGGATCGCGGGGATCACCAGCTCATTGGGCCCGACGCGCCCCTCGAAGGGCTGGCAGTGATAGAGCCGTGCGCGGTTGAGCGCCTGCTGCTTCTCGCCCACCCCGAAGGCCATGGCGCAGATCGACGGGCCGTGCAGCAGGAAGAACGCATGCGCGAAGGAATCGGGCTCGGCATTGATGATGAAGTTGACCTCGCCCTGGCGGTAGAGCGTGACGTTCTTGGATTTGTGCCGGCCCAGCCGCACGAAGCCCAGCTGCTCGAGCAAGCGGCCGAGCTCGGTCTCGGCGGCGGCCTCGACGGCGAACTCCAGGAACTCGAAGCCGCGATAGGTCGGCGCCGGCGGCGGCGAGAAGAGATCGGCCTGTACGCGCGGAGGCGGTACGGCCTCCGCCAAGCGCTCCGCGGTCTTCTCCTCGAGGTAGAGCAACGACCGCATGCCGTCGAGCGCCGTCTGCCGCGCCGAGGCCGAGCGAAAATCGTCGTTGAAGACCTCCAGGGAGAGCGGCCCCGCATAGCCGTTCGCGACGATCGGCGCCAGGAAACCCGCGACGTCGAGCTGGCCCTGGCCCGGAAAGCAGCGGAAATGCCGGCTCCAGGACAGCACGTCCATCTTGAGCCGCGGCGCGTCCGCGACCTGGACGAGGAAGATCCGCTCGGCCGGAATCCGCCCGAGCTCGGTCAGGTCGTCGTCGATGGCGAGCGAATGAAAGCTGTCGACGATGAGGCCGAGGCTCGGATGCGCGGCCTGCTCCACGATCCGCCAGGCGTGCCGGTAGTCGCTGACCCGGCGGCCCCAGGCCAGCGCCTCGTATCCGATCTTGAGGCCGCGGCGCGCCGCGCGCTCTGCCAGCGCCGCGAGATCGGCCGCCGCCTGTGCGTCATCGTCGAGGGTATCCGCCGCGACATTGCTGCAGACCAGCATCAGGCGCGCCCCCAGCTGCTGCATGACGTCGAATTTGCGCTCGGCGCGGTCGAGATTGCGCTGGCGCCGCTCGGCGGGCGCCGCCTCGAAGTCGCGGAAAGGCTGATAGAGCGAAATCCCGAGGCCGAGCGCGGCCGCGGCGCGCCGGACCTCATCGGGCGCGCCCGGGTAGTTCACGATGTCGGTCTCGAAAATCTCCACCGCGTCGAAGCGCGCCGCCGCGGCGGCTTCCACCTTCTCCAGCAAGGTGCCACTCAGGGAAACTGTGGCGATCGAGCGCAGCATGGCGGCCTCCGGCGAGAGCACAGGCGGAGAAGAATATATGGTGAACGCCACATCAATCAATAAACTTCGTTATCTCCTATAAAATGGCACATTCACTCGTTTCCCGTCGAGACGAGCGTCGCCGCCGCCACATCCTATTGCGCGGCCGCATCCGATCGGCGACCCTCGCGCAGGATGCGGCAGGGGCGGCGCGATGCGCGACAGCGGTGAGACACGGATCGAGCCCGCGGTGACGGTGACCGAGGCAGTCTACAGGCGGCTGCGCAGCGAAATCCTCGAAGGCGCCCTGAAGCCCGGCGGCAAGCTCAAGCTCGATACGCTCAAGAGCCGCTACCAGGTGAGCGTGAACACGCTGCGGGAGACGCTGTCGCGGCTCGTCGCGGACGGGCTGGTGCAGAACGAGGGCCAGCGCGGCTTCACGGTGATACCCGCCTCGCTCGCCGATCTCCGCGACATCACGGAGATGCGGCGTCTGCTGGAATGCGAGGCGGCTCGGCGCTCGCTCGAGCGGGCGAGCCTCGAGTGGGAATCCCAGCTGGTTGCCGCCTATCACAAGCTCTCCAAGGTCGAGGCGGTGATCGCGGCCGAGCAGGAGAAATACGGCGGTCTCCTCGAGCAGTACAACCGCGAGTTCCACGCGGCGCTGATCGCGGATTGCGGCTCGCGCTGGCTCTTGCAGCTGCACGGCATGATGTACGACCAGAGCCTGCGCTATCGGATGCTCGCCTTCCAGGTGAAGGACTTCCCGCGCGAGCAGTCGCGCCGCGAGCATCGCGAGATCCTGGAGGCGGCGCTCGCCCGCGATGCCGACCGCCTAGTCGCCGTGCTTTCGGCGCACATCACCAAGGGGATCGAGCTCTATCTCGACGTCGAGGCGAAGACGCGGGTCCCGGCACCGCCGCGGCGGCGCCGGCGAGGATGAAGTCGCCGCGGACAAGCGGATAAGCCATGTGGTCCGAGACGATCGGCTACCGCGCCTATCTGAAACCGTACTTGAAGCGTTTCTTCTCGTTCGTCGCCGAGTCAATTCCGCTCACCGGCAAGGAAGACCTGCTCGATCTCGGCTGCGGCACGGGCGAGGTGGCGCTCGGATTCGCACCCTTCGTGGCGAGCCTTACCGGCATGGATCTCGAGCGGCCGATGCTGGAGGAGGCGGCGAAGCGGGCGCAGGCCATGGACCGTCGGATCAGACTGCTGCATGCGAAGGTGGAGGACGCGCCGGAGGATCTTGGCCCTTTCCACCTGATCACCATGGGCCGGGCCCACTGGTTCATGCACACGCCTGCCGCCATCGCCCGGCTCGACCGGTGGCTGAGCCCGAGCGGGCGCATCCTCGTCTGTGTGCCGTTGCAGAACCCCGACGACGCCGAGTGGCACAGGGTGTATTCGGCGACGAGACGGAGATGGGTCAAGGGCATCGACCGAGAACTGTTGAAGCTCACCGTCGATCAGTTCTTCGAGGGCACTGATTTCGTGCCGGTGGAGCGCGTCGTCGCCTTCGGCGAGAGAAAACTGGAGCTGGAGCACCTCATCTATCGCGCGTTGGGCACTCCCAGCACGACGCCGGCGATACTCGGCGCCGACACCGGCCGGATGATCGCCGAGATGCGCGCCGCCATGGAGCCTTATTTCCGCGCCGGGCCGATCATGGAAAAACATGTCACCTATGGGCTCATTTGCCGCCGCCGGCAGGATTCCTGATTACGGCTCGCCAGTTGCTGACGGGCTCGGACGGCGAGGCTGGAAGCTGGCCAAGCGCCTCGGCTCGTGGTCCACTCTGGCTCAGCGGTTCCTGATCAAATCTCCGGAGACACCATGGCTGTAATGGCTGGCAAGCGGGCCTTTCTCGATCTGCTGAAGCAAGAGGGCGTGGACATCATCTTCGGCAATCCCGGCACCACCGAGCTGCCGCTCATGGACGCGCTCGCGGTCGAGACCAAGCTGCGCTACGTGCTGGGCCTGCAGGAGGCGGGCGTGATGGCGATGGCGGACGGGTATGCCCAGGCCGGGCAGCGCCTCGCCGTCACCAATTTCCACGTGGCGCCCGGCCTCGGCAACGCCATGGGCATGCTCTACGACGCCAAGAAAGCGGGCTCGCCGATCCTGGTCACCGCCGGACAGCACGACCAGAGCTTCACCTTCACCGAGCCGATCCTCTGGGACGACCTGCCGCCGATCGCGCGGCCGCTGGTGAAATGGTCGTCGGAGGTGCGGCGGCTGGTGGAGCTGCCGCGCGCGATCCACCGCGCCGCCAAGACCGCACTCGCGATGCCCACCGGCCCGGTCTTCCTGTCGCTGCCCGGCGACGTGCTCACCAGCGAGGCCGACATCGAGCTCGGCGCACCCACGCGGGTGGCGCCGCGCATCCGCGGCGATGCCGAGGCGATCGACCGGGCGGCGGCGCTGCTGCTCGATGCCCGGCGGCCGCTGATCATGGCGGGCGATGCCGTTGCGCAAAGCCGCGCGCACGCCGAGATCGTTGCCATCGCGGAGCTGCTGGGCGCGCCGGTGCATCCCGAGGGCGTCGCCAACACGGCGTCGTTCCCGACCTCGCACCCGCTCTTCAAGGGCGCGATGACCCGGCTCGCGCCGGCGATCCGCGCCGTGCTCGAGCAGCACGATCTGCTGTTCTCCGTGGGCGGCGATCTCTTCACGATGTCGCTGCCGTCGGAGGTCGATCCGATGCCGCTGGGCTTGACGGTGGTGCACATCGACAACGACCCGTGGGAGCTCGGCAAGAACTATCCCGCGGAGGTCGCCATCCTCGGCGACATCAAGGCGACGCTGAAGGACCTGTTGGCGGCCCTGGAATCGAGGATGACCGCCGCGCAGCGTGCCGCGGCCAAGGCGCGCTCCGAGGCGGCGCGCGCGGCGATCGCCGCCGAGCTCGAGAAGCTCAAGGCGCGCGCCCGCGCCGATGCGGCTGCGGTGCCCATCAAGCCGCTGGCGCTCATGCACGCGATCGGCGAGATGCTGCCGGCGGACGCCGTCGTGATCGATGAATCCGTGTCGTCGAGCCCGGGCCTCCGGCAATTCGTGCGCAGCGACGATCCCCAGAGCTTCTTCGGGCTTCGCGGCGGCGGCATCGGCTGGGGCTTGCCGGCGGCGATCGGCGCCAAGCTCGCGCTGCCGGATCGACCGGTGGTGGCGCTGATCGGCGACGGCAGCGCCATGTACACCTGCCAGGCGCTCTGGACCGCGGCCCACGAGAGCGTCGCGGTGGTGTTCGTCATCATCAACAACGCGTCCTACCGGATCCTGAAGCAGCGCGCGAATGCCATGCGTGCGCTGGCGGCGCAGACCGACCTCTATGTCGGCATGGATCTGGTCAATCCGCGCGTCGATTTCGTCGGCCTCGCGCGCTCGCTGGGCGTCGCGGCCGAGCGCGCCACGACCGCCGCCGAGGTCTGCGCCCTCATCAAGCGCGGCATCGCCGGCAAGGAGCCGCTGCTGATCGACGCGCAGATGGACACGGGCTTCAAGCCGGTCTGACGCGCGTGACGATCGATCCTACGGCGCTCGTCGCGGACATCGAGAGCTGCGCCGAGGTCCGGCGCACGCCCTGCGGCGCGGGCTCGATGGTTTGGCACATTTGGGGCCGGGGGGCGCCCCTGGCCCTGCTGCATGGCGGCTTCGGCTCGTGGACCCATTGGATCCGCAACGTCGAGCCGCTCGGCGAGCGCTATCGCGTGCTGGTGCCGGATCTGCCGGGCCTCGGCGACTCCGACATGCCGCCGGAGCCGGACCGGCCCGAGAAGATTGCGGAGATCGTGGCCTCGGGGCTGCTGTCGTTGATGGACGCGGGCGAGGCCGCCGACATCGTGGGCTTTTCCTTCGGCGGGCTGATCGGCGGCTTGGTGGCGGAGCAGATGGGCGCGCGGGCGCGCAGCCTCGTGCTCGTGGGCTCGGGCGGCCTCGGCATCCGGCGGAGCGCATCGATCGATCTCGTGACGTGGCGGGATCTGCCGGACGAGGCGGCACAGCGCGCCGCCCATCTCGAGAACCTCGCGATCCTCATGATCGCCGATCGCGCCAACATCGACGACCTCGCCGCGCATCTCCAGGTCGGCAATGCCACGCGGGCGCAGCTGCGGAGTCGCCCGCTGTCGCGGGTGCCGGCCTTGCCGACCGCGATACCCCGGATGAGCGCCAGGCTGCAGGGCATCTGGGGCGAGCGCGACATCACTGCCCAGGGGGTGCTCGACGAGGTTCGCCGCCTGCTCCAGTCGTTGCAGCCGGGCGCTGGTTTCACCGTCATTCCGCGCGCCGGCCATTGGGTGCAGTACGAGGCGGCGGAGGAGTTCAACGCGTCGCTGATCCGCTTATTGGAACGGCGAGGCTAGAGAGCAGGTCTCGATGGGCAGGAATCGCCTCCCTGCTTGCGTCATGCCCGGCCTCCGTGCCGGGCATCCATGTGTTCTCGCGACCAGAAGAAAACGTGGATCGCCGGGACAAGCCTGGACAAGCCCGGCGATGACGAATTGAGGAAACGAGCGCAACTGGACGGGAACGCTCTCTACCCACGCCAATCCAGAATGCCTTCACCGGTGGAGCGGTCGGGTCGCACTGTCCCGGGAGGTGCAATCGGATTGATGCTGCGCAGCTCTGCCGCCGTGAGTTTGGTCAGGCGACGCGCGCTCGAGAGGAAACGATCGGATTCTGCCGGCGCGACGATACCGTCGACAAGCCCGCGAAACTTCGCCTCGTAATCTGGCATCCTCCAGGGTCGGCGGCCGTTGGGGTGCGCGTCGGCGACCGCGAGCTCGGCCGCGGTGGTGCGGCCCTCCCGCAGGGTCACCGTGACCTGGCCGCCAAACGCGCGCTTCGCCGGGTCGGGATCGCGATAGCGCGCCGTCCAGGCGGGATCTTCGACAGTACGGATCTTGCGCCAGAGTGCCACGGTTGAGGCGCGATGCGCGCGCTCCGGCGCGTAGCTGCGCTCGTGGTGCCAAGCGCCATCCTCGAGCGCCACCGCCAGGATGTAGGGCAGCGAGTGGTCCAGGGTCTCGCGGCTGGCGTCGGGATCGTATTTCTGCGGATCGTTGGCGCCGCTGCCGATCACGGCGTGCGTGTGGTGGCTCGTGCGCACCACGATCTCGGCGACGGCGCCGAGGTCGAGCTGCCGGCGCAGGTCCAACGCGAGGTCGATGAAGGCCTGCGCCTGATATTCGGCCGAGTGCGCCTTGGTATAGGTCTCGTGGATCGCACGCGGCGTCTCGCCAGCCGATGGCAACGCCACCTCGTAGACCGCGTCGGGGCCGCCGAGCATCCAGGCGATCACGGACTCCTCGCCCTCGTAGATTGGGCTCGGGCTCGCCTCGCCGCGCATGGCGCGGTCGACCGCCTCGATCGCGAGCTTGCCGGAAAAGCCGGGCACAAACGCCTTCCACGAGCTGATCTCGCCCTTGCGCGACTGCCGCGTGGAGAAGGCGAGATGCACCGCTTGGTTCACGGCCTGATAGACCACTGGGGTTGGCAGGTCGAGCAACCGGCCGATGCCGACAACCGTGGCGGGGCAGAGGTGAGCGACGTGATCCTTCTTGTGCGGATGCAGCCCGATCGCCTTTACCAGCGCCACATGGACCTCGTAGGCGACGGCGATGGCGCGGGCGAGCGCCGCGCCGTCCCGGCCGGTCTGCTGGGCCACCGCGATCAGCGGCGCGATGCTGTCGCCGGGATGCGCGTAGTCGGCCGCGAGGAACGTGTCGTGGAAATCGAGCTCGCGCACCGCCGTCGCGTTGGCCCAAGCCGCCCATTCCGCGGCCACGGTGGTGGCGGCGTTGAGGCCGAAGAGGCTGGCGCCTCCGACGCGGGGATTCGCAAGCGCCATGGCGCGCGCGGCCGCGACGGGCTTGCGATTGATGGCGGCGAGCGCCACGCCGGCATTGTCGATGATCCGCGCCGCCACCAGCTCCGCCGTGTCGGCGTCGATCGTGGACATCCCCGCGAGCTCCGCGAGCCTCCAGGCGAGCTGCCGCTCCCGCGGCAGGCGCTCCGCGGACGCATGTACCCGGACCTCGTGGCGGATCATCGAACGCGTCTGGCTTGTCGGGCGGCGATAGCGCGGTGGCGCGCCAACAGCGCTTGCGCGCGCTCCACCACAGGCACATCGATCATCTTGCCGTCGACCGTGATCGCGCCCACGCCTTGCCCGGTTGCCTTCTCATAGGCCGCGACCACGCGCTCGGCGTGCGCCACCTCGTCGGCGGGCGGGGCGTACTCCTCGTTCAGGATCGCGATCTGGTTCGGGTGGATACAGGCGGCGCCGAGGAATCCCAGGCGGCGCGAGCGCTGGATCGTGGCACGGAAGGCGGCGAGGTCGCGGAAATCGGCGACCGTGCCGAGAAAGCCCAGCGGGAGGATGCCGGCCGAGCGCGCGGCGATGATCATCTGCTGCTTCGGGAAGAACAGACCTTCGGCCTCGGGCAGCATGCCGACGGAAAGGGCGAAATCCTCGGCGCCGAGGGTCATGGCGACCATGCGAGGATGCGCGCGGGCGATCTCCGGCATCTCGAAGAACGCTTCCGCGGTCTCCACCATGGCGAGGAGTTTGGTCGCGCCGACGGTCATGCCGCGCTCGGCCTCGATCTCGTCGATCGCCTCGACGAGCAGTCGCAGGTGATTGGCGCTCTCGACCTTCGGCAGCGCCAGCGCCTGCACCCACGGCGAGACTGCCGCCTCGATGTCGGGAATGGCGAGACGGAGCGGGCGGTTGATGCGGACGAGCACGTCGGCGCCGCCGCGCGACACGATCTCGGCGGCCTCGTGCAGCAGCGTGCGCGCCCTCGGCTTCTCCGCCGGCGGCACGCTGTCCTCGAGGTCGAGGATGATGGCGTCGGCGCCGCGGGCGGCGGCGCCATCCACGAATTTGCGGGCGATCGCAGGAACGAACAGCAGGGAGCGCCAGACCGGCAGATCGGTCCTGAGCATCATCAGATCACGCCTTTCTCGGAGAGCTCGGCGATGCGTTGCTCGCTCAAGCCGAGGACCTCACCGAAGATCTCCCGGTTGTGGGCGCCGAGAGAACAGCCCAGCCAATCGATGCCGCCGGGCGTGTCGGAGAGGCGCGGCACGACGTTGGGAACGGCGATCTCGCCCGCGCGCTCGTCCTCGAGGATCAGAATGTTCTCGCGCGCTTTGTATTGCGGGTCTGCGAAGATCTCGTCGATCGCGTAGACGGGACCGCAGGGTACCTGGTGCTCGGCGCAGATGCTCAGCACCGCATCTCGCTCGAGGCTGCGCGTCCAGTCCGCGACCATGGCATCGACGGCTTCGCGCGCGGCGGTGCGCTGCTTGAAGGTGGTGTAGGGGCCGCCGGCGGCGACGTCGGGCCGGCCCATGGCGGCTGCGAGCCGCTCGAAGATCTTGTCGGTGGTGCAGGCGATGGCGACCCAGCGGCCGTCCTTGGTGGGGTAGTGGCTGTGCGGCACCGCATTGACGGTGGCCGGCCCCATGCGCTGCCGCACGCGCCCGGTCTCGTGATAGGCGGAGGCCAGCTCGTCCAGGATGCGAAACACCGGCTCGTAGAGACCGATGTCGATCATCTGGCCTTCGCCTGTGATGTCCCGCGCGCGCAAGGCGAGGAGCGCGCCATAGGCGCCGTAGATCCCGGTCAGATAGTCCGGAATGGTGGCCGAGCCCGGCGTCACCGGCGCCCGGTCGGGATAGCCCGCCAGGAAGGAAAGTCCGCTGAAGGCGTTCGCGATGCGGCCGAAGCCGGGACGATCGCGATAGGGCCCGGTCTGGCCGTAACCGGTGATGCGCACCATGATGAGGCGCGGGTTATGCTTCCGGAGCACGTCGTAGCCGATGCCCCAGCCCTCGAGCGTGCCGACCTGGAAATTCTCCACGACGATGTCGACCCGGGCCGCGAGCGCTTTCACAAGCTCGGCGCCCTCGGCCGTGCGGAGGTCGAGGGTGATGGACTTCTTGTTTCGCTGCTCGCTCATGAAGATGAGGGAATCGCCGGACTTCGACGGCGTGCCGAAGCGGCGGAAGGGATCCCCCACCTTGGGTAGCTCGACCTTGATCACCTCGGCGCCGAATTCCGCCAGCTGCGTCGTGCAGAACGGCCCCGAGATGAAGCTCGAGAGATCGAGGACGCGGATACCCTGGAGCGGTCTCACGGCTGCCATCTTGTCGTTCATCCGGGGAAGCTACTGCCGCCGTTCGTGGGCAAGCAAGCGCCCATCTGGCATTGCGTCCTTCGACGCGCTTCGCTTGCTCAGGATGAGGGGCGATGAGAATGGCAAAAAGAAAATCCTCGTCCTGAGCAAGCGAGCCGAGGGCGAGCGCGTCGACGGACGCACGCTGCCTATCAGGCGCGGCGCGTGACCCCCGTCTTCACGATCTCGACCGCGGGATTGAACCCGAACCGGTAGGCCAGCTCCGCCGGCTCCTCGACGTCCCAGACCACGAAATCGGCCTGCTTGCCGGCCTCGAGCGTGCCGCGATTCGCATGGCCGAGGGCGCGGGCGGCGTTGCGGGTGACGCCGGCGAGCGCCTGCTCCGGCGTCATGCGGAAGAGCGTGCAGGCCATGTTGAGCATCAGCAGCAGGGAGGTCACCGGCGAGGTGCCGGGGTTGCAGTCGGTCGAGAGCGCGATGGGTACGCCGTGCTGGCGGAAAAGATCGACGGGCGGCAGCTGCTTCTCGCGCAGGAAATAGAAGGCGCCGGGCAGCAGCACCGCGACCGTGCCGGCAGCCGCCATCGCCCGCACGCCGACCTCGTCGATGTATTCGAGATGATCCGCGGAGAGCGCGCTGTAGCGGGCGGCGAGCGCGGCGCCGCCGAGATTGCTCAGCTGCTCCGCGTGCAGCTTCACCGGCAAGCCCAGCCTGCGGGCGGCCTGGAAGACCCGCTCGACCTGCGCCGGCGTGAAGCCGATCCCCTCGCAGAACGCGTCGACCGCGTCAGCCAGGCCTTCGCGCGCGACCGCGGGCAGCATGTCGTCCACGACGAGATCGATGAAGGCGTCGGATCTGTCCGCGTATTCCGGCGGCAGGGCGTGAGCGCCCAGGAACGTCGCCGCCACGGTCACCGGTAGGTCGCGGCCGAGGCGCCGCGCCACGCGCAGGCTCTTTGCCTCGGACGCGGTGTCGAGACCATAGCCCGACTTGATCTCGACGGTGGTGACTCCCTCGGCGAGCAGCGCCTCCAGACGCGGGCGCGAGGCCGCGTAGAGCGCGTCCTCGGAGAGCGCGCGCGTCGCCGCGACCGTGGCGCGGATGCCACCGCCGGCGCGGGCGATCTCCTCGTAGGTCGCGCCCTCGAGCCGGCGCTCGAATTCCCGCGCGCGGCTGCCGCCATAGACCAGATGGGTGTGGCAGTCGATGAGCCCCGGCGTGATGCAGCGGCCCTTGGCATCGTGCACGGTTGCGCCGGCAGCCGCGGGTTGCTGGGCGAGGGCGGACATGGATCCGATCCAGGCGATCCGGTCGCCCGCAACGGCCAGCGCACCAGCCTCGATGAGTCCATAGGGTGCGCCGGTCTCGGCCATGGTGACGAGCCGTGCGTTGGTCCAGACGTGGTCCCAGGATTGGGCGGTCATGGCCTTGCCTCTCAGGTCTTGGCGGGGTGGTGGCCGCTCACTTGACTGCCGTCCTCGGCCGAAAGCCGCACGAAGAACGCGATGGAGATCAGCGGCAGCAGTCCGACGGCGATGAAGGCGGGCGTGAACTCCCCAATGCTGGGGGTCCCGGTGTTGCCGGTCAGCACCGCCAGGATTGTGGCGCCGATCGCCACGCCGAAGCTCTGCGAGAGCTGCTGGCCGACGCTCGCAATGCTGCTGCCCTTGCTGATCGTGGTGTCGGTGAGATCGGAATAGGCGAGCGTGTTCATGCAGGTGAATTGCAGCGAGCGGAAGAAGCCGAACACCAGAAGCCCCACGATGAGCAGCCAGTGCGGCGTCTCGGCGCGCACGAGTGCCAGCGCCATGGTCAGCAATCCCACCAGCGCCGCGTTGCCGAGCAGCAGCGTGCGGAATCCGAAGGCGCGGAGCAGCGGCGGCGAGGTCGACTTCATCACCATGGAGCCGATCGCCAACACGAAGGTGAGGCTGCCCGACTGGAAGGCGCTGAGGCCGAACGGCACCTGCAGCATGAGCGGCAGCAGGAACGGGATGGCGCCGAGGCCGGTGCGACAGATGCCGCCGCCGATCACGGCGATCCGGAAAGTCTTGACCCGGAACAGCGTAAGGTCGACCGCGGGATCGGGTGCGCGGCGCGCGTAATAGACATAGGCGGCGAGGCTCAGCGCCGATACCGCCACGATCGCGGCCTCGGCCGCGCCGGGGATCGCCCGTCGACCGGCATTCTCGAGCGCGAGCTCCGCGGCGGCGAGACCGATGCCGCAGAGCGCGAAGCCCACGAAATCGAACCGGCTCACCGCGGAGGATCGGAAATTCTCGGCGAAGCGGTAGGCGAGCGCGATACCGAGGAGACCGATGGGTATGTTGATGTAGAAAATCCAGCGCCAGTTCATATAGGTGGTGAGGAACCCGCCCACCAGCGGCCCGATCGCCGGCCCCACCAGGGCGGGCAACGTCACGTAGCTCATGGCGGTGACGAGCTCGCTCTTCGGAAACGAGCGCAGCATGATGAGCCGGCCCACGGGGGTCATCATCGCGCCGCCGAGCCCTTGCAGGATGCGGGTCAGCACCAGCATCGGGAGCGACGTCGCGAGCCCGCAGAGCGCCGAGCCGAAGGTGAACACGCCGATCGCCGTGCAGAACACGCTGCGGGCGCCAAACCGGTCGGCCACCCAGCCGCTGATCGGGATGAACACCGCCAGGCTCAGCAGGTAACTGGTGATCGCGACGTTGAGGCGGAGCGGGTTCTCGCCGAGACTCGCCGCCATCTGCGGGATCGATGTCGCGAGGATGGTCGAGTCCAGGTTCTCCATGAAGAATCCGCACGCGATCACCAACGGAATCAGGTACCGCAGTCTCGGCTCGGCGATCACGCGGTAGGTCGGTTTCAGGACACGCTGGTCCTCGGACTCGATCATGCCTGCGATACTACGCTCACGCCGGCCGGTTCAGATCGGGAGGCAGGCGCGTCACGGTGCGCCGGCCTCGTTTGAACGCATAGAGCACGGGTGCCACGACGGCCACGGCCTCCGCCTCGCTCTTGGCGTCGAGCACGGCAAAATCCGCGGGGTTACCGACGGCGAGGCCGTAGTCTTCGAGGTTCAAGATGCGCGCGGCGTCGCTCGACACCATCTCGAAGCACGCCCGAAGATCGTTGAGGCTGCTCACCTGCAGCGTGTTCGCGTGCAGGTTCGCCATCCGGATCAGCGAGCAGTCACCGAAGGGCGTGAAGGGATTGAGGATGTTGTTGTTGGCGATGGAGCAGGCGACGCCCAGGCGGTCGTAGGCGTTGACGTCGACGATGCCGCGGCGGACATCGTAGCTCTGGTCGCGGCCCATGAGAAACAGGTCCGTCGCGGGCAGCACGGTGACGGCGACGCCGGTGTCGGCGAGCCGGCGCGCGATCGGCGCCTGGCGCTCCGGCGGCAGCGTCGAAAGCTTGGTCACGTGGCCGACATTGACGCGCCCACCGTACCGGTGGTGCTCGGTCAACTCGATCACGCCGTGGATATCCATGGCCTCCGGCGTGTTGCCGAAATCGAGATGCAGGTCGACGTCGAGATCGTGATACCGCGCGAGCTCGAAGACGCGGGCGATCTGCTTCATATGGTCGACGTCGTATCCGGGCGCGCCGCCGACGGAGGTGATGTGATCGCCGCGCTCGATCGCCCGGACCAGCAGCTCTTCGGCACCGTCGACGCCGGTCATGCCCTCCTGGAGGAAGACGCAAATCTCGAGATCGATCGCCCAGCGGTAGTCCTCGGCGAGCGCCTGGATGGCCTCGAGCCCGATGAGACCGCCGCTGGGATCGACCTCGACGTGGGTGCGCATGCGCGTGGTGCCCTGGAGAATCGCCAACTCCAGAGTGGCCTTGGCGCGCGCATAAACATCGTCGACGGTGAAGCCGCGCTTTGCCTCCTGGACGCGCTTCACCGCATTGGCGGCATTGCGGCCCGCCTCGGGCGCGCAACGGTCGACGATCCGGGACTTATCGAGATGGATGTGGGACTCCACCAGTCCCGGCGTGAGCAACCGACCGGCGAGGTCGAGCTCCTCGCGGCCACGCGCCGCGATCTTCGGTGCGATCTCGACGATTTTGCCGCCGAGCACGCCGACGTCCTGCGGTCCCTCGGCGCCGCCGCCCATCAGCGTGGCATTGCGCAGCACGAGATCCATCCGGTCTCCTCATGGCTTCGCCCCGATCCCGCGCCCAATTCTATGGTGCGTCGACCGCGGTCGAGTCAACCGGGCGGGCGCGCAGAACAGCCCCGCCAAAGCGCGGTGGCGGCTCGGCCGCACCGCGCTTACAGTCTCGCGGCCCGCTGCGGCGACGTCGCAAGTCACGAAGAGGCCCCAAAGCGCTCGATGCTCACCGACCCCCGTCGTCTCGCGATCGCTCTCACGGGGCTCTGCACCTTCATCAATCTCTACGCGACGCAGCCACTATTGCCGCTCTTCGCACGCGATTTCGACGCCAGTCCCGCGGCGGTCAGCCTCACCATCGGCGCCACGACCTTGGCGGTCGCGCTCGGTGCGCCGTTCGTCGGTTTGGTCGCGGACGTCGTCGGGCGAAAGCGGATCATCGCGGGCGCCATGGCGCTGATGGTGATCCCGACCATCCTGATTGCGCTCAGCAGTTCGATCGGCGAGCTCGTCCTGTGGCGGTTCGTGCAGGGTCTGCTGCTGCCGCCGATCTTCGCGGTGACCATCGCCTATATCGGCGACGAATGGCCGCCCGACGAGATCGCCGGCGCGACCGCCTCTTACATCGCAGCGGGCGGGCTCGGCGGCTTTCTGGGCCGGTTCCTGTCCGGGATCATCGCGGATCACGGCGGCTGGCGCGCGGCGTTCTGGGGCTATGCCGCGATCACCGGACTCGCCGCCATTCATGTCGGCCTGGCGCTGCCGCGGGAGCGGCAATTCGTGCGCGCGGAAGGGCTCGGCCACTCCGCCCGGCTGATGCTCGGGCATTTTTTCAACCCGCCCATCGTTGCGACCTTCGTCTTGGGGTTCGGCGTGCTGTTCTCGTTCGTGGCGGCATTCACTTATGTGAACTTCTATCTGGCCGCGCCGCCCTTCGAGCTCTCGGCGTCGGCCCTCGGCTCGATCTTCGTGGTCTACCTGCTCGCGGTGGTCGTGACGCCTCGGACCGGCCGGTGGATCCAGCGGATCGGGCGTCGCGCGCTGGTGATCTGGGCGGTCATCGGTTGGTGCGGGGGATTGCTGATCACCCTGGTTCCCTGGCTACCCGCCATCATCGCGGGGCTCGCGATCAGCTCGGTGAGCGGTTTTGCCTGCCAGGCCGCCGCCACCGGCTTGCTGGCGCAGCGCGCGGCCGGGGCGCGCTCGTCGGCGCTTGGTCTCTATGTGACTTGTTACTACCTGGGCGGCAGCGCGGGCGCCACGGCGCCGGCCCTGGTCTGGGCGCATGCCGGCTGGCCGGGATGCGTCGCCTTGGTGATTCTGGTGCTGCTGGCGATGGCGGCGCTGGTCGCCCGCTTCTGGGGCTCCGAGCGGCCGGGCCGCGCGTGAGTCATGGGCTCCAGCGGGCGCGCGCCAGACCCCTCCGAGCATCAACTCCCGCGCCGCGCGAACCGTCTTCATAAAGCGTTGGTTTGTCTGCAAGTTCTCCTTGCCGGCCGGGCATCGACATTTTCGCAACACTCGCAGCTTTTCTCCGTGGGCGGATTGCATGGCCTTGGGTCTGCCGACATTATCAGTGGTCATTTGCGTTCAATCCCAGGAAGAGGAGTAGGAAAAATGTTGGCGAAGGTGTGGACGGTGGCCGTGGCCGCGGTGATCGCGGGTGCGTTGGTACTGCCGGCGCCGGCCGCTTATGCGCAAGCCTCGACCGCACCAGCGGCGAAGCCGATGACCATGAAGAAGCCGATGATGAAGAAGTCGTCGCACAAGATGGGCTGCTACGACTACGCCTGGCAGTCGGCCGCGATGGCGGACTGCTTGGCGAAAGGCACGAGCAAGGCGAGCGCAAGCAAGCCCATGATGAAGAAGTCGAGCAAGAAGAAGACGACCACGTCGTAGGTCGGAGCGGACGTTTCGCCCGCGAGGCCGGCGGCGGCTCCCGCTCGCGTTGGGGGGCGAGCAGGGTCATGCGCCAGAGCCGGCCTCGCGGGCTCTTTCTCTTACGGTCTCAGCGGCGGCGTTTCGCCCGAGCGGTGGGCGGCGCGGTCATGGGGTCATCGGGCCACGAGTGTTTCGGATACCGGCCGCGCATTTCCGCGCGCACGCCGGCGTAGCTGGTTGCCCAGAAGCCCCGGAGATCCCGCGTGACCTGAAGCGGCCGTCCCGCCGGCGACAGCAGGTGCAGCAACAGCGGCACCCGCCCGCCGGCGACCGCCGGCGTTTCGCCCAGGCCGAATAGCTCCTGCAACCGAACCGCCAGGACCGGCGTTTCTCCGGCGCCGTAATCGATCGGCACCCGCGATCCGCTGGGTACCGCGACGTGCGTGGGCGCGAGCTGGTCGAGCCGCCGCCGCTGCTCCCAGCTCAGCATCGCCGTCAGAGCGGCCGCGAGGTCGAGATGGCCGAGCTGGCTTCGCCGCGTGACGCCGTCGAGGAAGGGGCCGAGCCACTCCGAGAGGCCGGCGAGGAGCGCGGCGTCGGAGAGCTCGGGCCAACCGCCGGCCTCGATGCGCCCGGCGAATCGGATGCGGTCCCGAAGCATCGTCGCCTCGCGCGTCCAGGGCAGGGCGTCGAGACCGAGCTCGCGCAGCCCATCCAGCATTGCGGCGCGGATCGCTTCCGGTGGCGGGTCCGGCAGGGGATCGTCACGCAACGTCAACGCGCCCAGGCGCTCCCGCCGCCGCGCCAACACCGCCTGCTCGCGCGACTCCCAGGCGACGAGATCCGCGCGCTCGATATGGCTTGCGAAGAGGGTCTCGATATCCGCGCGCGCGAGCGGCGCGGCCAGAAAGACGCGGGCGTTGCGCGGGTCGCCATCGAGCTCGGCGACGGCCAGGAAGTCCTCGCTGGCGAGCGGGTCCGCGGGGTTCAACAGCGCGCCCGATCCGCCGGCCAACCGGAAGGATCCCACTGTCGCGCCCCGACGCTGGGCGATCCGATCGGGATAGGCCAGCGCCACGACGCCGCCCGCGGCGGCTCGGGAGGCGGAATCGTCGGCAACGCCGAGTTGGCGCCGCCATTTCCGAGCCTGCTCCTTCGCGCGCTCGAGGCTCCCGCGGTCCACCGCGAGCCCCGCGGGAAGCTGGCGGCCGGCACCGCGCTCATGCAGCAGCTCGAGGCGGAGCCGCAGGTCGCAATCCCGCGCGCCGCCGCTCGATCTCAGGATGTCGCGCTCGCTGAGCAGCGCCGCCACGTCGCAGGCGAGCGCGCCATGGCCGCTCTCTCTCGCGCGCAGCATCATGTGGGCGAGGCGAGGATGAAAGCCGAGCGAGGCCATCGCGCGGCCATGCGCGGTCAACCGACCGTCGTGGTCGAGCGCGTCGAGCTCGCGGAGTAGGGTGCGGGCCTGGGCGTAGGCCGCGGCGGGCGGCGGATCCAGCCACGACAGCGAGGCCGGATCGACCGTGCCCCAGCGCGCGAGCTCGAGGGTAAGCGGCGCCAGGTCCGCCTCCAGGATCTCCGGCGGCGTGAACGGAGCGAGCAAGGCCTGCTCGTGCTCGGGCCACAGGCGATAGCAGATGCCGGGCTCGGTACGGCCCGCGCGGCCGCGGCGCTGATCCGCTGCCGCCTGGGAGACGCGCTGGGTGATCAGGCGGGTCATGCCCGTGCGCAGATCGAAGCGGGCGCGGCGCATCAGGCCGCCGTCGACCACGACACGAACGCCGTCGATGGTGAGGCTGGTCTCCGCGATCGAGGTCGCCAGCACCACCTTGCGTGTGCCCGGTGGCGGCGGCTCGATGGCGGCATCCTGCGCGGCTTGCGGGAGGTCGCCATAGAGCGGCGTTATCCGGACCTCGGGGCCGAGATCCCGCTTCTGGAGCCGCCGCTCCACCCGACGGATCTCGCGCACGCCGGGCAGGAAGACCAAGAGGCTGCCGGTCTCGCGTCCGAGCGCGCTTTCGATCGCGCGCACCACGCCGTCCTCGATCCGATCCGCGGGCGGCCGGTCGAGGTAGCGAGTCTCTACCGGGTACATGCGCCCTGGGCTGGAGATCACCGGCGCGCCGCCGAGAAGGTCCGCGACGCCCGCGCCATCGAGGGTCGCCGACATCACGAGGAGGCGCAGATCCGGGCGCAGCACGCGGCGCGTCTCGAGGGTCAACGCGAGGCCAAGATCGCCGTCGAGGGATCGCTCGTGAAACTCGTCGAAGATGACCAGGCCGGTCCCGTCCAGCGCCGCGTCCGCTTGCAGGGTCCGAACCAGGATTCCCTCGGTCACGACTTCGAGGCGCGTGCTCGGTCCCACTTTGGTATCGAGCCGCGTGCGGTAGCCCACCGTCTCGCCGACGCGCTCGCCGAGCATCGTCGCCATACGCCGCGCGGCGGCGCGGGCGGCGAGTCGCCTCGGCTCGAGCATGACGATGCGCCCGCGCTCCAGCCACGGAGCCTCGAGCAACAGCAGCGG
Source organism: Allostellaceae bacterium (assembly GCA_035604335.1). GTDB lineage: Bacteria > Pseudomonadota > Alphaproteobacteria > ATCC43930 > CGMCC-115725 > DASZHJ01. Next base: position 17,529 of record DATNIT010000295.1, on the reverse strand, counting down.
CACCAAGGTGGTCTTGCCGGCGCCCGGAGGGGCCTCCAGCACCGCGCCGCCGCGCTCGGCCAAGGCGGCGGCAACGCGGGGCACCGCTTCCGCGACCGGCAGCCGCGATTGCCAGGAGGCAAGGTCCAGTGAGGCCATGCGCCGGCACCCTAGCGGATCGGACCGGCGGCGCAACCGCGGGCAACCGCTTGTGCGGACCCGCCGAGGCCGCTAGCGTGCGCGTCCATGACGTCGCGCTATCTCCTGATCATCATCGCGATCCTCGCCACGATCGCCCTGAGCGAGCTGCTGATCGAATTCCACGATTTCAACAAGCAGCAGGACTGCCTGAGCGCCGGCGGCGCGCGGCGCTGCGGTCCGGTGATTCCGCTATCGCGGTGAGGCCGGCCGCCGGTTTCTTGACGGTTCAACGGCGCGGCGCCTAAAACACTTGTTCCAAACATTGGTCGGGCGGGAGCCAGTGTGGGCCATCCCATCGAAGAGAGTGCCGCGCTCGTCGCCGAGCCGGCGAGCGATACGAAAAGGCGGCTGCTGAGCGCCGCCGAGCGGCTGTTCGCGGAGCATGGATTCGGCGGCGTGTCGGTACGCCAGCTGACCGCGGCCGCGGGCGTGAACTTGGCGGCGGTGAATTATCATTTCGGCTCCAAGGAGGGATTGCTGGCCGCCATCTTCGAGCAGCGGTGCCGCCCGATGAACGACGAGCGGCTGCGCCGGCTCGGCGATTGCGTCGAGCCCGCCGATCATCCCGAGGTCCTGGAGCGGATCATCGCGGCCTTCATCGCGCCGGCGCTTGCCTCCAGCGCCGATCGCGGCGGCGGCGCCACCTTCACGCGGCTTCGCGCGGCATTGTCGGTGGAGCACAACGAGCTCGCGCGCACGCTGATCGCCCGGTATTTCGACGCCACCAGCGAGCGCTTCGTCGCCGCGCTGGCCCGAGCCCTGCCGGACCTGTCGCGCGCCGAGCTGTTCTGGCGCTTTCATTTTCTGCTGGGCGGGCTCTATTACACCATGATCAACCCGAGCCGTATCGCGCACCTGTCGGGCGGGCTCTGCGACGCCGGCGACGTCGAGGCCGTGCTGACCCAGATGGTGCCGTTCATCGCCGCGGGCTTTCGCGCGCCGAGCCTGGACCGACTGAGCCGCCCGCGCGCGCGGCGGAAGAGGAGCGCACGATGACGTGGTCGACGACGCGGTCGCGATGGGTCCCGGCTCTGGCGCTGCTGTTTCTCGGGTTGCTCGGCGCGCTGGCGCCGGTGCGGGCCGACGACGCGCTGGAGGCCATCAAGGCGCGCCACAAGCTGATCGCCGGCGTCAAGAACGATACACCGCCCTTCGGCTATATCGACGACAAGAACGAGGTCGTGGGCTTCGACGTCGATATCGTGCGCGAGATCGCCAAGGCGCTCGAGGTCGACCTGGAGCTCGTGAAGGTAACCTCGCCCACGCGCATTCCGCTCCTGGTCAGCGGCAACATCGATCTTTCCGCGGCCTCGATGACCCACACCCGCGAGCGCGAGGGCGCGATCGACTTCAGCATCACCTACTACACGGGCGCGCAGAGCCTCCTGGTGCCGGCGGAGAGTTCGATCAAGGGTCTCGACGATCTCTCGGGCAAGACGGTGGCGGTCCAGCAAGGCACCACGCTCGAGAAGACCCTGGCGAAGGCCGCGCCGGAGGCGAAGATCCAGTCGTTCCGGGATTACACGACCGCGTGGCTGGCGCTTCGGCAAGGCCGGGCCGACGCCTTCACCGGCAGCTACGACGTGCTGCGCGGTTTCGCCCGGGAGGCACCGGGATTCCAGATCGTCGGCGGCAAGTTCAGCCTCGAGCCGTTCGGCATCGGCGTGCGTCACGGCGACTGGCAGCTTCGGAATGTCGTGAATGCCGTCCTGCAGGATCTCTGGACCAGCGGACGCTACCGCGAGATCTACCTCAAGTGGTTCCAGGTCGAGCCCGACGTGCCCATCGAGACTTGGCCGAAGGGCTGAGCCGTTGAGCTACAGTTTCGACTGGGGCGTGCTCTGGCGCTATCGCGAGGCGCTGCTCGGCGGCTTCGCGCTGACGCTGGCGCTCTCCATCGTGAGCCTCATGGGCGCGCTCGGCGTGGGCATGCTCGCGGGCGCGGCGGCCGAGAGCGAGCGCCGATGGGCGCGGGTGATCGCGGCGGCCTATGTCGAGATCGCCCGCAACGTGCCGCTGCTCGTGCATCTCTATGTCTGGTACCTCGGCTTGACCACCCTCAAGCTGCCGGCGTTCTGGTGCGGCGTGCTGGGCTTGAGCCTCTATTCCGGTGCCTATGTGGCGGAGATCGTGCGCTCGGGCCTGCAGGCCGTGCCCGCGGGCCAGCGCGCGGCGGGCTTGGCCTCGGGCCTCTCGCCGCGCCAGGTCCTGCGCCACATCGTCTATCCTCAGGCGCTCCGCATCGTGGCGCCCTCGCTTGCCGGGCTGTTCTCGCAGCTGATCAAGGACTCTTCGCTCGCCTCCGTCATCTCCGTGGCCGAGCTTACCTTTGTCGCGGGCGCGATCGAGGGCGACACCTTCCGCACCTTCGAAGCCTATATCGGGATCACCGTGCTCTACCTCGTGGCGGTGACCGCGATCTCCCAGCTCACCCTGAGGACGCTCCGAAGCCGGATCGTCGAGCCGGCCATGCGGTATTAGGGAGCGCCCGGTGGATTTCTCCGTGGTGGCGCGCAATCTGCCCTATCTCGTGGCCGCCTTCGCGCTGACGCTGACGACCGCGGCGCTGGTGATTGCCGGCGGAACCGTCACGGGGGTGCTGCTGGGGCTCGCGCGCGGAGCCGGTGCGAGCGCGGTGCGCGGCGCCGCCATGCTTTATATCGGCTTCATCCGAGGCACGCCGCTGCTGGTCGTGCTCTTCGTGGTCTATTTCGCGCTGCCGCCGCTGATTGGCCATCGCTTCACGGCGTACGAGGCCGCGGTCATCGGATTCATCGCGTTCATCGCGGCCTATATCGCCGAGGACGTGCGCTCGGGCATCCTGTCGGTGCCGCGCGGCCAGATCGAGGCCGGGCTCGCGAGCGGGCTCTCTCGGGGGCAGGCGCTGAGGCTCGTCGTCCTGCCGCAGGCGATCCGCCGGATGATCCCGGCCTTGTTCAACCAGTTCGTCCGTCTCTTGAAGTTCACCTCGGTCGCCTCGGTCATCGGCGTGACCGAGCTCACCGGCGCCACGCTCGCCGTCAACGCCCGCGAGTTCCAGCCCCTGCCGCTGCTGGCCTTCCTGGCGCTCGCCTATTTCGCGGCGTGCTACGCGCTATCGCTGGTCGGCCGCTGGCTCAACCGCCGCTACGCGATCATGAGCTGAGAGGACTTGATCGGCCCGCCGACGCAAGCGCCCGAGGCGATGGAACCATCCCCCTCATCCGTCGTCCGGCGATCCGCCTTGCGGCTCGCCCGAAGGGTCGCGCGTCACAGCGCGACCGGACGACCGCCTAAGCTCGCTCCCGCTCGCTAAGGCTTCGCATCCCTCTCCCCAGCGGGGAGAGGGCAGGGTGAGGGGGCGCTTCTATCTAAACGAAAGGCGCCCTCAGCGGTTGTGCGCCGCAACCTCGTGGGTCTTGAGGACCTTGTCGGTGGCGGCGTCGGTTTCCTCGAGCGCGAGGCCGTAGTGCCAGAGCGTCGAGAGGTGATCGAGCACCGCCTTGCAGGTGGGCTCGTCGAGCAGGACGCCGTCGTGCACGATATGCCGGAGGATCAGCCGGCGATCGCCGGCGAGATCCAAGTCGACGATCTGGATGTCCGGTTCCTGGCGGGCGAGATCGTAGTGGCGCGCCAGCGCGCTGCGCAGCTCGCGATAGCCGCGCTCGTCGTGGATCGTGTCCACCACCAGCGCGTCTTGGTTCGCCTCGTCCAGCACCTTGAAGAGCCGGAACGAGCGCATCAGCCGCGGGCTCAGATACTGCAGCACGAAGCTCTCGTCGCGATAATTGGCCCAGGCGTCGCGCAGGGTTCCGAAGGGATCGCCGTTGCCGGCCATGTCCGGGAACCAGTCACGGTCCTCGTCGGTAGGCTTGGTGCAGATGCGCTTCACGTCCTGCATCATGGCGAAGCCGAGAGCGTAGGGATTGATGCCGTTGTAGCGGCGGTCGTCGAACTCCGGCTGGAAGATGACGTTGGTGTGCGAGTGCATCGCCTCGAGGAAGGCGCCGTCGGTGATCTGCCCGCGCTCGTGCAGGCGATTGAGGATCTCGTAGTGCACGAAGGTCGCGCAGCCCTCGTTCATCATCCGCGTCTGCTTCTGCGGATAGAAGTACTGGCTGATGTGGCGGGCGATGCGCACGAGCTCGCGCTGCCAGCCTTGGAGGCGCGGCGCGCGCTTCTCCAGGAAATAGAGCAGGTTCTCCTCGGGCAGGCCGAGCTTGCGGCGCGTCTCGGCTCGCTCCTTCTCGAGCTGGGCCGCGTCGACGTCGCCCGTCTGGCGCTTCGGCACCACGCGTTCCCAGAGGTCGTCGTAGGTGCGCTCGTCGTAGAGTCGGCGCTCCTCGGCGCGCCGGCGCTCCTCCGCGAGATTGTCCTTGGCGCGGCGCGAATAGCGGTGGACGCCCTGATTCATCAGGGCATGCGCCGCATCCATCACGCGCTCGACCTCGGCGACCCCGTGGGATTCCTCGCAGCGCGCGACGAAGTCGCGGGCGAAAGTGAGGTAATCCAGGATCCCGTCGGCGTCCGTCCATTGCTGGAACAGGTAATTGTTCTTGAAGAAGTGATTGTGCCCGAAGGCCGCGTGGGCGATCACCAGGGTCTGCATCGCCATGGAGTTCTCCTCCATGATGTAGCTGATGCAGGGGCTCGAGTTGATGACGATCTCGTAGGCGAGGCCTTGCAGGCCGTGCCGGTAGAGCGCCTCCTCGCGGGCGAAGCGCTTGCCGAAGCTCCAGTGCCGGTACATCAGCGGCAGACCGACCGAGGCATAGGCGTCGAGCATCTGCTCCGACGTGATCACCTCGATCTGATTGGGGTAGATGTCGAGACCCAGCTCGTTGAGCGCGATGTCCTCGACCGCCTCATGCACGCGGCGGATCTTGTCGAAGTCCCACTCCGCGCCCTCGAACAGCGGCTTCCGCTCGAGCGTCTCGGCGTCGCCGGTCATGCCGCGCGTTCCCGTTGCTTGGAGAAGAGCTCGTGGAAGACGGGGAAGATCTGTCCGGGGTCGGCCACCTTGCGCATGGCGAAATTCTGGTGCTGCGCGCTGATCGCATCATAGGTGCGCCAGAGATCGGTGGGCGCGCTCGGATAGCCGTGCCGCAGCGTCGCCTCGGCGCCCACCTCGATATAGGCGAAGTATTGGCTGACCGGCAGGATCTCGTTGCCCATCAGCGACGCGCAGCGGTCGCTGTCCTCGGTATAGTTGTCGCCGTCGGAGGCTTGCGCCGCGTAGATGTTCCAGTTCTCGGGATTGTAGCGGGCGCGTACCACGCGCATCATTTCCTCGAGCGCCGTGGAGACGATCGTGCCGCCGGTCTCGCGGCTGTGGAAGAAGGTCTCCTCGTCCACCTCCTGGGCGCTCGAGGTGTGGCGGATGAACACGATGTCGACGTGCTTGTAGCGCCGCGTCAAGAACACGTGCAGCAGCATGAAGAACCGCTTGGCGAGGTCCTTCATCTGCTCGGTCATGGAGCCCGATACGTCCATCAGGCAAAACATGACGGCCTGGGTGTTGGGCTTGGGGATGCGCTCGAAGCGGTTGTAGCGCACGTCGACCGGATCGATATAGGGCACCCGCCGGCTCTTGCGGAGCATGGCCTCGAGCTCGAGCTTGGTCTGCTCGGCGGCTTCGGGATCGTCGGCATCGAGCGCCGCCTGCACCTGCAGCTCAAGCGCCGCGATCTCGCGTAGCGTCGGCCGGCTGAGCGAGATTCGGCGCGCGAAGCTGTTCCGCATGGTGCGCTTGATATTGAGCGCGGAAGGATTGCCGACGACGGAAAATCCCGCGCGCACCGGCTGGGTCGATTCCTGGTCGGTGATCTTGGTCTTGACGAGGTCGGGCAGCTCGAGGTCGTCGAAGAACAGGTTGAGGAACTCTTCCTTCGACAGCACGAACTCGAAAGAGTCCTGCTCGCCGCCGTCCTCGTTGCTCGCCTCGCCGCCGCGCGCGGCATCGCCGCTCGGCGGCCGCTTGATGCGGTCGCCGACCACGAATTCCTTGTTGCCGGGCACCACGTAGTCGCGCGTGCCGCCTTGGGCGGCCTTGTGGAAGCTCGGCTCGTTGATCCGATGGGCGGGGATGCTGACCTTCTCGCCGCTGGCGTTCTGCCCGACCTTGCGGCGCTTCAGCGCCTCCGTCATCGCGTCCTTGATCTCGTGCTTGGCACGCTCGAGGAAGCGCTGCCGGTTCGGCAGGCTCTTGCCCTTGGGGTTGGGACGGCGGTCGATGATGTTCATTTGCCCTTTGAGCTCCAGGTTCTCGCGTTACCCGGCCTTGTTGACCCGCATGTACCACTCGACGAGGCGCCGCACTTGGCGCGGCGTGTAGCCGCGCGAGGTCATGCGCTCGACGAAATCGCTGTGCTTCTTCTCGGTGTCCGAATCCCGCTTGGAGCTGAAGCTGATCACCGGCAGCAGGTCCTCGACCTGCGAAAACATGCGCTTCTCGATCACTTCCCGAAGCTTCTCGTAGGAGGTCCAAGAAGGATTCTTGCCGGCGTTCGCGGCGCGCGCGCGCAGCGCGAACTTCACCACCTCGTTGCGGAAATCCTTGGGATTGGCGATGCCGGCGGGCTTCTCGATCTTCGAGAGCTCCTGGTTCAGGATCTCGCGGTCCATCAGCTGGCCGGTGTCGGGGTCCTTGTAGTCCTGATCCTCGATCCAGGCGTCGGCGTAAGCGACGTAGCGGTCGAACAGGTTCTGCCCGTAATCGCCGTAGGACTCGAGATAGGCCTTCTGGATCTCGTTGCCGATGAACTCGGCGTAGCGCGGCGCCAGCTCGCCCTTGATGAAGCTCAGGAGCTTCTTCTCGGTATCCTCGGGGAACTGCTCGCGCCGGACCGATTGCTCGATCACGTACATGAGATGCACGGGATCGGCCGCCACCTCCTGGGTGTCGAAGTTGAAGGTATTCGACAGCGACTTGAAGGCGAAGCGGGTGGAGAGGCCGTCCATGCCTTCGTCGACTCCCGCGGCGTCGCGGTATTCCTGCACGGTGCGCGCGCGGGGATCGCTGTCCTTGAGGCTCTCGCCGTCGTAGGCGCGCATCTTGGAGTAGAGATTGGAGTTCTCATGCGCCTTGAGCCGCGACAGCACGCAGAATTTCGCGAGCATGTCGAGGGTGCCCGGCGCGCAGGGCGCGCTCGCGAGCTCGCTGTTCGTCAGCAGCTTCTGGTAGATCTTGGCTTCCTCGGCGACGCGAATGCAGTAGGGGACCTTGATGACGCAGATGCGGTCGATGAAGGCCTCGTTGTTGCGGTTGTTCTTGAAGGCTTGCCACTCCGCCTCGTTGGAGTGCGCGAGGATGATGCCCTGGAACGGGATCGCGCCGATGTTCTCGGACCCGATGTAATTGTTCTCCTGGGTCGCCGTCAGGAGCGGATGCAGCATCTTGATCGGCGCCTTGAACATCTCGACGAACTCGAGAATGCCCTGCGAGGTCCGGTTGAGGCCGCCCGAGTAGGAGTACGCGTCGGCGTCGTTCTGGCTGAAGAACTCGAGCTTGCGGATGTCGACCTTGCCGACCAAGCTCGAGATGTCCTGGTTGTTCTCGTCGCCCGGCTCGGTCTTGGCGATGCAGATCTGCCGCAGCCGCGACGGGTGCACCTTCACCACGCCGAACTTGTTGAGGTCGCCGCCGAACTCGTCGAGGCGCTTGAGCGCCCAGGGCGAGGTCAAGCCGGTCAGCCGCCGCTTCGGGATCTTGTAGCGCCGCTCGAGCAACTCGCCCATGCGCTCGGGATCGAACAGGCCGAGCGGACTCTCGAAGATCGGGCTCATCTCCTTGCCCGCCTTCAGCACGTAGATTGGCATCCGCTCCATGAGCAGCTTCAGGCGCTCGGCGAGCGAGGACTTGCCGCCGCCGACCGGGCCCAGGAGGTAGAGCACCTGCTTGCGCTCCTCGAGGCCCTGCGCGGCATGCCGCAGGAAACCGACGATCCGCTCGATCGTCTCTTCCATCCCGTAGAAATCCTGGAAGGCGGGATAGATCCGGATCGTCCGGTTCATGAAGATCCGGCCGAGGCGCGTCTCCTGGCTGGTGTCGATGAGTTGCGGCTCGCCGATCGCGGTCAGCATGCGCTCGGGGGCGCTGGCATAAGCCATCGGCTCTCGCGCGCAAGCCTTGAGGTAATCCTCAAGGGACATCTCAGTTTCCTTCTCGCTCTCGTAAAGGCGAGCAAAGAGACTCGAGAGTTCATCGTGCGCGTTCATGACCGACCTCGCCGTTCTGGCCCATCGACTGCCAGGATTTTACTTGGCATTAACGAAGACTCTAGGATAGGTCACTTAACCCAACCTTAAAATAGAACGAGAAGCCCGACCGAAGATTTCCTTTCATGTAAGAGATTTCACGTAGCGGCAAATCCGTATCGGTGCGGCCGCCCGCGAACCTCCACACCCTCTGCCCGAAAGACATTGTTCTGGCCACCCCAGGGGCGCGCCGAGCGGATCGTATGCGATCGAGCGCGCCAACCGGCGGTGCGTTGCAAGCCGTGTGCCGTGGATCCGCGATTCGAGTCGTGACGTCTTTGCGCCAGTTTCGGCGCGGGCTGCGCATGAGCGCGCCGGGCAGCGCCCGTGCACCTTGCTCGGTCTGGTCGTGCTGCTCAACTCGTTGAGCTCGCGCGCAAAGACCCATTCTGCCCTCAGCCTGGTTCTCGCCGGCTCCGCTGGCGAAGAACCGCTTGGCCTCTCGGGCGTGGCCGCGAGCTCGACGAGAGCTCAAGACCTCGCCGGTGAGACCGAAGCGCATATAATCGCTACGAAAAGTGGCAATCTCAAGGTGTTACAGTGGCGGACTACATTATTACGTCCGCACTGTGACCCAACAACCACACCGAACATGACAGTGGGATGTCCGCCGTGACCCCACAAGACCCCGCGAGCCCGCGCATGCCAGCACTCGAAATATGCGCGGCGATCCAACGAGTCGAGAGCAGTCGAGGTGCGCCGTCAGAAGCCCAGCGCAGGGACGCGACCGGCCATCCGCACAGCGCGAGTCGCTCGCGCATGCGTTGAATTCGATCGCTTCAATTTTCGCCCGATCGGGCTGCCGCTTTTCTAGGCGAAGACAGATTTTGAGGCGCGACTCGACGCCGACTCCGACCCGAGTTGCGCTGGGTGCTGTCCTTTACCCCGGCGCGGAGGGCTGCTCTTCGTGTGACCATTTCTCGGCGCTGGCCCCGGCCAGCGCCTGCACCCGCTCCTCGTCGGCGGCGAGTTCCTTGGCGCCGCCGCGGTAGACAATCTCGCCGTGGTCGAGCACGTAAGCGCGGTCGGCGATCGCAAGGCTGACCCGGACGTTTTGCTCGACCAGCAGCACCGCGATGCCCTCCGCGCGCATCGATCCGATGATCCGGAACACCTCTTTCACGATCAGCGGCGCGAGGCCCTGGCTCGGCTCGTCGAGCAAGAGGAGCTTCGGGTTGAGCACCAGCGCGCGCGCGATCGAGAGCATCTCCTGCTCTCCGCCTGAGAGTTGTCGACCCCGATTGCTCCGGCGCTCCGCGAGCCGGGGGAACGTCTGGAAAACGCGCTCGATCGTCCACGACCCCGAACGCACGAGCGGCACTCTCAAGTTCTCTTCGACAGTGAGGTTGGCGAAGATCTTCCGCCCCTCCGGCACGTAGCCGACACCGAGTCCCGCGATCTGGAATGTCGGCATCCGGCTCGCCTCTTGCCCGAAGATCTTGACGCTGCCCTCGCGCGGCGGCGTCAGGCCCATGATGCTTCGGAGCGTGGTAGTCTTGCCGGCGCCGTTGCGGCCGAGGAGGGTGACGATCTCGCCTTCGTTCACCTCCAGGCCGACGCCGTGCAAGATGTGGCTCTTGCCATAGAAGCTGTGCAGGCCCTCGGCCTCGAGCGGCTTCAAGCGGCCTCTCCCAGGTAGGCAGCCCGCACCGCGGCCGATGCCGCGATCTCGCCCGGTGTGCCCTCCGCCAGCAGTCTGCCCTGATCGAGCACGGTGATCCGATCGGCCAAATGGAACACCACGCGCATGTCGTGCTCGATCAGCACGATGGTGAATTTGTTGTCGCGATGCAGCCGGCGGATCAGCCCGGTGATCTCGTAGGTTTCCTGGTCGCCCATGCCGGCGGTGGGCTCGTCCAGCAGAAGGAGTTTCGGCCGAAGCGCGAGCGCCATCGCGATCTCGGTGGCCCTCTGGTCGCCGTGCGAGAGCTCGCCGACGAGCCGGTTCGCCTTCGAGGAGAGCCCGACCAGCGCCAGCATCTCCGCGACCACCCGCTCGGCGCGTCCCACGTCGGCGCGCGCGATCCACATGTGCAGGCGCTGGCCCGCCGCCACCTCGGCCGCGCTCAGCACATTCTCGTGCACCGTCAGTTCCGGAAAGATCTCGGTGATCTGAAACGTGCGCGCCATGCCGAACGCGACCCGCCTATGGGCCGAAATCCTCGTCACATCTCGACCGTCGAACACGATCGAGCCGGAGCTCGGCGGGAAGTAGCCGCTGATCATGTTGAAGAAGGTCGTCTTGCCGGCGCCGTTGGGGCCGATGATCGCCCTGAGCTCGCCGGGTTGGACCGTCAGCGACACGTTCTGCACCGCGACCAGGCTGCCGAAATTCTTGGAGACCTTGCGGACCTCTAGCATGGTCACTCGACGCCCCGCCGCTTCAGCATGCCCAGCATGCCCCGCGGGAAGAACAGCACCGACAGCATGAAGATGGCGCCCAGGAACGCCATCCATTCCGTCGGCAAGGCGGAGGAGAGGAAATCCTTCAGCACCCAGAATACCGCCGCACCCAGCAAGGGTCCCCAGAACGAGCGCATGCCGCCGAGCACCGCCATGATCACGAAATAGCCGGACTGCGAGTAGTGCAGCGCCAGCGGATCGGCGAAATTGTTGAGGAGCGCGTAGAGCGTGCCGGCGAGCGCGGTGAAGAAGCAGGAGATCGAGAAGGAGAGCCAGATGTGCCGCTCGACGGGAATGCCCAGGAAGCGCGCGCGGCGCTCGTTCTCGCGGATCGCGCGCAGCGTGCGTCCGAAGGGCGAGCGCAGCAGCAGGCCCATGAGCGCGACGGCGATGGCGAAGACTAACAGGGTGAAGTAGTAGAACGGGGTGTCGTTCGTGATATCGAAGGCGAGCGCCCCGAACCCGATGGGCTCGCGATGGAACCCGCGCAACCCGTCGAAGCCGCCGGTGAAATCGTTCCACTTGTAGGCGATGTAGTAGAAGATCTGCCCGAAGGCGATGGTGCACATGGCGAAATAGACGCCGCGCCGTCGCACGATCAGCAGGCCGAAAAGCGTGCCGGCGAGGCCGCCGAGCAAGGTCCCGACCAGGATGGCGAGCGGCGTGCTGGGCGCCACGTATTTGAGCATGAGCCCCGCGCCATAGGCGCCGAGCCCGAAATAAGCGGCGTGACCGAAGCTCAAGACGCCGGTGAATCCCAGCAGCAGGTTGAGCCCCATGGCCGCGAGGCCGAACACCAGCACGCCGCTGGCGAGCGCGGTATAGCCGCCCAGCCGCGGGAACCAGAGGGGGGCCGTGATCAGCGCGAGCGACATCACCGCGAGCGGCAGCCAACGCCTGTAGAGGGGTTGCTCATCCCTGGCGGCGATGGCGGTTGCGCTGCTCACGTCAGCATCCCTTCCTCGCCCATGAGCCCGCGCGGCCGGATCAGCAGCACCAGGACCAGCATCACGAAGATCACGACCTCGCTGGCGGCCGGATAAACGGCGGCGGTGAGCGCCGCCGTGACGCCGATCAGCAATCCGCCGAACAGCGTCCCGGTCAGGCTGCCGACCCCGCCGATGATGATCGCGATGAAGCTGGGCATCAGCAGGTCATCGCCCATGTTGGGGTTGATGCCGATCGCGCCGGTGGCGAGCACGCCGCTCAGCCCCGCGAGCAGGCACCCCATGGTGAAGTTGAAGGTGCGGAGCAGCTTCACGTTGACCCCGAGCGCCGACACGGTGTCGAGATCGAGGGTGCCCGCGCGGATGCGCAGGCCCACCCTCGTGTACCGCAGGAACGCGAAGACGCCGATCACGGTGACGATGACGATGGCCACCATGAACACCCGATACCACGTGATGAAGAACAGGTCGGCGCTGACCGGCGCTTCCAAGGCCGGCACCATATGCATCTCCTGGGGCGTCGGGCCCCACCACCAGAGCATGAGCCCCTGCATGACGAAGGCGAGCCCGAAGGTCAGCAGCAGGCTGTAGACGGGGTCGCGCCGGTAGACGAAGCGCATCAGCAGCTCGACCGCGACGCCGAACAGCGCCGTCAGCAGCGGCGCGATCAGAAACGCGCCCCAAAAACCCACCACTTTCGTGAGCTCGAGCGCCATGTAGGCGCCGAGCGCCAGAAAATTCCCGTGCGCGAAATTGATGACGTTGCTGAGATTGAGGATCAGCGACAGGCCGAGCGCCATCAGCACGTAGAACGCGCCGAGCATCAGCCCGTTGGTGACGTTGTAGAGGATGAGTGTGAGCATCGGGACGCCTCTCGCGGGGTCCGATCAACCGCTGCCCGTCGCCGCCGGCGCGCGCCACAGGCCGCGCGCCGGCGGGACGGATGTCAGCGAACCGCTCAGGCCGGATGCACCATCTTGCAGCCGGTATCCGCAACCGGTCCGGCGGCATCGTCGCCCGGTACGGCCGCCTCGATCGTGTACACGTCGTCCGGGCCGGCCTTGGGCGGATGCATCTGGCCGATGAAGACGGACGGCATGAGCTCGTGGTCGCCCGCGCGGTAGCGCACCTTGCCCGCCTGCAGCGCCACGTCCGGGGGCAGCTCCATGTCTTCCATGGTCAACGAAAGCTTTGGCCCGTCGAGCGATTTGGCCTTCTCCGCGGCGACCCGCACCGTGTGCATGGACACGTAGCCGAACCAGTCGCGCGCGGACGGCGTCTTCTTGGTGGCCGCGCGGTAGTCGGCGACGAACTTGCCGACTTCCGGCACCTTGGGCTGATCCCACCACCACTCCATCACCCACCAGCCCGCCTGCGCCTCCGGCTGCAGCGCCTTCACCGTCTCGAACTCGAACAACGCCCCGCCGAGCGCCATGTCCTTCTGCAGCCCGAACTGGACGATCTGCTTCATGCAGTTGATCTGCGTGAGGCCGCCCATGTTGTTGAGCAGCACGTCCGGCTTGTAGCCCTTGGCCTTGATCAGGGTGGCCGAGAAATCCTGGTTGTTGATCGGCAGATAGTCGCCGTCATAGGTCCCGCCGAGCTTCTTCAGGGCCTTGATGAAGCCGTCCTGGAGCGAGTGCCCGTAGGCGTAGTCCGGCGTGATGAAGAACCATTTCTTGCCGAAGCGCTTCACCAGCTCGGGCGTGATCGCCGAGGTATCCATCGTGGTGTCGTTGCAGACGCGGAACACGTTCCAATGGCAATCCGTGCCGGTGATCGTGTCGGTATGGCCGCCCGGCACGATGTGGAACACCTTCTTCTCGTTGGTGACCTGTCCCATCGCGGCGGCGATGCCGGAGTTCACGTCGCCGAGGATCACGTCCACCTGGTCGCGGTCGATCAGCTTGCGCGTCTTCTGCACGCCGGTGCCGACGTCGTTCGCGGAGTCCTCGACCAGCAGCTCGACCGGGCGGCCGAGGATGCCGCCCTTCTTGTTGATCTCGGCCTCGGCATATTTGGCGCCGTCGACCTCGCTCTGAGCGAGAGCCGAGAGGACGCCGGTCAGCGGATTGACCATGCCGATCTTGACCGGCGTTTCGCCGAGCGCGGTCAGGATGAACGGCGACGTGATTTGCAGGGCGCCGGCCGCCACGCCGGCCCGCAGGATCGTGCGGCGCGGAATCCGACTGGATGGTGTCTTGCTCATAGGCTTGCCTCCCCAGGCGATTAAATTTTAATCAGAGCCGCGTCCGCCACGGCGGCGGGCTCTGTCCCCCCGCCATTCATTGGGCGAGGAGGCCGCTCCTATATGCCTTGCGAATGGGTATCAGTCGAGAGGTTTTGAGCCTGTCACGTGCCGATGCGGAGCGGCTCGACCAGCCCCTTGAGGCAGGCGATGACGCTGAGCGGCGTGAGCTTGCCGGTGCGCGCGTTGTCCTCGGAGGGCACGCCCTCGATCGTCATGGAGAAGCGCGCGCTGTCCGCCTCGACCTCGATCCGATGCGTGTTGCGCGTCAGCGCGGGGTCGGCCCAGATCTCCAGCGTGGTGGCGTCGGGGCCGATGCCGGCCATCCCGAGCGCGGCCGCCACGTTGACGTTCGCGGGAAATCCGCGCGCGCCCTCGCGCGCCGTTCCCGCGAAAACCCGGATCGGCTGCGTCAGGCCCTCGAGCGAGATGCGGTGCTGCTCCAGATAAGGCGAGCCCGCAAGGCTTTGCGGCGGCTTGCACGTGATCATCTTGACGGAGCGGATGGTGCCCTGAGCCGCGCCGCGCACGGCGTCGAGCCCGAGGATCGCGCCGGACGGCACGATGATCCGGGCGCCGGTCCGGCGCGCGGTCTCGACGAGATGCAGGCGCTCCAGCAGGGCGCCGGCGCTCAGCGCGACGAAGATGCGGCCGGCCTCGACCGCGGGCACCGCCACCGCGTCGAACGAGGCGGCCGGCATGCACTCGATCACGACGTCCGCGCGCTCGGCGAGCGCCTCGGCCGGCACCACCGGCACCGCGATCCCGACCGCGGAGAGCCGCTCCGCCGCGCGTTCACGATTTCGTGCGGAGACCGCCACCAGCCTCAGGCCCTGCGGGCCGGTCGCCAGCCACCGCGCGACCGGCAGCCCGATCGTCCCCAACCCGCCGATCCCCACCCCGAGGGTCTTATCCGCGGTCGTACTCATCGGCAGTCTCCTGTTGTGTCTCGAGCGCGTCCCGATCTGAGAGAAGATCCCCCTCACCCAGGTCCGGCTAAGCTCGCTGCGCTCGCTAAGCCTTCGCAACCCTCTCCCCAGCGGGGAGAGGGGAGGGTGAGGGGGCGCTTCGAGTCAGACGAAACGCGCACTAGCCTTCGCCCAGCATC
Organism: Allostellaceae bacterium; assembly: GCA_035604335.1. Classification (GTDB taxonomy): domain Bacteria; phylum Pseudomonadota; class Alphaproteobacteria; order ATCC43930; family CGMCC-115725; genus DASZHJ01. Next base: position 2,408 of record DATNIT010000295.1, on the reverse strand, counting down.
GCAGCAGGGAAACGGATTTGCCAAGGCCGGAGGTTCCGATATCTATGGAGCGAGCAGAAGAGGCCAAGGTCGCCCGCGCATGAGCGATACAGAGACATTCGTCGGCACCATGCCGGTGGTGGAGCGGCTCCGCTTCGATGTCGGCGCGCTCGAGGGTTGGATGGCCGCCCATGTCCCGGGGTTCCGCGGCCCGCTCGAGGTCGAGCAGTTCCGCGGCGGCCAGTCGAACCCGACCTATCGCTTGGGCTCCGCCGGCGGCCGCTACGTGCTCCGCCGCAAGCCGCCGGGCAAGCTGCTGCCGTCCGCCCATGCCGTCGACCGCGAGTATCGCGTCATCACCGCGCTCGGCGGGGTGGGATTTCCGGTGCCGCGGACCTACGGTCTCTGCGCCGACGAGGGCGTGATCGGCACGGCCTTTTTCGTGATGGAGTGCGTGGAGGGCCGGGTGTTCTGGGATCCGAGGCTCCCCGAGCTCGGCCGCGAGGAGCGTGGCCGCGTCTACGACGCCATGAATGCGGTGATCGCCCGGCTGCACACGATCGACTACGCCGCCATCGGCCTCGGCGACTACGGCAAGCCCGGCAATTACGTCGCGCGCCAGATCGACCGCTGGACCCGGCAGTACCGCGCGTCGGAGACCGAGCGCATCGAGGCGATGGACAATCTCATCGAGTGGCTGCCCGCGAACGTGCCGCCCGACGAGTCCACCTCGATCGTCCACGGCGACTATCGCCTCGACAACATGATCTTCCATGCCGTCGAGCCGCGGGTGCTGGCGGTGCTGGACTGGGAGCTCTCGACCCTCGGCAGCCCGCTCGGTGACTTCGCCTATCACGCCATGAGCTGGCGCCTGCCGCCGGGCTCGTTCCGCGGCCTCGGCGGCGCCGACCTGGCGGCGCTCGGCATCCCCGGCGAGGCCGAGTACCGCGCCGCGTACTGCCGCCGCACCGGCCGCGCCGAGATCCCCAACTGGGACTTCTACCTCGCCTACAACATGTTCCGCCTGGCCGCGATCCTCCAGGGCATCATGGGCCGCGTCCGCGACGGCACCGCCGCGAGCAGCCGGGCCCGCGAGTCCGGCGATCGCGCGAAGGTGCTGGCGCGGCTGGGCTGGGAGCAGGTGGAGAGGATGCAGCGGGGGTAGGGCGCAGGAAAACGAGGAGGGCCGGGACAGGCCTCGATGGTGGCCTCACCCTTCCCTCGCCCCCATGGGGAGAGGGTTGCGCAGGCTTAGCGAACGAAGTGAGCTTAGCCGGAGCTGGGTGAGGGGGATGCTTCCGTCGTGCCCGATCTCGCTTGCCTTGTGTCACAGTGCGGCTCATTGTGAACACACGGGGAGAGGCGATCATGGGCAAGCTTCTGAAGCGATTCGCGAAGACCAGCCAGCGAAAGAAGCGGCAACGCGAAGCCACGGCCGCTGCGCTCGAGCTTGCCGGGAAACCGGCTCGGCGAAGTGCGTCGCGGCCGGCGAAAGCCGTGGGTCGCCTGTCGACGATCATCGACGACGCCAAGAAGGCCGGATTGCTCGATGGCGAGAGGTCGGCGCACGTAACCGCGCGGACCACGCCGGCTCTGTTGAGAGAGGCCCAACGTCGGACGGGCATTACATCGAAGACGGTTCTGGTCGAGGTTGCGCTGGCGACGCTGGCGCTCCCCGACCCCGTAGCGAAATTCATGAAGGAGCATCGCGGAGAGCTCGGAAGGGATCATAGGCTTGAGTATTGATCTGCCGAGGACGATCCGGCAGATCAAACCAGAGAAGTCCGTCGCTCCGCTGCATCTCAGAGCCTCGTCCGCTCGGATTTACGCGGATCGACTTGCGGCGCTCGGGCGAGCATCTCTGCTTCTTGATACCTGCGTCTATATCGACAACGCGGCGGGGAAGCTTCCGCTGCCCGTGCAGGCGCTCGTGGACAATGCCATTCAGTACCACTGCGCCGTCTGCATCGGCGAGCTGACCGTCGGCCTCGGCAATCTAGATCCGGGTTCGCGCGGCTACCGTGCGGTTCGAAAGCATTATGCGGACCTCATCGCCGCCATGCCGCCGCACCGAATCTTGGTTCCCGATGACGACATGTGGAGCACGGCCGGCCTGATGGCTGGCACTCTCGCGCGCACTCAGAATTATCAGCCCGCGCAGCGCAAGGAGCTGTTGAACGACGCCCTCATCTACTTGACCGGGCGGAAGCTCGGTATTCCCGTGCTCACCCAGAACAACGACTTCGATCTCCTGAGCCAGTTGCATCCTTCCGCGTCGTCATCTTCTACTAGGGTCTGGACTCACAGCTTGATCCAATAGAGTGCGCCGACGAGGTCTGCGGCGGCGAGGAAGTTTCGGGCGAGTTTATCGTAGCGGGTTGCGATGCGGCGCCAATCCTTGATGCGGCAGAAGTAGTTCTCGATCTTGT
>DATNIT010000294.1:0-40408 GCA_035604335.1 Allostellaceae bacterium | reverse complement strand
ATCGCGCCCCCGCCACGTGCTCGCTCGCACTCGATGATCCCGCGAACCCCGTCTATCGGTTCTGATTGCGATAGCCGAGGCTGACCACGGCGGAGACCTTCTCCCTCAGCCAAGCGAGATCGCGCCCTTTGTCGCCGAAGCGGGAGGGATCGTAAGGACGCGGATCGAACCGCGGCTTCGCATCCGCAATGAGGTCCGCGATCAGCGCGCCCGTCATGGCGGACCAGGTAACCCCGGTCGAATTCATCGCCGTTGCGACGAACAGGCCGTCTATCCCGCCGATGCGGCCGATCAGCGGCAATCCGTCCGGCGTGAAGCTCTCGGGGCCGTTGACGAAGTGGCGGATCGGAGCCTCCGCGAGCGCCGGAAACAGGCCGATCGCGCGCTCGAAATAGGGCGCGATCTTGTCCCAGTCCGGCGGCAGGAGCGTGAAGGAGAACGGCTTCGGCAGGCTTGCGGGGTCGAGCGTCTTGGCGTTCTCGTCGAAGCAACCGACCATGAACCGGCCGACCTCCTCGCGCCCGTAAAGCAGGTCGTCGGGCGCCACGAAGGACGGCGTCTCCCTGGCAAGGCGCGGCGACACCTCCGCGATGACATAGAAATGCTCGCAGGCCCATTGGGCGAGTGGGAGACCCAGCGGCTCCAGCAGCGGTCGCGACCATAGCCCCGCCGCCACGACGACGGTATCGGCGCTTAGGACCCCGTCGCTCGTCTCGACCCCCGTGATACGGGCGCCCGTCACGCAAACGTTGGAGATCTCCACGTTCTCGCGGATGGTCGCGCCCGCAAGGCGCGCCGCGTTCGCATAGGCGGCCGTGAGGTCCGCTGGATTGAGCCGGCCGGAGAGTGAATTCAGCCAAATCACGTCGACCGCAGCGGGTTCGAGGAGCGGGTTCAATTTGGCGGCCTCTTTCGGCTCGATCCATCGGGCCTCGATGCCTCTCTCTCGCGCCACCCCGTCGAACCCGTCGAAATTCCGGCGCGTATCGGGGCTGCGCGGGATGAACATGCGCCCGGTCTTCAGCCAGCCCGTTTCCTGGCCGGCCTCCGACCTGAGACGGCCCAGCGTCTCCATCGCATAGAGAATGGGCGCGTCGTGATCGCGCGACGGCTTCCACGTGATATTCCCGGCGGAATGCCAGGTCGTGCCGGAGCCGAGCCGATCGCGCTCGAGCAGCACCACGTCGCCGATCCCTCGTGTCGCGAGGTGCCAGGCGATGCTGGTGCCGATCACGCCTCCGCCGACGACGATACATTTCATCGGAGGCTCCGCTGTTACCCGGGGCCGCTGGGCGCGAGAGTGCCCTCGGCGTCGTGCTGCTCGTCGCCGCGGAGCGGGGGCGAGAACACGCTGAGGAGATGGAGTCCGGTGATCGCGCGCAATTTGTGCCGGTCGCGCGGCCCGACGTTATAGGCCACGCCGGGCTCGAGCTTCCAGGATTCTCCGGTCGAGAGATCAGTCACCTCGCCTGTGCCGGCGAGGATGTGGTTCGCTTCCCGATGGTGCTTGTACCAGAGGACGGCCTCGGCGCCGGGGTCGAGATGCACGTCCGAGAGACCGAAGCCCACGTCGTCCGCCCGGGTCAGCATGCGCAGCGTGCGCGCGCGGCCGTTCGCGACCACCATTTCCTTCCCCTCGGCGCGCAAAGTGTCCGCCCGCTTCATGAACATGCGCCGGTCGGTCCTCGGCACGGGACCGCTCGCGGTATAGCTGCCGTCCTTGTCGTGGCCCTCGTCGCCGCGGAGCGGCGGGCAGAAGACGCTGACGAGATGCACGTCCTCGAGCATCCGGAAGCGGTGGCGGTCATTGGGTCCGACGACGTAGAGCACACCAGCCTCGAGCGGCCAGCGCTCACCGCTCCTCAAATCCGTGATCTCGCCTCGTCCCGAGACGATGTAATTGGCCTCCCAGTGGTGCTTGTACCAGAGAACGACGTCCGTGCCCTTGCTGGCGAGGTTGTCGTTGTAGGAGAAGCCCATGCCATCGGCAGCGGTGAGGAAGCGCGCCGAGCGCGCGGTGCCGCCCGCCAGCGACTTGATCTTGCCGGCGGCTTGCAATCCCTCGAAGGTGCGAATGAACATCGCGCGAATGTCCCAGGGATCGTGAGCGGAAATCAGGCGACCTGCTTTCGGTTGGCCGCCAGCCGGGCATCGACCAAGGCGACGGTCTCGTCGACGACGGAGGATCGCATGCCCTTTTGCGCGGCGATGCCCTGTACCAGCCGGTCGACCCGCTCGATGTTCGGCGCGCCCGCGAACAGCGCGCGCGCCGCCGAGGACGGCCGCACCAGCCCTTGCGCGGCGCTGGCGTATTTCTCGAACGGCACGAGGTCGTCGGGCGAGGCGCCCAGCTTGAGGCAGAGCTCGCAGACCCAGTTGTAGACCTTGCGCGAGGCCTCGACGTCGCTGTGCACGGCCTCCTTGATGGAGCGCGCGGCGTCCTTCTGGACGCAGCGGTAGTTGCCGGTCAGCAGCATCGCCCATTTGGCGAGCGGCACGAAGATGGAGTCGTGTACCTTGAGCTTGACCGGCAGCTCGACCTTGCCGTCGCCGGTGTCGTAGCGCACCGCTTCGATGTCCGCTTGCATCCGCCGCAAGATCGCCGTGTGCGCGTCGGATACGAACCGCGCCGCCTTGAAGTTGGTCGGCAGCGTGACCTGCAGCACGTTGACCCCTTCGTCCGGCGGGCGAAACGCCTGCGGATCCGGGCTGCACAAGGTCATCATCGCGGGATCGAAGCTCTGCCAGACGGTGGCGTCGGTGTAGCAGGATTTGAGCGCGTCGGTGTCGAGGCCGGGGATGCGCTTCAGATAGGGCAGGGGCGGCATGTTCATGATCGACATGCAGGGCACGCGAGACCTCGCGACGGCATCAAGCAACTCGCGCACGCCGGTCGAGCGGTACTGCGGCTCCTGCATCGCCAGCGCCACCAGATCGTAGTCGCGCGGGTTGACGGCGCCGGGCGCGTCGGCGGAGACCTTGCCCGGCAGCTTGCGGGAGTCGATCTCGAGCAGATCCTTCCTGCCCTTTATCGGCAACCGCACGCGGATGCCGTTCTTGTTGATCGCTTCCACCTCGGCCGGCAGGCACACCAGCTTCGCGCTGTGCCCAGCCAGCAGCAGCTTCGCCGCGAGGAGCGAGCCGTAGGATGCGCCCATGATCAAGACGGTGTAAGTGGTTTTCACGTCCGAGTTCCTCCCTAGGGATCGCAATTGCGCTCGGGCCAGCGTTGCGGCTTTTTGCGCCGTCATTCGTCCGAGACCTCCGACGAATGCTATGTGCAGGGTTGCCCCAGTGCAATCGCCGCCTTGGCGGCGCGGAATCCGCGTCGATGGATTGCCTTGACGGGTAGTCCAGCATAGTGGAATAAAATCCATTATGACGGATACGGTCGAGCGCGATCTCAATCAGCGGATCGCCGCGCGGGTTCGAGGCTTGCGCGCCTCGCGCGGGCTGACACTCGACGAGTTGGCGGAGCGAAGCGGCGTCAGCCGCTCCATGATTTCGCTGATCGAGCGTGGAGAAAGCAGCCCCACGGCCGTGCTGCTGGAGCGGCTGGCGGCTGGCCTGAACGTGCCGCTAGCGTCCTTGTTCGACACGCCCCACGCAAACCCGCAGCCGGTGGCGCGCCGTGCCGATCAGGCGCGGTGGCGCGATCCCGAGTCCGGTTATGTCCGCCGAAATGTATCGCCCAACGGCTTTCCCTCGCCGATCCAGATCGTCGAGGTCGAATTTCCCAGGGGCGCCCGGGTCGCCTTCGACACGGGTGCGCGCGATGTCCGCGTGCATCAACAGGTCTGGGTGCTCGACGGATCGATCGAGGTGACCGTCGGTGACGATCGGCACGAGCTGCACAAGGGCGACTGCCTGGCCTTTGCGCTCGACCGACCGGTCACGTTCCACAATCGCACGAGCAAGGCCGCGCGTTACGCGGTCGTCATCGCAAGCGAGCGGAGGTGAGCCGATGAGCGGCGGGGAGTGGGACCGCTATACCGTTCGGCGGCTGACGGCCATAACGGATGCGGAAGCACAGGGGCTCGCCTTGGTGCTGATCGACTGCGTCGAAGGCGGGGCGTCCGTGGGCTTCATGCATCCCGTGACGATGCCCAAGGCGCTGGCGTTCTGGCGCCGCGTGGCACGGGACGTCGAGAGCGGCGCTCGCGCCTTGCTGATCGCCGAGGATGCCGCCGGAATCGTCGGCACCGTCCAGATCGTGCTCGACCAGCCCGAGAACCAGCCGCATCGCGCCGACATCTCGAAGATGCTGGTGCACCGGCGGGCGAGACGCCGCGGCATCGGCGCTGCGCTGATGCGCGCCGCCGAGGATGCCGCTCGCGAATGTCGCAAGTCGCTGTTGGTTCTGGACACGGCGAGCGGGGATGCCGAGCGGCTCTACGCTCGGCTGGGCTGGACATTGGTGGGGATCATCCCCGAATACGCGCTCTGGCCGGGCGGCGGCTTTTGCAGCACGAGCGTCTTTTATCGAAAACTCGACTGATCCCATGGAGCCCGCGCATGTCGCCGCCGCTCTGCTGAGCGCCGTGCTTCATGCGGGGTGGAATGCTGCCGTCAAGGCGAGCGCGCGTCCGTTGGAGGCGATGGCGGCGCAGATGCTGATTGGTGCCGTGCTCGTGGTGCCGGGCCTGGTGTGGACGGGCTTCCCGGCTCCGGCATCGTGGATCTGGATCGCGGCATCGACGCTGATGAATGTCGTGACGGTGTCGGCTCTCTTGCGCGCCTACGAGCTTGCTGGGTTCGGCGTGGTTTATCCGGTCGTCCGCGCGGTGTCGGTCTTGCTCGTGGTGCCGTTGGCCGCGCTTCTGGTGGGCGACCGGCTCGGGCCTACAGCCATTGCCGGCGTCGGTCTGATCGCCGGATCGCTCGCGCTGCTTGCCCACAGCGCCCGGCGCGATCGCGAATTCACCACGCGCGCGCTGGCCTGGACGTTCGTCACGGGCCTTTCGACGGCCGCCTATGTCGCGTGCGACGCGCGAGGCGTTCGCTTGGCGGGGTCGCCATGGGCATACGGCTTCGCCGTCACGGTGACGAACGCGCTCGCCATGGGCTGGCGGCAACGCCGCGTCGCGACGCCATGGCGGCTGCTCCGATCGAATGCGGCGATGGCCGGCCCCGCGGCGCTCGCCGCGGTCGTCTCTTATCTGCTCATCCTCTGGGTATGGAGCCAGGCGCCGATCGCGCCGGCTTCGGCCTTGCGGGATACCAGCGCGGTGTTCGCCATCCTCATCGCCGTGCTCTGGCTCAAAGAGCCCTTCACCCCATCCCGGATGCTGGCCGTCCTGCTGGCCGCCGCCGCGGTGCCGTTGCTGCGTTTCGCCTAGGCGGCAGTGGGGAACTCAAAGCCAGAGTGCAGCGGCGACGGAGGCGACGAGCAGAACGGCGAATGTCACGTTGATGGCTCGGTTGGCGCGGGGGGCGCGGAAGAACCGCGTGAGCGCCGCGCCCGCGAAGAGCCATGCCACATTCACGGCGGTAATGATCGCCACCAGCACCGCGATCTTCGTGACAGCATCGAGTGCGAGCCGCTCTCGGATCAGCATGAAGCCGGAGAATAGAGCCGCCATGGCGGCGTAGCCCTTCGGGTTGACGAGGGACAGGAAGAGGCCACCGCCGAACGAAGGCTGGCGACCTTGGTCGCTCCCCTCCGTTAGGGGCGGCGCGGTGGCGATGCGGATCGCGAGATAGCCAAAGTAGGTGGCGGCGAGGACGGTGACGACGGGCGTCGCGCCCGGAAGCGCCAGAAGGACGCCCACGACGCCGGTCGCGATGATCGTCATCACGACGACCATGCCGATGATGATCCCGGCCATGTAGCCGAGGCCGCGCCGCGCGCCGAAGGCGGCGCCGGTGGCGGCGAGGCTCAGCGTGGCCGGGCCGGGGCTGCCCGCGAGCGCGAAGCCGGCCAATGCGAAGCCGAGCACTCCGTCCATGTCGCGCGCCCTCCATGTCGAGCCAGGACAGCGTTTCTGGTATAGAAGCGCATGGCCTCTCTTATGAACGGCGGCGCGACGGCGCGTCTTGAACGATCGTGCGGTGCCGCTGCCGCCGACTGGATCCGGATCGCGCCCTCGTGTCCCGCGTTCGAACGGATCGAAGCCTTCTTCGGGGGGCACGCCTTCGACCCGCACCGGCACGACACCTACGCCATCGGGTTCACGCTCGATGGCGTCCAGTCCTTCCGGTACCGAGGCGCCGCGGAGCGCAGCCTGCCCGGTCAGGTGTTCGTGCTTCACCCGGATGAAATGCATGACGGCCACGCCGGGACCAACGCCGGGTTTCACTACAAGATTCTCTACGTCGAGCCGCGTACCATTCGCGACGCGTTGAGCGAGACGCGTTGCCCCCTGCCATTCGTGCGCGAGGCAGTGTCGACCGATCGGCGCCTCGCGGCCGCGATCATGCCGGCGCTGGGCGATCTCGATCTGGCGTTGGAAGAGCTGCACCGGGACCAGATCATCCTCGATCTCGCGGAAGCGCTGGCCGCGGCCGACCCCTCGATCGCCAGGCGAAAGCTATCGGCTCGTCACTGGCGCGCGGTGGACAAGGTGCGCGACTACCTCGATGCCAACCTGCGCAACGCCGTCGCCTCGGTTGAGCTGGAAGCCGTTTCGGGGTTGTCACGATATGCCATCGCGCGGCATTTCCGGGCGTGCTTCGGCACCAGCCCATACCGGTATCTCGTCATGCGGCGCCTTGACCGAGCGCGCGCCCTGATCCGCCGCGGGGCGCGGCTGGTCGATGCGGCCGCCGCATGCGGGTTTGCGGATCAGAGCCACATGACGCGCCATTTCAAGAGGGCGTACGGCCTATCGCCTGGACGTTGGGCCGCGCTCTGCGGCTCGGGTTCCGCGGAGCAGTATCGGAACTAATGAAACGCGTTCTTACCGGAGGAATATCCGCTCATGACGAGAGTTGACGGCGATGCCGCCGAACGGCCGACATTCACCAAGCATCTTGAGTGCAGCCTGACTGGCGATACCTATCCGGCCGACAAGGTCCACGCGCTCTCGCGCGCAGGCAAACCTTTGCTGGTCCGCTACGATCTCGAGGCCTTGGGCCGCGCCGTCACCCGCGAGAGCCTCGCGAGCCGCGCCTACGACATCTGGCGATACCGCGAGTTCCTGCCGGTGCGGCGCACGGAGAATGTCGTGAGCCTCGGCGAGACGGTGACTCCGCTTCTGCGCGCGCCACGGCTGGAGCGGCGGCTCGGTGGCGGCGAGATCCTGATCAAGGATGAAGGCCGCTTGCCCACGGGTTCCTTCAAGGCGCGCGGCTTGGCGCTCGCGGTCTCGATGGCGAAGGAGCTCGGCATCAAGCGCATGGCGATGGCGACGGCGGGGAACGCGGGGGCCGCGCTGGCGGCGTATTGCACGCGCGCGGGCATCGAGAGCTACGTCTTTTGTCCGGATGACGCGCAGGGGCCCAACGTCGGCGAGACCGTCCTGCAGGGCGCGAAGCTCTACAAGGTGAACGGCCTCATCAACGACTGCGCCAAGATCGTCGCCGAGGGCAAGGAGGCCATGGGCTGGTTCGACGCCTCGACCCTCAAAGAGCCCTACCGGATCGAGGGCAAGAAGACCATGGGCCTCGAGCTCGCGGAGCAGCTGGGCTGGACGCTGCCCGACGCGATCTTCTACCCGACCGGCGGCGGCACCGGGCTCATCGGCATGTGGAAGGTGTTCGACGAACTCGGCCGCATCGGCTGGCTCGATGGCAAGCGCCCACGGATGGTGGCGGTGCAGTCGACGGGCTGCGCGCCCATCGTGCGCGCCTTCGAGCAGGGTGCGGAGAAGGCCGAGCCCTGGCAGAACGCCCAGACCATGGCCTCGGGGCTCCGCGTCCCGGCGGCGCTCGGCGATTTCCTGATCCTGCGGGCGATCCGCGAGAGCCAGGGCTTCGCCATGGCGATCCCCGACGAGGTGATCCTCGAGGCGCGCGCGGAGGTGGGGAAGGACGAGGGGATCCTGCTGTCGCCCGAGGGGGCCGCCACCTACGCCGCCTATCGCCAGGCCCTCCGGGAGGGCCGGGTCGGCAAGAGGGACCGCGTGGTGCTCTTCAATTGCGGCAACGGCCTCAAGTATCCGATGCCCGATACGAACCTTCGCGTCGACCGCCACAAGCCGGTCGACTACGCCAAGCTCTAGGTCGCCGGCGGGCCGAAAATGATATAAACGACTGGGGTTTGCGGGTTGCGGAGCCAACTGTGGTGAGCCCTGGTGCGGGGCCGCCATGCGCAGCCCCGGGTTGCGGTGCAGCGATCGCTCCCATATTATGTAAGCAATTCCATAGATTGGCCTTGGAGAGCATTGGGCATGGCGCGCGTCACGGTTGAAGACTGCATCCTCAAGATTCCGAACCGCTTCGAGCTGGTGCTTTTGGCGGCCCAGCGGGCACGCGACGTCGCCTCCGGGGCGCCGATCACGCTGGAGCGGGACAACGACAAGAACCCGGTGGTGGCGCTCCGCGAGATCGCGGACGAGACCATCGGTCTCGAGCAGGTCAAGAATGCCCTCATCAAGGGCATGCAGAAGCACGTCGAGATCGACGAGCCCGAAGAGGACAAGGATCTCGAGGGAGTCGAGACCCAGACCTGGCCCGTGGATCAGCCGCCCGCCGAGGGCGAGGAACTCGCGGAAGAGGCCGCCGAGGACGAGGAGCTCGCGGAGGACGAGCTGTTCGTGGCCGAGGATGGCGCACCTCCGTCGGAGGACGTGGCGGACGAGGCGGTCGAGGGGGACGTCGAGCCGCCGAAAGACGAGCCGTAACTCCGTGCGGGGCGGCGATGGTATCGAGGCCACGGCCGCCCGCTTATCCCTGACGTTCGCTTGCGCCTTTCGGGGATGGGACACTAGAGAGCGCCCGGTCGGGATCGGGCGGATGGGCATCGCGCCATGATGCGGCAGTTCGAGCTGGTGGAGCGGGTCAAGTCCTACGACCCCTCGGCAGACGAGGACGCCCTCAACCGCGCCTATGTCTTCACCGTAAAGGCGCACGGCAGCCAGAAGCGCGCTTCCGGCGACCCTTATTTCTCCCACCCCGTAGAGGTCGCTGGCATCCTGGCGGGCATGCGCCTCGACAGCGCGTCGATCATCACGGGCCTGCTGCACGATACCGTCGAGGACACGCTGGCGACGCTCGAGGAGATCGAGCGGCTGTTCGGCTCCGAGATCGCCCGCCTGGTGGACGGCGTCACCAAGCTCTCTCGCGTGGAGCTGCAGTCGGGCCAGACCAAGCAGGCCGAGAATTTTCGCAAGCTGGTGCTGGCGATGTCCGAGGACATCCGCGTGCTTTTGGTGAAGCTCGCGGACCGCCTGCACAACATGCGCACGCTGCGCTTCATCAAGGACGCCGAGAAGCGCCGGCGCATCGCACGCGAGACCATGGAGATCTACGCACAGCTCGCCGAGCGCATCGGCATGCACGAGATGAAGGACCAGCTCGAGGACCTCGCCTTCTCCGAGCTCTACCCCGACGCGCGCGAGGGCATCTTGGCGCGCCTCGCCTTCCTGCGCGAGAAGGGCGGCGATCTTGTCCCGCGCGTCATCGCGGAGCTCCAGAGGACCCTGAGGGAGGGCGGCGTCGAGGCGCAGGTGTCCGGCCGCGAGAAGTCGCCCTATTCGGTCTGGCGCAAGATGCAGCGCAAGGACGTGGGCTTCGAGCAGCTCTCCGACATCATGGCGTTCCGCGTGGTCGTGGACACGATCGAGCAGTGCTACCACGCGCTCGGCGTGATCCACAGTCGCTACCCCGTGGTGCCCGGGCGCTTCAAGGATTACATGTCGACGCCGAAGCCGAACCAGTACCGCTCGCTCCACACCGGCGTGATCGGACCCGAGCGCCAACGCATCGAGATGCAGATCCGTACCCGCGAGATGCACGAGGTGGCCGAGCTCGGCGTCGCCGCGCACTGGAGCTACAAGCAGGGCGCGCCCAAGACCGAGGGGCCGCAGTACCGTTGGCTTCGCGAGCTCCTCGACATCCTCGAACACGCGTCGGGGCCCGAGGAATTCCTCGAGCACACAAGGCTCGAGATGTTCCAGGACCAGGTGTTCTGCTTCACGCCCAAGGGCGATCTGTTCGCGCTGCCGCGCGGCGCCACCCCCGTCGATTTCGCCTACGCGGTCCATTCCGAGATCGGCGACACCACCGTCGGCGCCAAGATCAACGGACGCCTGGTACCCCTGCGCACTCCTTTGCAGAACGGGGACCAGGTGGAGATCGTCACCTCAAAAGCGCAGACGCCGTCGCCGACCTGGGAGCGCTTCGTGGTCACGGGCAAGGCGCGGGCTCGCATCCGCCGCTTCATCCGCACGCAGCAGCGCCAGCAATATCTCGACCTCGGCAAGGCGATCGTGCAGAAGGCCTTCCGCCAGGAGGGCCAGGAATTCGCGGAGAAAGCGCTCGAGCCTGTGCTGAAAACCTTCGAGGCCGAGACGATCGAGGATCTCTACGTCGCCGTGGGCGAGGGATTGCACACGGGCCGATCCGTGGTGCACGCGCTCCATCCGCCGAAGCCCGACGACAAGCCGCGCAAGGTGGTGCCGCTCTCGGAGGCGCGCGGCAAGAGCAAGGGCAAGACCTCGGACACGGCGGTGCCGATCCGCGGGCTCATCCCGGGCATGGCGCTGCACTTCGCGGGCTGCTGCCATCCGCTGCCGGGCGACCGCATCGTCGGTATCGTGACGACGGGGAAAGGCGTCACCATCCACACCATCGATTGCGAGACCCTGGAGAACTACGCCGACACGCCGGAGCGCTGGCTCGATGTCGCTTGGAGCAAGCAGGGCGACCCCGATCAAGCCCATGTCGGACGCATCGCCGTCACCATCGGCAACGAGCCCGGCAGCCTGGGCGCGCTCACCACCATCATCGGCAAGCAAGCCGGCAACATCACCAATCTCAAGATCACCAACCGCTCGCAGGATTTCTTCGAGATACTCGTGGATATCGAGGTGCAGGACCTGAAGCACCTCACGAACATCATCGCGGCGCTCAGAGCCGCGCCCTCGATCAATTCGGTCGACCGGGCTCGCGGCTGAGCGCGCGGAAGAGAAGGAGGCAACTGCCATGACCGCAACCCGCCGTCACCTTCGCCTCGGCGTCAATATCGACCATGTGGCGACCATCCGGAACGCCCGCGGCATCAAGCATCCCGATCCCGTGCGCGCGGCCAGGCTCGCGGCGCAAGCGGGCGCCGACGGCATCACCGCGCATCTGCGCGAGGACCGCCGCCACATCTCGGACGACGACATCCGGCGGCTCAGCGCCGAGATCGACCTGCCGCTCAACCTGGAAATGGCGGCAACCGACGAGATGCTGAAGATCGCGCTCCGGCACAAGCCGCATGCCGCTTGCATCGTGCCGGAGAAGCGGGCCGAGCTCACCACCGAGGGCGGACTCGACGCGGCCGGCGGGCGCAATCACCTCGCGCCCTTCGTGCGCGAGCTCGTGGGCGCGAAGATCCGGGTTTCGCTCTTCATCGATCCGGAGCCGGCGCAGCTCGACGCCGCTCGCGCCTTGGGAGCGCCCGTGGTGGAGCTCCATACCGGCGCCTACTGCGAGGCCGAGGGAGAGGCGCGCGAGCGCGAGCTTCGCCGGATCACCAAGGCCGCCGCGCACGCCGAGGCGCTCGGCCTCGAGTGCCACGCGGGGCATGGGCTCAGCTACGAGACGGTGGGCGCGGTCGCTGCGATTCCCACCATCGTCGAGCTCAACATCGGGCATTTCCTGATCGGCGAGGCGATCTTCAGCGGCCTCGACAGCGCGATCAAGCGTATGCGCGCCGCCATGGACAAGGCACGCGCCGACGCGCAGGGCGCCAAAAGCGCGTGATCTTTCGTCCCGGGCCGGCCTTGACTTCCCATGTCCGCATGGGCTTCATCAGCGGCCCTCCTCAAATTGCAGAGCCACGCCCGTGGCGTGATGGATTCCTTTCATGAAGAATAAGGCCCAAACCAAGGCAGAGGGCGGATTGCGCGAGACCGTGCGCACGATCGTCTATGCGGTCTTGATCGCTTTTGTCGTTCGGACCTTCCTTTACGAGCCATTCAACATTCCTTCGGGCTCGATGGAGTCCACGCTGTTGGTGGGCGACTATCTGTTCGTCTCGAAATACTCCTATGGATACAGCCGATACTCCCTGCCGTTCGGGCCGCCCATTTTCTACGGTCGGATCCTGGCGCGCCAACCGCAGCGCGGCGATGTCGTTGTGTTCAAGCAACCCGAGCACCCCTCGGTGGATTTCATCAAGCGGCTGGTCGGCCTGCCTGGCGATCACATCCAGGTGATCGGCGGCACGCTCTACATCAACGACGTCGCGGCGAAGCGCTCGTATACGGGCCGCTATCTCGATCCGGAGAATCGCACCGAGCGTCAGCAATACGAGGAAGTGCTGCCGAACGGGGTCAAGCATACGATCCTGCTGGAAGGGCTCGAGACGAAGCCGCCGCCGCGCGACTGTCCCGTGAACAAATTCACGGAGACCCGTGTCGAGGCGGAGAACACCTGCCCGTTCGTGGTGCCGCCGGATACCTACTTCATGATGGGCGACAACCGCGACAACTCCGCCGACAGCCGGGTCGCCAACAGCGGCGTCGGGTTCGTGCCGGCGGAGAATCTCGTCGGCCGCGCGGAGTTCATTTTCTTCTCCACCGACGGCTCGGCCGCATGGTGGGAAGTCTGGAAATGGCCGCTTGCCATCCGCTACAGCCGGCTATTCTCGGCGATCCGGTAGGATGACGCCGAGCGGTCCCGACCTCGATCCCCTGTTCGAGATCCTGGGTCACCGCTTCGCAGACCCGAAGCTTCTCGCGGAAGCGCTCACCCATCCGAGCGCGCATGCACGGCGCAGTCCGCGCCGAAGCTATGAGCGGCTCGAGTTCCTGGGCGACCGGGTGCTCGGCCTAGTGGTGGCGGAGCTGCTTTGGCGCCGATTTCCCGACGAGGCCGAGGGCGAGCTCACGCGGCGCCATACCGGGCTGGTGCGCCGCGAGAGCCTGGTCGAGGTGGCACGGGCGCTGGGTCTCGGCGCGTTCGTCATTCTCTCGCAGGGCGAGGCGCAGGCGGGCGCGCGCGACAACCCCACCGTCCTCGCCGACACCTGCGAGGCCGTGATCGCCGCGCTTTATCTCGATGGCACCCTCGAGGCGGCCCGCCGTTTCGTGCACCGCTGCTGGGAGCCGCTGCTGCAAACCACCCCGGCGCCGCCGCGCGACCCCAAGACGGCGCTGCAGGAATGGGCGCAAGGGCGAGGTCGCGGATTGCCGATCTACGAGACCGTTGATGTCGCCGGTCCCGCGCACAAGCGGGTATTCACCGTGAGCGCCAGGGTCGAGGGGGTTGAGCCCACGACCGCCAGCGGGAGCTCCAAGCGCGCAGCGGAGACCGCGGCGGCGGCCGAGCTGATCGCGCGCCTGGCGAGCGACCCGTCGCAGGGCCGCCCGTCGTGAGCGAGCGTACCGCCACGCGCTGCGGCTATGTCGCGCTGATCGGCGCGCCGAATTCGGGCAAATCGACGCTGCTCAATGCGCTGGTCGGCGCGAAGGTCTCGATCGTCTCGCCCAAGGTGCAGACGACGCGCCGGCGCGTGCTCGGCATCGCGGTTCACGAGAGTGCGCAAATCATCTTCGTGGACACACCCGGCATTTTCGCGCCCGGGCCCGGGCGCCGACTCGAGCGTGCGATGGTGTCGGCGGCGTGGGCGGGGGCGGGGGATGCCGACCTCGTGGTGCTGCTGGTGGACGTAACGCGGCCCGATGACGCCGATACGGGCGCGATCGTCGAGCGGCTCAAGGCGGCCGGGCGCAAGGCCGCGCTCGCCCTCAACAAGATCGATCTGGTGAAGCCGCCGGTGCTGCTGGATATCGCCGCAGGGTTCGCGAAGCATGGGATCTTCGAGCCCATATTCATGATTTCCGGCCTGACCGGCGACGGCGTCGCGGATCTGAAGCGGCACCTGGCGGGGGCCCTGCCCGAGGGACCGTGGCTCTATCCGGAGGATCAGCTGTCGGACCTGCCGGAGCGCTTGATGGCGGCGGAGGCGACGCGCGAGCAGATCTTCCTCCAGCTGCGCGACGAGCTGCCCTATGCCTCGACCGTCGAGACCGACAAGTGGGAAGAGCGAGCCGATGGCAGCGTGCGCATCGAGCAAACCATTTTCGTGCAGCGCCCGAGCCAGAAAGCGATCGTTTTGGGCGAGCACGGCCAGCAGATCAAGCTGATCGGCGCCCGCGCCCGCACCGAGCTGGAGGCGCTGTTCGCGCGCCGGGTGCACCTGTTTCTATTCGTGCGCGTCGAGAAGGCCTGGACCGAGGATCGCGAGCGCTACGAGGCGATCGGTCTCGACTTCGAGAGCTGACATTCCATGCATTGGAGCGAGTCGGGCATCGTGCTGGCGGTTCGCCGCCACGGAGAGAGCGCATTGGTGGCGAATGTCCTGACCCGCGATCACGGCCGTCACGCGGGCCTCGTGCACGGCGGCCAAGGGCGCCGCGGCCGAACCGTGTTCCAGGTGGGGAACGCCGTGCAGCTTACTTGGCGCGCCCGGCTCGACGAGCATCTCGGCACCTATGCTGGGGAGCTGGTCACCGGCCACGCGGCCCGCGTCATGGAGAACCCGTCGCGGCTCGCCTGCCTTGCGTCGGCGGCGGCCATGGCGGAGGCCGGATTGCCTGAGCGCGAGCCGCACCCTCGTGCCTATGACGGACTCGCGGCGCTGCTCGACGCCCTCGACCGGGACCGCGGCTGGGCTCCGGCTTATGCGCGCTGGGAGCTGGCGCTGCTGGCGGAGCTGGGCTTTGGGTTGGACCTCGGCCGCTGCGCGGCGACGGGCGTAACGACCGATCTCGCCTATGTCTCGCCCAAGTCGGGACAGGCCGTCTCGCGGGCGGCCGGCGAGGTCTACCGCGCGCGCATGCTGCCGCTCCCGGCCTTCCTGATCTCGGACGCTCAGCCCGACCGCGACGCGGTGCTGGATGCGCTGCGCCTCAGCGGTTTCTTCTGGGAAGAGCGCATGTTTCGCCCGCATGGCCGGAAGCTGCCGGCGGCGCGCACGCGGTTCGTTGACCGACTCGGGCGCGAGGCCGCAGTATCGCCCGCGTGATCGTGCACTGACATCTAGGTTCCAATGGCCACTTCCCCCGCCGCCGCCGTGCGCGACGTCGATTTCGCCGCGGCGCTCGGCGAGCGGTATCTCTCTTACGCGCTCTCCACCATCATGGCGCGCTCGCTGCCGGACGTACGGGACGGCCTCAAGCCCGTGCATCGCCGGCTGCTCTATGCCATGCGGGAGCTCAACCTCGACCCGCGCTCCGCCTATAAAAAGTGCGCGCGCGTGGTGGGCGACGTCATCGGCAAGTTCCATCCGCACGGCGATGTCGCGGTCTACGAGGCGCTGGTGCGCTTGGCGCAGGATTTCGCACAGCGCTATCCGCTGGTCGACGGGCACGGGAATTTCGGCAACATCGACGGCGATAACGCCGCGGCGATGCGCTACACCGAGAGCCGGCTTACCGAGGTGGCAGAGGCGCTGCTGCAGGGCATCGACGAGAGCACCGTCGATTTCCGGCCGACCTACGACGGCGAGGGGCAGGAGCCGGTGGTGCTGCCGGCGCGGTTTCCGAACCTGCTGGCGAACGGCGCGAGCGGGATCGCGGTGGGCATGGCGACCAGCATTCCCCCGCACAACGCGGCGGAGCTCTGCGCGGCACTCGTCCATCTCGTGAAGCACCCGCGCGCCTCCGTCTCGGACTTGCTCGCCCAGGTGCCGGGTCCCGATTTCCCGACGGGCGGCGTTCTTGTCGAGGCGCCCGAGGCCGTGCGCGAGGCCTATGCGACCGGGCGCGGCAGCTTCCGCTTGCGCGCCCGGTGGGAGGTGGAAAAGCTCGCCCACGGCGCCTTCCAGGTGATCGTGACGGAAATGCCCTACCAGGTGCCGAAATCGCGCCTGGTGGAGCGGATCGCGACGCTGCTCGAGGAGAAGAAGCTGCCGCTGCTGGCGGATGTTCGGGACCAATCGACGGACCAGGTCCGCCTGGTCCTCGAGCCCAAGAGCCGCAATGTCGATCCCGCCGTGCTGATGGAATCGCTGTTCCGCGCCACCGAGCTCGAGGTCCGTGTGCCGCTCAACCTGAACGTCCTCGACGCCCAGGGCGTGCCGAGGGTGATGCCCCTGAAGGAGGCGCTTCAGGCCTTCCTCGATCATCGCCGCGTCGTGCTGCAGCGCCGGACGCGCTTCCGGCTCGATGAGATCGCGCGGCGGAGCGAGATCCTGCGCGGGCAGATGGTCGTCTATCTCAATCTGGACAAGGTCATCAAGCTGATCCGGGAGAGCGACGATCCCAAAGCCGAGATGATGAAACGCTGGAAGCTCAGCGACATCCAGGCCGAGGCGATCCTGAACATGCGGCTGCGCGCCCTGCGCAAGCTCGAGGAGATCGCGATCCACAAGGAGATCGAGGCGCTCGAGGGCGAGGCCAAGGACTTGAAGGGTCTGCTCTCCGACGAGAAGCGGCAATGGAAGACGGTTGCCGCCGATATCGCTGAGGTCGGCAAGCAGTTCGGTCCTGGCACGCCGCTGGGCCGGCGTCGCACCGAGATCGGCAAGCCGCCGGCAGAGCTGCAGGTCCCCGTGGAAGCCCTGGTCGAGCGGGAGCCTTGCACCGTTATTTGCTCGGAGAAGGGCTGGATCCGCGCCGTTCGCGGCCGGAACGTCATGCTCGGCGACATCAAGTACAAGGAGGGCGACGGTCCGCGCTTCGCGATCGAGGCCGAGACGACCGACAAGCTGCTGCTGTTCGCGACCAATGGCCGCTTCTATACGCTGGGGATAGACAAGCTGCCGGGCGGGCGCGGCCATGGCGAGCCGTTCCGCCTGATGATCGATCTCGGCAACGAGCACGACGCGGTGGTCCTCCTACCGCATCGGCCCGGTCTCAAGCTTCTGGTTGCCGCCAGCGACGGTCGCGGTTTCGTGGTCGCGGCTGACGAGGCCTTGGCGCAGACCCGGGCCGGCAAGCAGATCCTGAATCTCGGCGATGGCGCGGTGGCGCGCGCGGCGGCGCCGGTGGCCGGCGATACCGTGGCGTCGGTCGGCGAAAACCGGAAGCTGCTGCTGTTCCCGCTCGCGGAGGTGCCCGAGATGGCGCGCGGCCGCGGCGTCATCCTGCAGCGCTACAAGCAGGGCGGCCTCTCCGATCTCAAGGTGTTCGCCCTGAGCGACGGCCTGACTTGGCGCCGGGGCGATCAGACCCGCACGGAGACCGATCTCCGCGCCTGGATCGGCACCCGTGCGCAATCCGGCCGCATCGTCCCCAACGGGTTCCCCAAGACCAATCGGTTCAGCTGAGCCATGGCGGAGCCCACCATCCTCGATGCCAAAGGGCTGCGCTGCCCCCTGCCGGTACTGAAAGCACGCAAGGTCATGAAGGGCCTGCCGATCGGTGGCATCTTGCGAGTACTGGCCACAGATCCCGGTGCGATCAAGGACTTCGAGGCTTTTTGTAAGACGACAGGTTATCGGCTGGTGGCCGCGAGCCAGGCAGGGGACGTGCTGACTTTCGACATTCAGAAGAGCGGTTAGCTAATTGTTTTTGCTTGCTTCTTCTGGAATCTGTTTTCCGATCTCTCGGTAGTAGCGCTCCGCGCCGGGATGCAGCGGGACCACCACGCCTTCGAGCGCGGTATCCAACCGGATCTTCTGGCCCATGGGATGGCCCTGGTCGAGGATCCTGCGATTGCCGTCGTGCCAAAGCGCCTGGGTGATGCCGTAGACGAGGTCGTCGGGCACATCCGCATTCACGATCCAGAGTGCCCGGGTGCTGATGGTGGAGGTGGGCTGGTCGATGCCGGCATAGGTCCCGCTGGGAATCGTATCGGCGGAGAAGAACGAGTACTTGCGGATGAGCCGGTCCGCGATGTCACCGCCGAGCGGCACGAGCCGGGTGGGCGTGGTGGTCGCGAGTTCAGAGATCGCCGGCACAGGGTAGCCCGCGAACAGGAAGAACGCGTCGAGCTCGTCGTGCGAGAGCGCGGCGGCGGCCAGCGAAAGGTTGCGGTAGTCGCCCTTGACGTCTTTCTCGGCGATGCCGGCGGCGTCGAGGATCAGCCGGGCATCGACCAGGGTTCCCGACTCCTTCTCGCCGAGCCCGACGCGCTTGCCCTTGAGGTCCTTGATGCCGGCGATCGGCCCCTCCGCCCGGACGACCAGATGAACGCTTTCGGGGAACAGCGAGGCAATCACCCGCAGCGATTTGATCGGCGGCTTGCCCTTGAAGAGCCCGGTGCCTGAGTAGGCGCCGAACGCGACGTCGGATTGTGCGAGCGCGGACTCGAGCCGAGCGCTGCCCACGGCCTGCACGTTCTCCACCGAGCCCTGGGTCGCCTGCGCGACCGCGACCAGGCCGGGGACGCCGCAGCTGCCGCCGCGGTCGCAATCCCGAGACCCCGGCGGCTTCGAGATCGCATTGGCGAGCATCCCGCCGATTTGAAAATAGGTGCCGGTGGTGGCGGCGGTGCCGATCCGGAAGAAGCGGATATCGTCCGCTGCAGCACGCGCGCGGCCGCTCGCGAGGAAGGGAAGACCGAGGAAGCCCGCCAGGATGCGTCGACGCGCGAAGTTCCCCGCGCGCGAAACCTCAACGGTTCGCGACGCGCTATCCCTTCGGCGCATCGGCGTCATGGATGGCGACGCCTCCTTCGGTCGGAGAACGTATCGATCCTAACCTCAATTCCCGCGTCCGAATACCCCAGCAGAGGATTTTTCATCGCATCCACCGATTTGGCGGAGATTTTTTCCGCCGACGATGTTGACAGGGGGAGATGAGGCACTATGTTTGCGGCCGTTGTTTGACGCGCTCGTGGAGTTGCGTGGAGTTTCGCCCGACATGACCGCCAGGGTTCGGATCTCGCGACGACGAATTCGCTAGCAGCCCCTCGGGGCTGCGAAGCGCGGCTGCGCGTTGGCGCCGCCGCGTCGTTCCACCGAACTCCTGCTCAACTCCCAACCCGTGAAGGGGCGGTCATGGCCGAGCAATCCTTCCGTCTTGTCAAAATCGCCGACGGCGTCCGCTACGAGATCGACACCGACCGGACGCGGCTGGACATGCGCGTCATCCACGGTTTCCTCGCGGCCTCCCACTGGGCGCGAGGCATTCCGATGGCGACGCTTCAGCGCGCAATCCGGCGCTCGCTGCCCTTCGGCCTCTACAAGGACGGCCGGCAAATAGGCTTTGCCCGGGTGGTCACGGACAACGCGACCTTCGCCTATGTCGCCGATGTATTTGTGTTGGAGAGCGAGCGGGGCCAGGGGCTCGGCCGCTGGCTGGTGGAGAGCATCCTCGCCCATCCGGGCCTGCAGGGCCTGCGGCGCTGGCTGCTCGGGACCCGCGACGCCCACGGCCTTTACCGCAAGGCCGGCTTCACCGATCCGGCGGCGCCCTTCGGCTTCCTGGAGCGGCTCGATCCTACCGTCTACGAGAACGCGGTAGAGCGACGGAGGGGGCTTCGTCGCGCGGTCTAGACGGCGGCGCTGACACTTCCATCGAGCTCGTCCAGGGTAGTCCGGGAAGGATCAGCGTCGCGCCGTGCCGGACGCCGGCCCGCCGAAGCTCCAACGCAGTCCCGTCGAAATCAGCCCCGATCTCTGCGTGGCCCCGAACCGGCCATCGGCGTCGATGAAAAGGTCGAGCTGCGGGCTCGCCGTCATCACGATGCCGAGGCCGGCGGTGGCCTGGGTCCGATCGGGCGGCACGCCGGTAAGGGTGAAACTGCCCGCGGAGGGTACGCCTGCGAAGCTCGCGCTCACGCCCGTGGTCCGCGACCCCACTTCCTCGCTCAGCCCCACGCGGACCTCGGGGGTGAGCCACCAGCCGCCGGCGGTGCGGTAGCTGGTGTTGAACCGGACGCCTGCGCCTACCTGGGCCGATGAGGTTGTGTGGCTTGCCACTGAGAGATCGGCGCCGGGCGCACCGGTCTCGACGAAGCTGCCCTCGCTCAGATGCGCGTAGCTGAATCCCAGCCAAGGGATCGCGGCGCCGCGGGCGCCGATCGGAGCCGCCTACTCATCTCGATCGCCGCCGTCACCTCGTCGCCGGCATGGGTCGAGCCCGCCGTCCCGCTGCCGTCGATGCCCCGCGTGAGCTTCACGGAGTCGTGCGCGTAGCCGCCTTGCGCGTCGATCGCAAAGGCACCGCGCTGCCAGCTCGCATAGGCCGAGACCCGCCAGCTATCGATGCTGCCTTTGGAACCGCTGGCGCTGGTGGTGACGTCGTCGTGGGCGAAGGCATCGGCGACGCCAAGCAGCAGCCCATTGCCGAAAGCATGGTCGAGCCCGCCCACCACGCCGCCGCCGGCCTCGTCGAAGCCGGCGTTGACTCCGCTTGCGGTGGTCGAGGCGAAACGCCCGAAGGGACGTAGCCAGAGCCGGCTCGCGGAGCTGGGCCAGGCGCTCGGCCCCTGCACCAGCTGGTCGGGCAAGCCCGCATAGGCGAGCTGCGGCGCGAGCGCTGCCCGCGCCACGCTCGCGGTCGTGCCGCGCGCGTCCTGTAGATGGCGGAAGATCAGCATCGAGACGTCCTGGCTCTGGCCCAGGAGCGAGGTCGCGATCGAGGGGATGCCGGTGCTTCCAAGCGCGCCGCCGGGCAAGAGCACGAGGTCGAGCGTGTTCGGCCCCACCGCCACCACATTGGGCGTCGGCGTGCCCGGTGGCAGGCCCGTGGTGGTGACGGCGTCGAAGCCGTCCGCATCGTCCTTCGAGATGGCGCCGGTCGCGGTGAGGAACGTATAGAGGCGCGGGACCTTGTAGTTGCCGGTATCGAAACTCAGGTGCAGCGTGCCGTCGATGGCGGCGGTGCCGGGCGAGCCCACGACCTTGAGCTCGGAGCTCGTGGCCGGGTTGACCTCGATGCCGAGGGTGCCGGCCTCGCCGGTCGCGTAGCTCCCGCTCAGGGTCATGGTGCCGATCGAGCCGCCGGGAATCACCGTGCCGTTGTTGGTGAGCGCCCCCGCGAGCGTGCCATGACCCGAGAGCGTGGCACTCGCATCGACGGTGATCGCGGTTGCGGAGAAGCTCGCACCAGGATGGGTCGCGTCGCCGATCCGTAGCTCGCCCGCGCCCACGTCGATCAGGTTGATGGGACCACCGCTGTTGCTGCCGTCGAGGATCCATAGACCGGAGCCGACCTTCACGAGGTCGCCGGTGCCCGTCTCGGTGCCGAGGAAGACGGTGCTGGCGTTGTTGCCGCCCGCGAGAAGATTGGCGGCGCCGAGCGCCACCGTGCCGTCGCCGGCGATCGAACCGATGTTGAGCGTGTTGGAAGCGGAGCCACCGCTCGGCAGCGGGCCGCCGGCATTCGAGACACCGCCGATCGACAGCGTCGATCCCGTGTTGCCGACATAGGTCGCCTTGCCGCCGTCGGCACCGCCCTCGAACTGCACGAGTTTGGCGCTGTCGATGGTGGCATTCCCTGCGGTCGAGCCGCCCGTGAACGTGACCGTGCCGCCCGCGACGGTGATGGTCGCATTGGCGGCGGTGGCGCTGTCATTGAAAATGACCTCGCCGCCTGAGCTGCCTGCCGTGCTGTCGCCCGCTGCGCCCACGGTGATGATGGCGTTGCCGGCGGTGGCGTGCTCGTCGAATTGGATGTCGCCACCGCTGCCGCCATGGGTGCCGCCGGTGGCAGTGAGCGTCGAGAAGGCCGCGCTCGAGGTGCCCAGGAAGAAGACATTCCCGCCGTTCGCAGAGGCGACGTCGTTGCCGTGCGCGGTGATCATGGCGGTGCCGGCCGACGCCGTGTCCGTGAAGGTGAGCACGCCGGGCGCGCTCGACGCATCGCTCGACCCGAAGACGTCGATCGTCGCCGTCCCCGCGGTGGCGGCGGTATGGAATCCGAGCGTGCCGCCTATGGCACCCGCGGAACCGCCGAGCACTTGGATCTTGGCGCTCCCGGCCGTCGCCGAATCCGTGAAGTCACCGGTACCGCCGCTTACGACGCCGCTGAACGGGCCACCGGCGATGGTTATCGAGGCGTTCTGAGCGCTGCTGTTGCCTTGGAAGATGAGCAGGCCGCCGCTGCTGCTGACGGCGCCCCCTCCGCCGACAGTGATGGTCGAAGTAGCCGCACCCGCTCCGCCGGTAAAGTCGAGAGTGCTGCCGACGCCGCCGAGGTTGCCGCCCAGTACCAGGATGTTCGCACTGCCGGCGGTCGAGCTGTCGGTGAATGTGCCGATGGCGCCGGCGGCGCCGTTGGCGGATCCGCCTTGGAGGGTGATCGCAGCGTTGCCCCCTGTGGCGTTTCCCTTGAACAGGATGGAGCCCCCGCCACTCCCCACGCTGGTGTCGCCGGCGCCATCGATCACGATGCTCGCGTGGCCCGCCGTGGCATTGTCGGTGAACTCGATGAAGCCGCCGCCACCGCCCTTGGTGCCGCCGGTGGCGGTGATCGTCGAGAAGGCCGCGGTCGAGCTGCCCTCGAAGAAGACGCTGCCGCCGACCGAGGATGTCGTCGTATCGCCATGCGCGACGATCATGGCGGTGCCGGCGGAGGCGGTGTCCGTGAAGATCAGGACGCCCGGCGTTGCCGCGAAGACATCGATCGTCGACGTGCCCGCGCTCGAGCTGCCCTGGAAGGCGAGGGTGGCACCCGGGTCCACCGTGAAATGGGTGACCGACAGGCTGACGCCGGGATGCGAGAGGTCGCCGATCGCCAGCTCGCCCGAGCCCACATCGACCAGATTGATGGGGCCGCCGGTGACGCTGCCGTCGAGCGTCCATGTGCCGGTCCCGACTTTGGCCAGACCACCGGTCCCCGTGAAGGTGCCGAGGAAGGTGGAGCTCGCGTTGCTGCCGCCCTCAAGCAGATAGTTGCCGCCGAGCGCCACGGTCCGTTGCCGCCGATCGAGCCGATATTGAGCGTGTTGACGACCGAGGTGCCGTTGGCGAGAGTGCCGCCCGCGTTCGAGACGCCGCTGATCGACAGTGTCGAGCCTGCATAGCCCAGATAGGTCGCTTGGCCGCCATCCGCCCCGCCCAGGAACTGCACGAGCTTGGCGTTATCGATGGTGGCGTGGCCCGCCGTCGAGCCGCCGGTGAAGGTGACCGTGCCGCCGGAATCGAACGTGGTGGAGCAGGCCTTGCCGGGTGTGGCCGCGCAGGTGCCGCCGTTGAAGATGGTGGCGTTGGCCGCGGAAGCGCTGCCGCCGAAATTCACCTGCCCATCGTCACCGCCGAGCGAGCCGCCGGTGATGCCGATCATGGAGGTGCCCGCGCTCGAGTTGCCCGCGAAGATGAGCGCGCCGCCAACGGAACTGGCGGTGACGCCGCCCTGCACGAGGATATCCGCGCCTCCAGCCGTCGAGCTGCCGGTGAAAGTGCCGATGCCGCCGGCGGTCGTCGTGCCGCCGCCGCCCCCGGCCGTAATTCCGGAGTTGCCGACGGCGGCGCTGCCCCGGAGACCAACGATGCCGCCGAAGATGGTGACGTCGGTCATCCCCGCGCCGTCCAGGACGATCGTCGCGTTGCCCGCCGTGGCTGTGTCGGTAAACTCGAGGAAGCCGCCGGTGACGTTGATGGTCGAGAAGGCCGCGGTCGATGTACCCTCGAATAGAACGATCCCGCCGTCCGTAGAGAGCGTCGTGTTGCCGTGCACCGTGATCAACGCCGTGCCAGCCGAGGCCGTGTCCGTGAAGGTCAGCACGCCAGCCGTGCCCGTTGCGTTGCCCGCCTCGAAGACGTCGATCCCTGCCATGCCGGCGGTCGAGCTGTTCTGGAAACTCAGGGTGGCGCCCGCGCCCGGGAGCCCTCCGAATGCGCCGTCAATGTTAACAGCGATACTCGCGTCGCCCGCGGTGGAATGGTCGAGGAATGCGACGCTGCCACCGGCACCGGGCCCGTCCGCGCCGCTGATACTGATGTTGGCGCCGCTCGGGTTGACGTTGAGCGGGTTGAGGCCGCCGGCGTTCGACGTGTCGTGAAAGACCAGACTGCCGGCGGCGAGGCCGGTGCCGGCGCCCAGTACGTTGTAGAGGACCGAGGAATCGCCTGCGCCAGCGCTGTTGCTGAAGTTGATCGTGCCGGCGTGCGGTCCCCCGACCTCGAAGCCCTTGGTCGCCGCGGTCTGGTCCACAACGCCCGCGCCGGTGAGATTCAGCACGACCGGCCCCGGATTGCTGGTCGCCCCGACATTGAATTCGAAGGCTTGGCCCGTGAATTGGATGCCGCCGACCGTATTGGTCACGGTACTGAAGTTGACCGATATGGCACCGCTGCCGAACACGGCGGTATCGGCGCTGCCGGGGACCGTGTTCGGATTCCAGTTCGTGCTGGTGTCGAAATCAGCGGGGCTGGAAAGGGCCGGCGCCGTCCAGGTGATCGACGCCGCCGCAGCGGGGCCGCTTATGAACGCGGCGAGTGCGAGCGCGCTCAGCGCCGTCCCGGAGAGCGCGGCGTGCGCCACCCGCCCGGCGGGTGTACCGCTGGAAATGCGGCTTTTCATCTGACCCCCGACCCAACCGCAACCTCGATGCGGCTTTGCCCCTGTCACGCCGATGATATTGTCCGAATTCTGTGTCTGGGCATAGGCTATCTCGTTGTGGTCGATGGAAGAGAACAATTGATCGTTGTATTCGCGCAACACCCGGCCGGTATTGGAATTTCTACGCAGAGGGGTCTTGCGACCGCGGCTCCCCAACGGCGAAGGCGAGTTTCGTTGCAGCGCCCGGCGCAGACTCGCGATCCCCGCCGCGCCGTATTAAAAGAGCCGTAA
The DNA here is from genome assembly GCA_035604335.1 of Allostellaceae bacterium. Classification (GTDB taxonomy): domain Bacteria; phylum Pseudomonadota; class Alphaproteobacteria; order ATCC43930; family CGMCC-115725; genus DASZHJ01. The sequence goes on along the minus strand of DATNIT010000294.1, from coordinate 15,632 downwards.
GAACCACCACTTGGAGAGGGCTCTCATGGTCGCGACCGTTACCATGCCGAGGCTGCTGCACATCGGCGCCGGCGCGGTGGCAGAGATTGCGACCGTGCTCGCGCGGCTCGGTGTGCGGTTTCCGCTCATCGTGACGGACGGGTTCATGGCGAGTTCCGGCACCCTCGCCAAGGTGACCGACCGGCTCGATCGCGCCGGCCTCGCTTGGCAGGTCTTCTCCGATACCGTGCCGGACCCGACGGACACCGTGGTCGAGGCGGGCGTCCGGGCGTTGCAGGCCGCCCCTTACGATTGCCTGGTGGCGCTCGGCGGCGGAAGCCCGATCGATACGGCGAAGGCCATCTCGGTCTTGGCCGCCAACGGCGGCAAGATGCGAGATTACAAGGTCCCCAACGAGATTCCGAAGGCGGGCCTGCCCTTGGTCGCGATACCCACCACGGCCGGCACCGGCTCGGAGGTCACGCGCTTCACGGTCATCACCGACACCGAGCGCGACGAGAAGATGCTGATCATGGGCCTCGCCTGCTGCCCCGCCGCGGCCATCGTCGACTACGAGCTCACCTTTTCCATGCCGTGGCGCCTCACCGCCGACACCGGCATCGACAGCTTGACCCACGCGATCGAGGCTTACGTCAGCAAGCGCGCGAGCCCCTTCACCGATGGCGTGGCGAAAAGCGCCATGGCGCTCATCGCGAAGCACATCCGCACCGCCTGCCACGAGCCGCAGAACGACCAGGCGCGCGAGGCCATGATGCTGGGCGCGACCCAGGCGGGCATGGCGTTCTCCAATTCCAGCGTCTGCCTCGTCCACGGCATGAGCCGCCCGATCGGCGCGTTCTTCCACGTGCCGCATGGGCTCTCGAACGCCATGCTGCTGCCGGAGATCACCGCATTCTCCGCGCCGGCGGCGCTCGAGCGCTATGCCGACTGCGCGCGAGCCATGGGCGTGGCGGCGGAGGGCGAAGGCAATCAGTCGTCAGTGGCTCGGCTCCTCGACGAGCTCCGCGCGCTCAACGCCGACCTCAAGGTCCCGAGCCCGCGGGATTACGGCATCGATGCCCGGCGGTACACCGAGCTGATGCCGACCATGGCGAGCCAGGCGCTCGCCTCAGGGTCGCCTGGAAACAATCCGCGCGTGCCGACGCAAGACGAGATCATCGAGCTCTACAAGCGCGTATACGCCTGAGGAGGAGCCATGGCCAAAGCCTTCGCCTCGCAAGCCGACCTCTCCGACAAGAAGACCACCTTCGCCAAGCTCGGCGACGGGCTCTATTGCCTGACCGCCGAAGGCGATCCCAACTCCGGCGTGATCGTGGGCGACGACGGCGTGATGGTCGTGGATGCCCGTGCCACTCCAGTGCTCGCCCGCGAGCTGATCGAGCGCATCCGCGAGGTGACGGACAAGCCGATCAAGTACGTGCTGCTGTCGCACTACCACGCCGTCCGCGTGCTGGGCGCGTCGGCCTACGGCGCCCAGCACATCATCGCGAGCCAAGGCACCTGCGAGCTCATCCGCGAGCGCGGACAACAGGATTTCGACAGCGAGGCGCAGCGCTTCCCGCGGCTCTTCCGCGCGGTCGAGAGCGTACCGGGTCTGACCTGGCCCACCCTGGTGTTCGACCGGAGCCTGACGCTCTTCATGGGAAAGCGCGAGGTACAGATCCTGCATCTCGGCAAGGGGCACACCCAGGGCGATACGGTGGCGTGGCTACCGAAAGAGAAGGTGCTGTTCTCCGGCGATCTCGTCGAGTATGGCGCGGCGCCCTATTGCGGCGATGCGCATTTCCGCGAGTGGCCGGAAACGCTCGAGAGGCTCCGCGCGCTCGGTGCCGAGAAACTGGTGCCGGGGCGCGGCGAAGCGCTCACGAGCGCCGCCGAGGTCAACCGCGCCATCGACGGGACGCAAGGCTTCCTGCGCGACATGACCCGGGAGGTCGAGGCCGGCGTGCGCGCGGGCCGGCGCCTCAAGGAGGTCTACGACGCCGCCTACAAGGCGATGGCGCCGAAATACGGCCAGTGGGTCATCTTCGAGCACTGCCAACCCTTCAATGTGTCGCGCTGCTACGACGAGATGAGCGGCGTCGAGCATCCGCGGATCTGGACCGCCGAGCGCGACATGGAGATGTGGAGGTCGCTGCAGGGTTGAGAGACCGCGGACTGAACCAAAGGGGGGTCGCATGCGTCGCATCATTCTGCTCATGGTATTGATCCTGCTGGGGGCGTGCGCCACGACCCCACCGCAGCCGAAGCAGTTCGACGTCTTTTTCCAGGTCAATTCCGCGAAACTGACACCCGAAGGGCAGCAGGTCGTGGACACGATCGTGGCCGCGATCCGGGATAGGAAACCGTCGTCGGTCGTGGTCGAGGGCGAGGCCGACGGCGCGGCGCCTCGCGACGCTCAGCTGGCGGATCAGCGTGCGACCTCGGTCGCGGCTGCGCTCAAGGCCGCCGGTGTCGATCCATCGAAAATCGCGCAGCACGCGGCGCTCGCGTTGCCCGCTCAGCAGGACGCTACGACGCGCATCGCCACTCACAAGGTGGCGGTGCAATTGATGCCGTGACGTAAGCCCGACGATACGTCGCAACGCCGGATGGCTCCGGCAATTCAATCTGGGGAATCGTCATGACAAAGGCGCTTGGTGCAGAATTCATCGGTACGTTTTGGCTGGTGCTCGGTGGCTGCGGCAGCGCGGTATTGGCCGCGGCCTTCCCCAATCTCGGCATCGGTTTTGCGGGCGTAGCCCTCGCTTTCGGCTTGACCGTGCTCACCATGGCCTATGCGATCGGTCACATTTCAGGCTGCCATCTCAATCCCGCGGTCTCCGTGGGCCTTTGGGCCGGTGGCCGGTTCGCCGCGGGCAAGCTCTTACCTTATGTGATCGCGCAGGTGCTGGGTGCGATCACGGGCGCGGCGGTGCTCTATCTCATTGCCAGCGGCAAGGCGGGCTTCTCGCTGGCGGGCGGCTTTGCCTCCAATGGCTACGGCGAGCACTCGCCGGGCGGTTACTCGCTCGCCGCCTGTTTCGTCGACGAAGTGGTGCTGACCTTCATGTTCCTGATCGTCATCCTGGGCTCGACCGATGAGCGCGCGCCCAAGGGGTTCGCGCCGCTCGCGATCGGCCTGGGGTTGACGCTCATTCACCTGATCAGCATTCCCGTGACCAATACCTCGGTCAATCCGGCGCGCAGCACCGGGCCCGCGCTGTTCGTCGGCGACTGGGCAATCGGTCAGCTCTGGCTGTTCTGGCTGGCGCCGATCGTGGGCGCTCTTGTCGCCGGCGCCGTTTATCGCGGGCTCGGGGCCCCCAGCGAGACCTGAACCCCGCGCTACCGTCGCGGGCGCGCGCCGTCGGGCTTGGCGGTTGCGCCCGCGCGGGTGATGGATTTGATCTTGGGGCGCGACCTGCCGGAGGCTTCCGAGATCTTCTGATCCTGAGCCTCGATGATGTCTCGCGCGGGCGCATCGCCGTCGATCCCGCCGAGCGCGGAGATCGGCACCTTGCGGTTCGAGCTCTGCGAGCCGTCCTCGTACAGCACGTTGAACAGGGCGAACTCCCCGACGGTTAGGTGCTTGCGGGCCATCTCTATCTCTCCTGTCGACTTGCGGCCTTCTTATAGACGGTGGTGTCTTCGCTGAAACGACTTTTTCACAGGCGTGCTAGGCTTTCGCTCGATGACAGGTGACCCATCCAAGGCCCCGCCGAACGCGAGCGTGATGCCCTATGCGGGCGGAGATCCGGCCGCCGCGACCGAGGATCCCTCGGGAGAATTCTTCGCCAAGGTCGACGAATACGTCGGCGCCGGCGGACCGATCCTCGGCGGCGACGTCTTCGACTGGGTGCTGACCCATGGCCGAGCGACGCTGCGCGGCCTCGCCCTCTTCGACGAGCTCTGCTGGCGGATGGTGGGCAAGGGGCTGCCGCTCTGGCGCGCGACGTTCTCGACGCCGACCCTCCATCCGCAATTCCTTGGCTACAACTACCGCTGGTGGCGGGATCGCGGGATTGCCGAGGAGTATCAAGTGCTCCGGGGCATCGATCAGACGCTGGACTACCGCGAGAGCCCGATCCGCAGCGTGATGGAGCGCGGCGAGCCGGTGCGCTATCGCCTCGCGCAACCGGAAGCCGAAGCCGCGATCGCCGCCTTCCCGATGCTTGGGCGGCTCAGAGACGCGGGCGCCACGGACTATTTCGCCTGTCCGTTGACCAGCTTCAACGGCCGCTTTCAGACCACGACTTGGACCACCGACCGCGCCAGCGGTTTCGAGGCCGGCGAGATCGCGCTCATCGAGCGCTTGTTGCCCGCGCTCGCGGCGGTCGCGGACGCCAAGGTTATGCAGCGCATCGCCGGAACTCTCCTCGACGTTTATCTCGGCCGTACGGTCGGCCAGCGCGTCCTCGATGGCGAGATCCGGCGTGGCTACGGAGAGCGACTACGCGCAGTCCTGATGGCCACTGATCTTCGCGGCTTCACGGCGCTCTCCGACCGTTTGCCGGGCGAGGAGCTGATCGAGCTGCTCGATGACTACTTCGAGGCTGTGACCCAGCCGGTGCAGTCCGAGGGCGGCGAGGTCCTGAAGTTCATCGGCGATGGCGTTCTTGCGATCTTCGCGGTGGGAGAAGGGTCCGAGGCGGACTCGACCGCCGCCGCGCTCAGGGCGGCGCGGTCGAGCCTCCACCGCCTCGACGAGCTCAATCTGCGCCGGATCGCCGCGGGTCGCGGGACGCTGCGGGTCGGCATCGGCCTGCATCTCGGCGAGGTGTTCTACGGCAATGTCGGTGCCACCGACCGGCTGGATTTCACCGCCATCGGCCCGGCCGTCAATCTCACCAGTCGCCTCGAAGGCCTCACCAAGCGTCTCGACCGGCCACTCCTGGTCTCGGATGATTTCGCGCGCGCCTGCAAGCAGCCGCTGATCTCGCTCGGCTTTCACCCCGTGCGCGGCTTCAGCGAGCCCGCGGAGATTTTCGGCCTGCCGGAAGGATAGGCCCACTCAAAGACAGCGAGTCATCCACGGACTGACATAGCCGGTCGCAACGACGGTTCCGTCTTCCACCAGGGTATTGCCGCCGGCCTCGCGGGAGTACCAGACCTTCATTTTGCCGCGGAATTTCCGGAGCGTGACGTCGAGGCGGGAGTGGTCGTGCAGCCATTCCTCCCGCAGGACCAGCTTGTCGTCGGTGACACGCTCGGCGCTGAGGATCGCGTAGGCGCTCCGGGGTGCGCTTGGTCCTGGGTCGTAGATCATCGATGCTTGGCCCGACGGTTCTGCCGAATAGGTCGCATGAGGATGGAGCGGACTTGGCGCTTCCCCGCAATCCGGCGCCCAAGAGCCGAGCAGGTCGAAACCGCGCAGCGTCTCCTCGAGGGATGGCGCGGCTGCCGCCGGAGCCGTGATCGCGATCGAAACGGCAAGCAGCAGCCAACACATCCTCGTCACCAGGGCTCACCCGCCGCGCGCGTCGCGGATCGCCCGCCAGAGCCGTTCCGGAGTGGCGGGCATGTCGAAATGCCGCACGCCCAGGGGCACGAGCGCGTCGAGGATGGCGTTCATGAGAGCGGGCGGCGCTCCGGCGGCTCCGGCCTCGCCGCATCCCTTGATGCCCAGCGGATTGGTCGGTGATGGCGTCGAGCGCTCGACGAAGTCAAGGTTCGGCAAGTCGTCCGCGCGCAGCAGGCAGTAGTCCATGAACGAGCCGGAGAGGAGCTGCCCCGAGGCGGGATCGTGCACGACGCGCTCGAAACCGGCTTGGCCCAAGCCTTGAGCGACGCCGCCGTGGAGCTGCCCTTCCACCAGGAGTGGGTTCAGCACGCGGCCGAAATCGTGAACCATAGTGTACCGGAGGATCGCCAGCGCGCCGGTCTCCGGATCGATCTCGACCTCCGCGACATGGCAACCGTTCGGAAAGGTCGGGTTCGGGGGGAGGTAGTCGCCGTCCTCGCCGAGACCGGGCTTGCCGCCGGGTGGCGTGAATCGGGCCTCGAAGGCCACGCGCGCAATCTCCGCAAGGGGAATCCAGCGATCGGTACCCGCGACGATGAAGCGGCCGTCGTCGAACTCGATATCCACTGGCGCCGTCTCCAAGAGTTCGCTCGCGATCTGCTTCGCGCGCGCGAGCATGGTCGTCATCGCGGCGTCGAGCGCCGCGCCGGCGATGCCGAGCGAGGCGGAGCCGCCGGTGCCGTGCCCGCTGGCCACTCGGTCGGTGTCGCCTTCCACCACTTCGACGTCGTCGATGGAGAGGCCGAGTCTTGCGGCGACCAGCTGCGCGAAGGCGGTCTCGTGTCCCTGGCCGTTCGACATCGCGCCGAGATAGGCGATGGCGCGACCCTCGCGGGTGAGCTCGATGCGCGATCGCTCGGCCCAGCCGCCCGCGACGCGCTCGACGTAATGCGCGAAGCCGATGCCGCGCAGCTTGCCGTGCCGTGCGGACCCGGCGCGCCGTCCGGCGAAATCGGACCAATTCGCGCGGGCGAGTGCGGCGTCCAGCACGCGCTCGAACTCGCCGCTGTCATAGACCAGGCCGAGCGATGTCTTGAACGGGAGCTCCGCGGGCGACACCAGGTTGCGGCGCCGAAAGTCCACGACATCGACGTTGAGCTCCCGTGCGGCGGCATCGATCAGGGATTCCAGCAAATAGATTGCCTCGGGGCGGCCGGCGCCGCGGTAGACGTCGACGGGCGCGGTATGGGTGAAGACGCCGGTGACCCTCACATGGATGGCGGGTGTGCGGTAGACGCCGGCGAGAGCGCTGGTATTGAGAGTGGGTGAAAGCGGGCCCTCCGGCGCGAGATAGGCGCCGAGATTGGCCGTGGCGTTCACGCGGAACCCCCGGATGTGCCCCTCTCTATCGAGGGCCAGCTCGCCGCGGGTCACGTTGTCGCGGCCCTGGTAGTCGCCGAGGAAAGCCTCGCCGCGCTCGCCGATCCATTTCACGGGCCGCCCGAGCTCGCGTGCGGCATAGAGCACCAGCACTTGCTCGGGATAAAGCGAGTTCTTCGCGCCGAACCCGCCGCCGACGTCGCCGACGGCGACGCGGATTTCCTGCTCGGGCACGCGAAACACGAACTTTGCGAGCTCGTGGCGGATGCCGTGCGGCATCTGTGTCGCGGTGTAGAGCGTGAAGCGGCCCGTTCCGGCGTCGTAGAGTCCGAGCGCACCCCGCGTCTCCATCGCGCCGATGACCACGCGATTGTTGACGAGCTCGACGCTCACCACGCGATGAGCCTGGGCGAATGCGGCATCGACCCCAGGCTTGTCGCCGGCTTCCCAAGAGAACGAGACATTGCCCGACGCTCCCTCGTGGACCTGCGGCGCTTCCGGTGCGCGGGCCTCTTTCGTGCCGATCGCTGCCGGCAGCGCGTCATAGTCCACGACGATCAGCTCTGCGGCATCCTTGGCCTGTGCCACGCTCTCGGCCACGACGACCGCCACGCCCTCGCCACAGAAGCGCGCGCGATCGCGTGCAAGCACGGGAAAAGTCGGGCGGATAACCGGGCAATTCTCGGTGCCGGAGATCCCGAACTTGGGCGGGACGAATTCGCAGGGAATGCCGCCGATTCCGTCGGCGTCGAGGTCCGCGCCGGTGAAAATCCCGAGCACGCCCGGCATCGCGCCCGCTTCCGCGCTATCGATGGAGAGAATGCGCGCATGGGCATGCGGCGAGCGCACGAGAACGGCATGCGCTTCGTCGGGCTCGCGTCGGTCTTCGATGAACTTGCCGCGGCCGGTCAGGAGCCGCGGATCCTCCTTGCGCTTGACGGGTTGACCGAATGCGAACTCGCCCATGGATGCTCCGCCTGTGACGGCGGGTCCGGCGCCGAGGTGGATCGACCGGCCGAGATAATGGCCAGCGGCCGGTTTATTGACAAGCCGGCTGCGTCATCACGCGCACTTGGGAGCGAATGAAACTTTGCCTGTGACATCTGCTCGCCGCACCTTTGCAGCGGCGCGCTCAGCAACCAACTCGACTGCTGCGCTGTCGTGTTTGGAGTGTAAGGAGAGTGCAATGACTGTGTTCATGGTCAGCCGGCGGGATGATCCCGCGCGGCCGCTTTTGCTGGTGACCGCGGAAGGCGCGGATGAGGCGGTCGTTAAGATCGAGGAACAGGAGGAGGTGGGTACTCTATACGAGCGGGGCTATCGCGACTCGCCCGAGGGCTACACCGCGTCGGAAGCGGACGAGGCGCTGCTGCTGCAGTGGAAAGCGTCGGTGGAAGACGGGATTTCCGACGGCGTGCTGGATGCGGGTTCGAGAGCCTCGGAATGGGTGATCTTCCTGCGCGAGCCCGAATTCGATCCCGACCTCGAGGAAATCGGGGCGGCGGACGAGTGCTGAGCCGTTCGCGGGTCTCCGCTAGCCGAGGCTCTCCCTCGCAATCGCCAGGACCTGGCGAAGGACGGTCATGTCGCCGACCTGATTGGCCAGGAGGAGGATCAGCTTAGCGTTCACGAGGCGCGACTGCTCCTCGGTGAGGCCGCGATGGAGCTCGATCAGCTCGGAATAGAACGCATCGGGATCTTCGATGTTGGACTCGGTGCGGAGCGTTGCCATGGACGCTACTCCTGAAGAGCCAGCGCGCGCTCGAGCGCGCTGCGGATTTGGTCGGCGTCCGGCCGCCGCCAGCGCCCGGCCACATGCTGGTCCGGGCGGATGAGATAGAGGGTGCCGGGTCTCGCGTCGTAACGCTGGGCCGCTCTGCCGGACGGGTCGGCGAGGGCACCGGGGCCGATACGCTTCACCGCGACCGGTACCGGGCCGTTGGCAAGCGCGCCAACGCTCGCGGCCGCGCCGTCGTCGCCGAAACAGAGCGCCGTGAAGCCGTTCCGCAGCTCCCGGAGCAGCCAACTCGTCTCGCCGCCCTGTGGGGTCCTGATCGGCGCATCCGCCGCCGGGCTGCCGGGACGCAGCACCGGCGTGAAGGCATCGCGCTCGGGCGTGTTGAGCGGCGATGCGTCGAGGGTGGCGGGGCGCGAGAGCCGCCCGCTGTTGACGAAGCCGCGCGCGAAGGGATAGCGCTCCGCCAGGCTCAGGGCTGCATCGCGGAAGGCGGCGCTCGCCGCTGTCTTCGGTGTCATGAAATCCGTCGCGCGGGTGGAATGAAGAATGTTCTCGTCGGCAGCGGGAATGCGCTCGGCATCGTAGCTATCCAGAAGCCGCTCGGGCGCCGCGCCCTTCAAAACCAGGGCCAGCTTCCACGCGAGATTGTCGGCGTCCTGGACTCCGCCGTTACCGCCTCGGGCGCCGAACGGCGAGACCTGATGCGCGGCATCGCCGGCGAAGAACACCCGGCCGTGGCGGAAGCGCTCGAGCCGCCGGCACTGGAACGTGTAGAGACTGCTCCACGCCACCTCGAACGCGATCTTGGGGCCGAGCATGCGGCGCAGCCGGGCGACCACGCGCTCCGACTGCAGCTCGAGCTCGGGATCCGCGTCCGCTCCCAGCTGCAGATCGATCCGCCAGACATCGTCGGCCTGCCGGTGCAGCAACGCGGAGCGGCCGCCATGGAAGGTCGGGTCGAACCAGAAGCGCCGCTCCGGCGGAAACTCCGCCCGCATTTTGACATCGCTGATGAGGAAGCGGTCCTCGAACACCCGGCCCTTGAAGTCGAGCCCCAGCACGCGGCGCACCGTGCTCCGCACGCCGTCCGCCGCGACGAGATAATCGCAACGCAAGGCGTAGGGCCCGTCGGGTGTGTCGATATCCACGCGCACGTGGTCGTCTGCGGGTACGACATTTGTGACGCGGTTCTTCCAGCGGAGGTCCAAGCCGTCGCCCGCCAGGGTCTCCGCGCGGGCGACGAAGATCTCCTCGGCGAGATTCTGCTGGAGGTTGATGAAGGCGGGAAAGCGGTGACCTTCCTCGGGTAGCAGGTTGAACTCGTAGAGCAAGCGATCGCCGTGAAACACATTGCCGCGGTTCCAGGTGACGCCGCGCGCCATCATGGGCTCGGCGCAGCCGAGCCGGTCGTAGATTTCCAGCGTGCGCTTGGCCCAGCAGATCGAGCGGCTGCCCACGCTGACCGTGTCGTCCTCGTCGAGAACCACGGCGGGAATGCCGCGCAGGACCAGATCGATCGCGAGCGCGAGCCCGACGGGTCCGGCACCGACGATGATCACGGGGTGTTGCGCGGGGCGCGGCGCGCGCTGATCGGCGCGCGGACGGTACGGGTAGCGCGGCGCGGTGTCGCTCATGGAAATATCCTACCGGACGCTGCGAATGGCCGCATCGCTTGACCGGCCGGCCTGGCGGGAGCCACAGTCGCGGCCATGAGTAGCTATCTCGCGTTCCTCGGCATCTCGCTCGTCGTGATCATGACGCCCGGGCCCGACACGGCGCTCACCATTCGCAACACGTTGCTGGGCGGTGCGCGCGGCGGCGTGTTCACGGCGATCGGCGTTGCGGCAGGGCAGATCGTCTGGGCGCTGGCCGCGAGCGCGGGCGTGGTTGGCCTGCTCGTGACCTCGGCGCCGGTGTTCGAGGCTCTGAGGCTTGCGGGAGCCGCCTACCTCATCTGGATCGGCCTACAGACGCTCTACAGCGCCTTCCGGCCGGGAGCGGCGACCCTCGGTGCCTCGAGTGGTCGCGCCGAGCGTCGTCTCGGGCGCGCTGAGGCGCTTCGGCAGGGCGTCATCAACGATCTCGCCAATCCGAAGATGGCCGCGTTCTTCGCGAGCCTGTTCCCGCAATTCGTGCCGCAGGACAGCGCGTCCTTTGCGGCGCTGATGGTGCTGGGTTTGGTGTTCTCGGGCATGACCTTGGCGTGGCTGGTGGCCTACGCCCTGGCCGTCGCGAAGGCTGGCGATATCTTGCGCCGCAGCGGCATTCGACGTGCCATCGAGGGCGTCACGGGCGCGGTGCTCATCGCGTTCGGCCTGCGTCTCGCGAGCGAGCACCGCTGAGGGGGCAATCACGCGCCGAGTTGTACCTGCACGTCGTCGCCGACCACGCGGATCGGATAGGTCTTGATGTCGCAAGGGATCGGTGGGCCGAGCCCCTTGCCCGTCTTGACCTCGAACCGTCCCGCGTGGAGCGGGCACTCGATCACCTCGCCATCGAGCCAGCCGTCGGACAAGAGCGCGAACGCGTGCGTGCAGATGTTGGAGGTGGCGTAAATCTCGCCGCCCAGGTTGTAGAGCGCGATCTGCTCCTCGCCGACGGAGACGCCCAGGACGTCGCCGTCCCCGAGTTTGGCGCGCGGGGCTACCGTGACCCAGTTCCCGTTATCGGCCATGGATCACGCGTCGATTGTCGTGCCGCAATTCTCTTTCAAACACGCAGGTCCCTCCACTTTCCCCGGCGATCACAAGCGGCCGCGATAGTTGCGGGGTCGTCGGGCTTTGGCAAGGCCCTAGAGTCCATGCTGAATCAGCTGATTCAAGGCCTCCACATCGGCGCGACGCCTGGCGTTGCCTTGGGGACGGGTCCGAGCCAAAGTGCTGACCGGCGGGGCGCGGTCACCTGCTCTGGGGAGGATGGGAGGAGCACGGGGACATGGGCATGGCTCGGATCGGGATCCTGGGAATCCTTGCCGCGATGGGTCCGGTGCTCTTCGGCTGCGCCGAGGATGTGCCGCCGCCGTCGTCGCCCCTCAGCCCAGCGCCCGAGGCCTGCCAGCAGGCGGCGCGCAGTCTTGGCTTTATCGTGCTCGGTACCGGCGAGCTCGAGCCGCAACCCGATGGCTCGGCTGCCTATCCCATCCTGGTCCAGTGGGGCAATGACGGCGCCGTGCACCTGCGCTGCCGCACCGACGGCGCCGGCGGCGTCACGCTGGGATAACGGAGTTATTCCGCCGCAGAGCCGGCGAGGCCGATGCGGACCCGGCGGTTGTGCCGGCCCTTGTTGTCGATCTTGAGGATGCGGACCGGCGGCGAGCCGCCGGTGCCCGTGAGGTGAGTGCCGCCGCAGGCCTGACGGTCGAGCCCGACGATCTCGACGATGCGAATCAAGCCGTCGGGCGTGGGCGGGGGGGCCACCGAGCGGCTTCGAATCAAGCCGTGCTGTGCCTGGGCTTCCTCGAGCGGGACATAACCGAGGGTCACCGCGACATCCTGAGCGATGATCTCGTTGATCGGTGCCTCCAACGCGCGAATACGGTCATTGTCGGCACCGGGCAGGTCGAAATCCATGCGCGCGGTGCCGTCCTCGTACATCTGCACGCCGGTGACCAACGCGCCGTCGAAGGCCTGGTAAATCAGCGCGTTCAAGATGTGGGTATCGGTGTGCAGCTGGCGCATGGTGCGCCGGAACGTCGGGTCGACGGCGGCCTCGACGGTGCCCGATGGCTCGGCGGAGCCGGCGAGGACGTGCCAGAGCTTGCCCTCGGCGTACTCGAAGCCGGTCACCGCGGCTTCGCCGTGTTGCCAGCGCAGCACGCCTCGGTCCGGCGGTTGACCGCCGCCGCCGGGATAGAAGGGAGATTGAGAGAGGATCAGCTTGCCCGGCTGAGCCTCCAACACCTCCGTCTCCAGGGTCAAGGTCTCGGGATGGTCATGGCAAAAATAATGCGGCATCGCGTCACCGGCGGTTTCGGACTCGTCAGCGACGGAGATCTAGGCGAGCCGCGCTGGTCGCGTATTGGCGAAAATTGCGAGGCGCTTGGACCCTGCCGCGGCACGGGCAAACTGCCGCGGCGTCAGCGCATAGGCGCGCTTGAAGTGCCGCGTGAGCGCGCTCTGATCGTAGAAGCCGGCGGCGGCTGCCACATCCGCGATCGGCAGTCCCCGTCGCAGTCCGCGACAGGCGGCGCTCAGCCGGATCTGCGTGAGGTAGGCATGCGGCGTGAGCCCGACTGTGCGCCGGAACAGTCCGATCAGCTGAAAGGTTGTGAGCCCAACCTCGTGCGCAAGCTCGGTGAGGCCGAGATCCTCAGCATGACGGGCCCGCATCGCCGCGATGGCCGTGGCCAGCAGGACTTGGTCGCGCGGAGCCGCCTTGATGCGACCGCCTCCGCTGCCGTGGCGCTCGAATAGCCGCCCGAAGGTCCCGACCAGCAGCTCGCGCTCGCGGAAGGCGTCGCGGCCCTCCTCGAGGGCGCGGTGCAAAGAGAGAAATCCGCCGATGAGATCGGCGTCTCGAAACAGGTTCTCGGTGAAATAGGGCACGGCCACGATGCCCAGCTCGGCCGCCACCGTATCGATGGCGGATTGCGTGAGGTAGAGCGAGCGGTATTGCCAACGCCGGCTCCAGCCCATCCAACCCGCATGCGGCTCGGCCGGATTGAAAACGAAGAGCGCGGAGCGATGAGCTTCCTCGACCCGGCCGCGGCTCTTGATGACGGAGCCGCCCTGCTCGGTGACCGCGATCACGAAGGCCTGATGCGTGTGCGGCGGATACTCGTGGGTGGTGAAGTCCGCGCGCATCAAGCTGAGGCCGCTTGTGTGCCGATCCCACCAATACTGCGTGGTGTTCCTGGGATCCACGCGGGCCATTCTCGAGCGCTCCTGCCGAGCTTGCAATTTTCGCCAATATCCTGGGCCGCATCATACTCATCATGGCCGCAAGCGGAAACGTGAGCCGCACATCTCCACCCAGCGAGGTTCATATGATCGCTCGCCTATGGCGCGGCGCGGCGGAAGCCGGAAATGCCGACGCTTATCAGCGACACGCCACCACAAGGGTGTTTCCGGGTCTGCGTGGTATCCCGGGCCATCGCGGCGCCTGTCTGCTCAGAAGGCCGGAGGGCGGGCGCACCGAATTCCTGGCCGTCACGTTCTGGGACTCGATCGACGCGATCCGTGCGTTCGCCGGTGCAGACGCCGAGAAAGCCGTCGTCGAGCCCGAGGCCAGAGCGGTTCTCGCGGAATTCGACGACTTCGCGCGGCACTACGAGGTCGCCTATGACGGCCTCAATGCTCCGCCTTCTGCTTCGCCCGCTCGCGCTCGAGCTCGCGGAGCTTGAAGCGCTGCACCTTGCCGGTTTCCGTACGCGGCAGGTCGCGAACGAACTCGATGGTCCGGGGGTACTTGTAGGGGGCGATCTCGGCCTTGGCGAAATCTTGGATGTCCTGGACGAGGGCATCGCTCGGAACGGCGCCGGGCCGGAGCACGACGAAGGCTTTGACGATCTCGCCGCGGCCGGTGTCGGGAGAGCCGACGACGGCGCACTCCAGCACCTTGGGGTGATCGAGCAGCGCGGCCTCCACTTCGGGTCCCGAGATGTTGTAGCCGGAGCTGATGATCATGTCGTCGGTGCGCGCCTGGTACCAGTAGTAGCCGTCGGCGTCCCGGCGATAAGCGTCGCCCGTCAGGTTCCAGCCGTTCCGCACGTATTTCTGCTGCTGCTCGAGGTTGTCGAGATAGCGGCAGCCCGTGGGCCCGCGGACGGCAAGGCGCCCGACGGTATCGGGCGGCACGGGGTTGCCGTCGTCGTCGACGACCTCGGCGCGGTAGCCGGGCACTGGCTTGCCCGTGGCGCCCGGCCGGATCGCTTCGCGTGCGGCCGATATGAAGATGTGCAAGAGCTCCGTCGAGCCGATCCCGTCGATGATGCGGATGCCGGTGGCGCGCCGAAAGGACTCGAACACGGGTAACGGCAGGGTCTCGCCGGCGGAGACGCACTCGCGCAGGCTCTTGAGATCATGCTTGCCCGCGTGATCCGCCATGGTGCGATAGGCCGTGGGGGCCGTGAACAGGATGGTGGCGCGGTGGCGCGCCACCGCCTCCAACAGCGCGTCGGGGCTGGGCTTCTCCACCAGCAGCGTCGAGGCGCCCACCCGCATGGGAAACAGCACCAGGCCGCCGAGGCCGAAGGTGAAGGCGAGGGGCGGGCTGCCCAGGAAGATGTCATCGGCTCTGGGCTTCAGCACATAGGGCGGGAAGGTGTCGCAGACCGCGAGGATATCGCGGTGGAAATGCATGGATCCCTTGGCGACGCCCGTCGTCCCGGAGGTGAAGGCGATCAGCGCGACATCGTCATGAGAGGTCTGGGCGTTCTCGAAACTCGCGGGTTGCCGCCGCATGTGCGCCTCGAGGCCGTCGCTGGCGTCGGTGTTGAAAAGGATCGTCCGAATCGGGCGACCGACACGCTCATAAGAATTCTCAAGTTCCGCCTTCAATATACTGTTACATATTGAGAATTTGACCTCTACCTTGCTCAGAATTTGGCTGAGCTCTCTGGCTCTAAGTAAAGGCATGGTGGCAACGGCGATGCCCCCGGCCTTGAGCACGGCAAACCAGCAGGCGACCAGCATCGGCGTATTGGCCGCGCGCAACAGGACACGATTCCCCGGCACCAGGCCGAGGTCGCGAACCAGCACGTTGGCGATGCGGTTCGCCCTTTCCAGGAGGTCGGCGTAGGTCCAGACCTCCTTGTCCGTGCGCAGGCAAGGGCGGGCGCCGTGCCCCTTCTCGACCATGCGGTCGAGAAGCTCGACGGCGGCATTGAGGTGCCGGGGGTAATCGAGCTCGGGCACGGTGCCGTACTCCATCACCGGCCAGAGCTCGCGCGGCGGCAGGTGGTCGCGGGCGAAGGCATCGAGGTGGCCGCTCTCGTCGAGCGGGCCGCTGGGATCAAGGGGCATGGGTCGCTCTTCGGGCGTGCGGGTGGGTGCCGCCTCCGGCATCGGCATCTCGACGGTCACGCTGTTGGAGGGCGGACTGTGCCGGCCGGAACTGTCGTAAGCCATGACG